>NZ_JBSHNE010000008.1:88182-290649 GCF_053646035.1 Streptomyces sp. NPDC055287 | reverse complement strand
TGCCCTCACCCGCACCAGCCACTTCGCAGCGCTGTGCCCCGCCGAGCTGACGCTCGGCGGGGCACAGCAAGGGCCGAATTAACCAACAGCGTCCGAAATCGGCGGGGCCCTCAGCTCGCAATGGCATCCTGGAGACCGGAGCAGGAGAAGGGCAGGGCCATGGCGACGAGCAGACCACAGACGCCGGGTGCGCCGGGCACGCGGGCGCCCGCCCCGGAGTCGCGGCAGATGTCCGCGGCGGCTGTGCGGCCCATGCGGGCCGATGCCCGGCGCAACTACGAACGCGTACTGGCCGAGGCCCGTACCGCCTTCGCCGAGCACGGCACCGACGCATCACTCGAAGACGTGGCGCGGCGCGCCGGAGTGGGCATCGGCACGCTCTACCGGCACTTCCCCACCCGGCACGCCCTCATGAGCGCGGTCTTCCAGGGCGCCGTCGACGAACTCCTCGCGCACTCACGGAAGCTCGCCGACAGCGAGGCGCCCTGCTCGGCGCTCGTCACCTGGCTGCGCGACATCGTCACGCACGCCGGTGAGTACCGGGGTCTCGCCCGGGAGCTCATGTCGGCCTCGCACGACAAGAGTTCGGCGCTCGCGCGATGCAGTACGCCGATGAACGCGGCGGGTGAGCGGCTGCTCGTACGGGCCCAGGAGAGCGGCGCCGTCAGGCCCGACGTTTCGATCGGTGACCTGATGCAGCTGACGAACGCCATCGCGCTGGCCGCCGAACAGGCACCGGACGACCCGGAGCTGGCCGACCGGCTGCTGACACTGACACTGAAGGGCCTGCGCCCCGAGGCCGCGGCGTAACCGGGGGCGCTCCTCAGCGGCGGCGCAGATCGGCGACGCGCGCCCGCTCCCGCTCGGCCGGTCCCGCCTGCTGCTCCGCGAGCGATCCGGCGCTGCGCAGTTGCGCGCCGGCCCCGGGACCGCCCGGGTGCGTACGCCGCTGGCCCGGCAGAGGCATGTCCCGGCGGGGCTGGCGCCCCGAGGGGGCGCCGTCACCCCCCGTGCCTGCCGCCCCCGGCCCCGCGACGGCGATCTGCACTCCCTGATCGGCCAAGGCCTGCAGCTCCGTCGCCGCACGATCGTCGTGCTGCGGCGGCTCGTCGGTGACCAGGCGCGTGATGACGTCGGTCGGCACGGTCTGGAACATGGTGTCCGTGCCGAGCTTGGTGTGGTCCGCGAGGACCACCACCTCGGCGGCCGCCTGCACCAATGCCCTGTCGACGCTCGCCGACAGCATGTTGGAGGTGGACAGGCCGCGCTCGGCGGTCAGTCCACTGCCGGAGAGGAAGGCCCGGGAGACCCTCAGCCCCTGGAGCGACTGCTCGGCACCGCTGCCGACCAGCGCGTAGTTCGAGCCACGCAGCGTGCCGCCGGTCATGACGACCTCGACGCGGTTGGCGTGCGCCAACGCCTGGGCCACCAGCAGGGAGTTGGTGACGACGGTGAGCCCGGGCACCCGGGCGAGCCGTCTGGCCAGCTCCTGCGTGGTTGTCCCGGCGCCGACGACGATGGCTTCGCCCTCTTCGACGAGTCCCGCGGCGAGGTCGGCGATGGCCGTCTTCTCCGCGGTCGCGAGATGGGATTTCTGCGGAAAGCCGGACTCCCGCGTGAAACCGCCCGGCAGTACCGCACCGCCGTGCCGGCGGTCGAGGAGTCCTTCTGCCTCCAGTGCCCGCACGTCCCGCCGTACGGTCACTTCGGAGGTCTGGACGACGCGGGCGAGCTCACGGAGCGATACAGCCCCGTTGGCGCGCACCATTTCGAGGATCAATTGGCGACGTTCTGCAGCGAACACGAAACTGACAGTAACCTGGGCGGCCGATAGTTTTCAGCAGTTTGCGCCGAATAACAGAAGTTGTGCCCAAACTGGGGCGCCGAGTGGTATAGGCGGCGTACGCCGGATGCGTATGCCTCCTGCCTGCCCGCCGGACGTCCGTCGGCCGCCTCGGCCGACGCCCCGCCGCTACGCCTCGGCCGACGTCTTGCGGGTGTGCAACTGCCGTGCGACCTCGGCGATCGATCCCGACAGGGACGGGTAGACCGTGAAGGCGTTCGCGATCTGTTCCACGGTCAGGTTGTTGTCGACGGCGATCGAAATCGGATGGATCAGCTCACTCGCGCGCGGCGCGACGACACAGCCGCCGACCACGATGCCCGTACCCGGACGGCAGAAGATCTTGACGAAGCCGTCGCGGATGCCCTGCATCTTGGCGCGCGGGTTGCGCAGCAGCGGCAGCTTCACCGAGCGCGCGTCGATCTTGCCGGCGTCGACGTCGGCCTGGGTGTAGCCGACCGTCGCGATCTCGGGGTCGGTGAAGACGTTCGACGAGACGGTCTTGAGGTTCAGCGGAGTCACCGCGTCGCCGAGGAAGTGGTACATCGCGATCCGGCCCTGCATGGCGGCGACCGACGCGAGCGCGAACACTCCGGTGACGTCGCCCGCCGCGTACACGCCGGGAGCGCTCGTACGCGAGACCTTGTCGGTCCAGATGTGCCCCGAGTCCTTCAGCCGGACCCCCGACTCCTCCAGGCCCATGCCCGCCGAGTTCGGGATGGCTCCGACCGCCATCAGGCAGTGCGTACCGCTGATGACACGCCCGTCGGACAGGGTCACCTCGACCCGGTCGCCGACCCGCTTGGCGGACTCGGCGCGCGAGCGCGCCATGACGTTCATGCCCCGGCGCCGGAAGACGTCCTCCAGCACGGCGGCGGCGTCCGGGTCCTCGCCCGGCAGCACGCGGTCGCGCGAGGAGACGAGGGTGACGCGCGAGCCGAGCGCCTGGTAGGCGCCGGCGAACTCCGCGCCGGTGACACCGGAGCCGACCACGATGAGCTCCTCGGGGAGCTCGTCCAGGTCGTACACCTGTGTCCAGTTCAGGATCCGCTCGCCGTCCGGGAGCGCGTCGGGGATCTCGCGCGGGTGCCCGCCCGTCGCGATCAGTACGGCGTCGGCGGTGAGGCGCTCCTCGTTGCCGTCGCTGTACGTCACGACGACCGTGCGCGAGCCGTCGAGGCCCTGCTGGCCCTCCAGGCGGCCGCGACCGCGCAGCACGCGCGCGCCCGCCCGCGTGACGGACGCGGTGATGTCATGGGACTGGGCGAGCGCGAGGCGCTTCACACGGCGGTTGACCTTGCCCAGGTCCACGCCGACCACCCGGGCCGCCTGCTCGACGTGCGGCGTGTCGTCGGCGACGATGATGCCCAACTCCTCGTACGAAGAGTCGAAGGTGGTCATCACCTCGGCCGTCGCGATCAGAGTCTTGGACGGTACGCAGTCGGTGAGCACCGACGCCCCGCCCAGACCGTCGCTGTCGACGACCGTCACCTCCGCGCCGAGCTGGGCGCCCACCAGGGCCGCCTCGTATCCGCCGGGTCCGCCACCGATGATCACGATCCGGGTCACGAAAAAGTCCGCCTCGCATTGTCAATCCCGGCCCGCCTGCCCGCTCGGCCGGGGATCCGGGGATCGCCCGGGGGGAATGCAGTACGTACTCCATTGTCCCGCACGCTTCAAGGTGCTTCGCCCCGGGGGCTCCATCCGGCCGCAGTGCTCGTCGGCCCCCGCCGCTCCACCCCCTCCCGTACCCTCGATCACATGTCGCTCTACGCCGCGTACGCCGGCAACCTCGACGCGCGGCTGATGACGCGCCGCGCACCGCACTCACCGCTGCGCGGGACCGGCTGGCTCAACGGCTGGCGGCTGACCTTCGGCGGGGAGTCGATGGGCTGGGAGGGCGCGCTCGCCACCATCGTGGAAGCCCCCCGCTCGCAGGTCTTCGTCGCGCTCTACGACATCGCCCCCATGGACGAGGACTCCATGGACCGCTGGGAAGGTGTCGGACTCGACATCTACCGCCGGATGCGGGTGCGGGTGCACACCCTGGAGGGCGAGGAGCCGACCTGGCTGTACGTCCTGAACGGGTACGAGGGCGGACTTCCCTCCGCCCGCTACCTGGGGGAACTCGCCGACGCGGCGGAGTCCGCGGGCGCGCCGCACGACTACGTCATGGAGCTGCGCAAGCGCCCCTGCTGAGGACTGTGAGCCTGCCTTCGTCCGATCCGACAAGGCAACGATCGCAACACCGTCGGCAGCGACATCTACGCGCGTAGGGATTCACCGGTTACCCTCGTCGGCGTGAACGCATCTGTTACCCCCGCCCCCACCGACGGCTTCGCCGACCCCCACGCGGCAGCCGACGCCGCCGCCGCCCGCCTGCGTGAGCTGACCGGCGCCGAGACCCACGACGTCGCCCTCGTGATGGGGTCGGGCTGGGTGCCGGCCGCCGAGGCGCTGGGCGCGCCCGAGCACGAGTTCGCCGTCACCGAGCTGCCCGGCTTCCCGCCGCCGGCCGTCGCCGGACACGCGGGCACGGTCCGCTCGTACAAGATCGGCGACAAGCGCGCGCTGGTCTTCCTCGGCCGTACGCACTACTACGAGGGCCGCGGTGTCGCCGCCGTCTCGCACGGCGTGCGCACCGCCGTCGCCGCCGGCTGCAAGACCGTCGTCCTGACGAACGGCTGCGGCGGTCTGCGCCCGGGCATGCGCCCCGGCCAGCCGGTCCTGATCAGCGACCACATCAACCTGACGGCCACCTCGCCGATCATCGGGGCGAACTTCGTGGACCTGACGGACCTGTACTCGCCGCGGCTGCGCGCGCTGTGCAAGGAGGTGGACGCCACCCTCGAGGAGGGCGTGTACGTCCAGTTCCCCGGCCCGCACTACGAGACGCCCGCCGAGATCAACATGGTCCGCGTGATGGGCGGCGACCTCGTCGGCATGTCGACGGTCCTCGAGGCCATCGCCGCGCGCGAGGCCGGCGCCGAGGTGCTCGGCATCTCGCTGGTCACCAACCTGGCGGCGGGCCTGACCGGCGAGCCGCTGAACCACGAGGAAGTCCTCCAGGCCGGCCGCGACTCGGCCACCCGCATGGGCGCACTCCTGGCCCAGGTCCTCGAACGCATCTGACCCCCGGCCCGGCCGGGCCCCCGGCCCTGCGGGGCTGTCCCCCTGCCCGCCCCTTCCCACAACCGGGGCTCCGCCCCAGACCCGTTCCTCGAACGCCGGACGGGCTGGATGGTGCCCGCGGAATGTCCGTGCGGCTACCTCCGGCCCGTCCGCCGAAGGTAGCCGCACGCGGCAGAACCGTCCGCGCCGAATCCAGCCCGTCCGGCGTTCGAGGACACGCCCGGAGGGCGTCCGGCGTCTGGGGCCGGCCCCGGTTCGGGAAGGGGCGGGCAGGGGAACAAGCTCGCCGCGGGCGCATCGCAACGCACCACACACGAGAGGTGGACCACATCGTGCAGCAGGAGCAGGAGCTCATCGCGCGGGCGCAGGCCTGGCTGGCCGAGGACCCGGACAGCGAGACCCGCGACGAGCTCGCCAAGCTCATCGAGGCCGAGGATCTGGACGAGATCGCCGCCCGGTTCGCCGGCACGCTCCAGTTCGGCACGGCCGGCCTGCGCGGAGAGCTCGGCGCGGGCCCCATGCGGATGAACCGCGCCGTGGTCGTCCGCGCCGCCGCCGGCCTCGCCTCGTACCTGAAGGCGAAGGGCGAGACCGAGGGCCTTGTCGTCATCGGCTACGACGCCCGGCACAAGAGCGCCGACTTCGCCCGCGACACCGCCGCCGTCATGACCGGAGCCGGCCTGCGTGCCGCCCTCCTGCCCCGCCCGCTGCCCACTCCCGTACTGGCCTACGCCATAAGGCACCTGGGCGCCGTCGCCGGCGTCGAGGTCACCGCGAGCCACAACCCGCCCCGCGACAACGGCTACAAGGTCTACCTCGGCGACGGCTCGCAGATCGTGCCGCCCGCCGACGCGGAGATCGCCGCCGAGATCGCCGCCGTGGCGGCCCTCGCGGACGTGCCGCGCCCCGAGACGGGCTGGTTCACCCTCGACGAGGAGGTCCTGGAGGCCTATCTCGCCCGTACGGACGAGGTCCTCACCGCCGGGTCCCCCCGCACCGCACGCGTCGTCTACACGGCCATGCACGGCGTCGGCAAGGAGGTCCTGACGGCCGCCTTCGCCCGCGCCGGGTTCCCCGAGCCCGTGCTCGTCGCCGAGCAGGCCGAGCCGGACCCGGACTTCCCCACGGTCGCCTTCCCCAACCCGGAGGAGCCGGGGGCCATGGACCTGGCCTTCGCCACCGCGCGCCGCGCGCAGCCCGACCTGATCGTCGCGAACGACCCGGACGCGGACCGCTGCGCCGTCGCCGTGCCCCTGCCCGGCACGGACGAGTGGCGGATGCTGCGCGGCGACGAGGTCGGGGCGCTGCTCGCGGCGCACCTGGTCCACAAGGGCGCGACCGGCACCTTCGCCGAGTCGATCGTGTCGTCGTCCCTCCTCGGCCGGATCGCCGCCGCCGCGGGTCTGCCGTACGAGGAGACCCTGACCGGCTTCAAGTGGATCGCCCGCGTCGACGGCCTGCGCTACGGCTACGAGGAGGCCCTCGGCTACTGCGTCGACCCCGAGGGCGTACGCGACAAGGACGGCATCACGGCGGCCCTCCTCGTCACCGAGCTGGCCTCCGTCCTGAAGTCCCAGGGCCGTACGCTCCTCGACCTCCTCGACGACCTCGCCGTCGAGCACGGTCTGCACGCCACCGACCAGCTGTCGGTCCGCGTCGAGGACCTCACGGTGATCGCCGACGCGATGCGCCGCCTGCGCGACCGGCCGCCGGTCTCCCTCGCCGGACTGACCGTCACCGCCGCCGAGGACCTGACGCGCGGCACCGACAAGCTGCCGCCGACCGACGGTCTGCGCTACTACCTGGACGGTGAGGTGAAGGCCCGCGTGATCGTCCGGCCCAGCGGCACCGAGCCCAAGCTCAAGTGCTACCTGGAGACCGTCGTCCCGGTCGCCGGCGCGAGTGAGCTGGCGAGCGCCAAGGAGCGGGCCGAGGGCATCCTCGCCGCGATCAAGCGCGACCTGTCGGCGGCCGCCGGCATTTGACCATCCCGTCCGGGCGGCCGGTTCCCTGCCCGGGGCCGACCGCCCGGACGAGTGGTTTACATACGGCAGCTGACGCAGCGCTCCGTGCCCTCTCCCGAGCGTGCGAGGAAGGGTGACCCGGTATCCCCCGCCGAGTCCCAGGAGCTGCCGCAGTGCCCCCGACCGCATCCCCGGTGACCGGCCGGCCCCGTACGGCCGTCCCCGCCACCAGGCGCCCGTACGAAGGAACGCGGGACCGGTTCACCAAGGCCCTGCGGCGGGCCGCGCCCGCCCTGGCCGGATACGTCGCCGTGCGCCTCGCCGGCGTACTGCTGCTCGCGCACTGGGCCCACCTCAAGGGCCACGGCCTGTGGCCCGCCCTCGCCACGTCCTGGGACTCCCGCTGGTACCTGGAGATCGCCGACAGCGGGTACGACGCCACGCTCGGCACCGCCCGCAACAGCAACAATCTGGCGTTCTTCCCGCTCTACCCGGTACTGATCAAGGCCGTCGCGGGCGTGACGCCGGGATCGCGCGCCAGCGTCGGCGTCCTGGTCGCCGTCGCCTTCTCGCTCGTGGCGGCCGGGGGGATCTTCGCCGTGGGCGACCGGCTGTACGGGCGCCGGGTCGGCACTGTGCTGGCCGTGCTCTGGGGCTGCATGCCGGTCGCGGCCGTCCAGTGGATGGGCTACACGGAGTCGCTGTTCACGGCGCTGACGGCCTGGTCGCTGTACGCCGTCCTGGCCGGCCGGTGGCTGTGGGCCGGTTCCCTCGCCGCGCTCGCCGGCCTGACCCGCCCCACCGGCGTCGCGGTCGCCGCGGCCGTTTCGGTGGCGGCGGCGATGGCGCTGTGGCGGTCCTGGCAGAGCGGGAGGGAGCTGAGCCCCGCCGTGCTCGCCGCCGGGCTGACCGCGCCGCTGGGGTGGCTCGGATACGTCGCCTGGGTGGGCCTGCGACTCGGCCGCTGGGACGGCTACCTCGCCGTACAGAGGCTGTGGCTGAACGAGTGGGACGGCGGGGCCGACACACTGCGCGAGATGCGGCGGTTCCTGCTCTACCAGTCGAAACCGCACCTTTTCCTGGTGGTGGTGACGCTGGTGCTGTTCCTCTCCGTCGCCCTGTTCGCGCTCTGCGCCGCCGAGCGCCAGCCGCTGCCGCTGCTGGTGTTCACCGGCCTACTGCTCCTGGTCGTCCTGGGCAGCGGTGGCGTCTACTTCCCGCGCGCCCGCTTCCTGGTCCCCGGCTTCCCGCTGCTGCTGCCGGTCGCGCTGGCGGTGGCACGGGCCCGGCGGCTCACCTGCGCGCTGGTGATGGGCGGGGCGGCACTGTCATCCCTGTGGTTCGGGGCTTACATGCACCTGATCTGGCCGGGCCCGCCGTAGGCCGCCCCGACCCGCCGCACCGGCGTCACCCCGTGGCGAAAAGGACGACGATCGCGATGGCGCCCACGACGCACGGCACGATGATCTCGTAAGCCCACCGGACGGCCGGCTCGCCCTGCGCGGCCGGCCGCGAAGCGCACCGCTCGGCCTGCTCGCGCAGGTCGTCGACGGTCTGGTCGGCGGGTGCCCGGCGCGCTCGTGCGTCGGTGACGTCGGCGGTCGCGGACGTCCTGCCGTACGGGTCGTCCGTCGCCTGCTTGGCCTGCTGGCGGGCGACGCGCTTGCGCTGGCGCAGCGACACGGGGACGGCCCACAGCTGGTACTTCCTGCCGCCCGCGAACACCTCGCTGGAGTAGCCGGCCCGTACGCCCTCGACCGCCCCCCAGGGGAGCGTGATCGTCCGGAAGGGATTGCGGATCCGCAGCCGGTCGTCGTTGGCGAAGACGGCGGGCCGCAGGGTGAACGCCACCACCAGCGGCACGGCGAACAGCAGCCCCGCCACGGCCGCCCACGGCGTACGGCCCTCTCCGCGCACCAGTGCGTCGCCGCCGACCCACGCGGCCAGCAGAAGCACCAGGACTCCGCCGACGAGGGCGGAGGGCGACCGGAACACCCGGTCGGCGTACGTGGGCTCGGCGGGGCCGCCGGAGTTGTTCGGGTGGCCGGGGCTGCTAGTCATGCGGCCGATTCTGCCTCACGTCACACCGGGTCGGCGGGGCCCGGGGGTGTACAGGTCGCTACGCGCGTAGATATGCTGCAGTGGTGACCATGCCCACCACTGCACCCGCATCCGCGTTCGCCGACGTGACCACGTCCGACGCTGCGCTGCGCCGCTTCCTGCACGGGCTCCCCGGCGTAGACACCGTCGGCCTCGAAGCGCGCGCCGCGTCCCTCGGTACCCGTTCGATCAAGACCACGTCCAAGGCGTACGCCATTGACCTGGCCATCTCCATGATCGACCTGACCACGCTCGAAGGCGCGGACACCCCGGGCAAGGTCCGGGCGCTCTGCGCCAAGGGCGCCAATCCCGATCCGACCGACCGCACGACTCCCCGCGTCGCGGCGATCTGCGTCTATCCCGACATGGCGGCCACCGCCAAGGAGGCCCTGTCCGGCACGGGCATCAAGGTCGCCTCGGTCGCCACCGCATTCCCCGCAGGGCGTGCCGCGCTTCCCGTCAAGCTCGCGGACGTGCGTGACGCGGTCGCCGCGGGCGCCGACGAGATCGACATGGTGATCGACCGGGGCGCGTTCCTGTCCGGTCACTACCTGAAGGTCTACGAGGAGATCGTGGCCGTGAAGGCCGAGTGCGGCGACAAGGCCCGCCTCAAGGTCATCTTCGAGACCGGCGAGCTCTCGACGTACGACAACATCCGCCGCGCCTCGTGGCTCGGGATGCTGGCGGGCGCGGACTTCATCAAGACCTCCACCGGCAAGGTCGGCGTGAACGCCACCCCGCCGAACACCCTGCTGATGCTTGAGGCCGTACGCGACTTCAAGGCGCAGACTGGAATTCAGATCGGCGTGAAGCCGGCCGGCGGCATCCGCACCACCAAGGACGCGATCAAGTTCCTGGTGCTGGTCAACGAGACGGTCGGCGAGGACTGGCTCACGAACGAATGGTTCCGCTTCGGCGCGTCCTCGCTGCTGAACGACCTGCTGATGCAGCGGCAGAAGCTGAGCACCGGCCGTTACTCCGGTCCCGACTACGTGACGGTGGACTGATCACCATGGCATCTGTATTCGAGTACGCACCCGCCCCCGAGTCCCGCTCGGTGGTGGACATCGCCCCGTCGTACGGCCTGTTCATCGACGGCGAGTTCACCGAGGCGGCCGACGGCAAGGTCTTCAAGACCGTCTCCCCGTCCACCGAGGAGGTCCTCTCCGAGGTCGCCAGGGCGGGCACCGAGGACGTCGACCGCGCCGTCAGGGCGGCCCGCAAGGCGTTCGAGAAGTGGTCCGCGCTGCCGGGCTCCGAGCGCGCCAAGTACCTCTTCCGCATCGCGCGGATCATCCAGGAGCGCTCGCGCGAGCTGGCCGTCCTGGAGACCCTCGACAACGGCAAGCCGATCAAGGAGACCCGCGACGCGGACCTCCCCCTCGTCGCCGCGCACTTCTTCTACTACGCGGGCTGGGCCGACAAGCTGGATCACGCGGGGTACGGCGCCAACCCGCGCCCCCTCGGCGTCGCGGGCCAGGTCATCCCGTGGAACTTCCCGCTCCTCATGCTCGCGTGGAAGATCGCCCCGGCCCTCGCGACGGGCAACACGGTCGTCCTGAAGCCGGCCGAGACGACACCTCTCTCCGCGCTCTTCTTCGCGGACATCTGCCGCCAGGCGGGCCTGCCCAAGGGCGTCGTCAACATCCTTCCCGGTTACGGGGAGGCCGGCGCCGCGCTCGTCGAGCACCCGGACGTCAACAAGGTCGCCTTCACCGGCTCCACGGCCGTCGGCAAGGCGATCGCCCGCCAGGTCGCGGGTTCGAAGAAGAAGGTCACCCTGGAGCTGGGCGGCAAGGGCGCCAACATCGTCTTCGACGACGCCCCCATCGACCAGGCCGTCGAGGGCATCGTCACCGGCATCTTCTTCAACCAGGGGCAGGTCTGCTGCGCGGGCTCGCGCCTGCTGGTCCAGGAGTCGGTCCAGGACGAGCTGCTCGACTCCCTCAAGCGCAGGCTGTCCACGCTGCGCCTGGGCGACCCGCTGGACAAGAACACCGACATCGGGGCGATCAACTCCGCCGAGCAGCTCGCCCGTATCACCGCTCTCGCCGAGACCGGCGAGGCGGAGGGCGCCGAGCGCTGGTCCGCGCCCTGCGACCTTCCGTCCTCCGGTTACTGGTTCGCGCCGACGCTGTTCACGGGCGTCACGCAGGCGCACACCGTCGCGCGCGACGAGATCTTCGGCCCGGTGCTCTCGGTGCTGTCGTTCCGTACGCCCGACGAGGCCGTCGCGAAGGCCAACAACAGCCAGTACGGCCTGTCCGCCGGCATCTGGACGGAGAAGGGATCGCGGATCCTCGCGGTCGCGAACAAGCTCCGCGCGGGCGTGGTCTGGGCCAACACCTTCAACAAGTTCGACCCGACCTCGCCCTTCGGCGGCTACAAGGAGTCGGGCTTCGGCCGCGAAGGCGGCCGCCACGGTCTGGAGGCCTACCTCGATGTCTGATCGCCTCAGTGTCCTCAAGACCTACAAGCTGTACGTCGGGGGCAAGTTCCCCCGTTCCGAGAGCGGCCGGGTGTACGAAGTGACGACAGCTCGATCAGCCGCCGACGCGGCGGGCAAGGGCAAGTGGCTGGCCAACGCCCCCCTCGCGTCCCGCAAGGACGCCCGTGACGCCGTCGTGGCGGCCCGCAAGGCCTTCGGCGCGTGGTCGGGTGCGACGGCGTACAACCGCGGCCAGGTCCTCTACCGCGTCGCCGAGATGCTCGAGGGCCGCAAGAGCCAGTTCGTCCACGAGGTGACACACGCGGAGGGCCTGTCCAAGTCCAAGGCGGCGGAGGTCGTCGAGGCGGCGATCGACCGCCTGGTCTGGTACGCGGGCTGGACCGACAAGATCGCCCAGATCGTGGGCGGCGCGAACCCGGTCGCGGGTCCGTTCTTCAACCTCTCCACCCCCGAGCCCACGGGCGTCGTCACTGTCGTGGCTCCCCAGGAATCGTCCTTCCTGGGGCTGGTCTCGGTGATCGCCCCGGTGATCGCGACGGGCAACACGGCCGTCGTCGTCGCGTCGGAGAAGTCCCCGCTGCCCGCGCTCGCCCTCGGCGAGGTCCTGGCCACTTCCGACCTGCCGGGCGGTGTGGTCAACATCCTGACCGGGCGTACGCGCGAGATCGCGGTCCCGCTCGCCTCGCACCAGGACGTCAACGCGATCGACCTGTCGGGCGCGGACGCGGACCTGGCGCGCGATCTGGAGATCGCCGCCGCGGACAACCTCAAGCGCGTTCTCCGTCCACAGGCTGTGGACGGCGACTGGTCGGCCGACCCCGGCACGCACCGCCTGACGGCCTTCCTCGAGATGAAGACGGTCTGGCACCCGACGGGCACTCTGGGCGCCTCCGGCTCGGCGTACTGACCCCATGCGACTGGGCCCCGTACCGCTTTCGCCGGTACGGGGCCCAGTCGCGTGCCCAGCCGTGTGCCCGGCGCACGCCCAACAGGACGCCCGGGCCCGCATGCCCCGGCCGGATCAGCCCGGGAGCAGGCCCGTCACCGGCCCCACCAGCGGCAGTTCACGCAGCGCGTCGCCCTGCGAGAGCGGGGCGGTGACCGCCGCCGTGCTGAGCGGCTGGAAGTCCGCGACCTGCGTACCCAGTCCGTTGTCCAGGGGGTCCACCCCGGTGCCCGCGAGCGGGTTCGGTTGGAAATCCTTGACCGGGCCGACGCTGCCGGCCGTGGCGGCTCCGAGGCCGCCGGCCAGGGCCCGGCCGGTCGCCGCCGGATCGAAATTCTCCAGCGGTACGTCGATCCCGGCCTCCTTCGGCACCGGCGCGGCCTGCGCCGCGGCGCAGCCCGCGGCGAGGGCCGCACCGGCCGCGGTGACGGCCAGACCTGCGCGCAGGAGAGCGCTCCGCTGGGACTTCGGACCTGTGTGACGTGCCATGGGGTTCCCGCCTGAGTGAGTAATCATGAGCGCACGCAGCGTAGTTGAGGTGTGACGCTCGATACCAACGTCCTGCCCGTGGGGTCCCCCGACCGGGTCAATGCCGCACAATGGTTCCCCGTGAGTTCATCCCCCATTCCCACGCGCGTCGTCCTGCTCGCGGGCCCTTCCGGTTCCGGGAAGTCGTCGCTGGCCGCCCGTACCGGCCTGCCCGTGCTGCGCCTCGACGACTTCTACAAAGAGGGCGACGACCCGACGCTCCCGCAGGTCGAGGGGGGTACGGACATCGACTGGGACTCCCCGCTGTCGTGGGACGCGGACGCCGCCGTCGCGGCGATCGAGGAACTGTGCCGTACGGGGCGTACGAACGTTCCGGTGTACTCCATCGCCACCAGTTCCATCGTGGGCAGGGAAGCGCTGGACATCGAGCGCACGCCCCTGTTCGTGGCGGAGGGGATCTTCGCGGCGGACATCGTGGCGCGCTGCCAGGACCTGGATCTGCTCGCCGACGCGCTCTGCCTGCGCGGGCGGCCCTCGACGACGTTCCGCCGACGACTCCTGCGCGATCTGCGTGAGGGGCGCAAGTCGGTGCCGTTCCTGCTGCGCAGGGGGTGGCGGCTGATGCGGGCCGAGCGGGCGATCGTGGGCCGCCAGACCGCGCTCGGGGCGTACCCGTGCGCGAAGGACGAGGCCCTGGGCCGCCTGGCGGCCGCCGCCGCGGGCCGCCACCGCACCCCGGCCACGCCCTAGCAGGCGAAGGCACCCGCACCCGCACGACACAGTGCGGCGGGGTCGTACAGGCTCCCCCGCCTGTACGGCCCCGCCGCACTTCCCCCGTGCTTTCCGCCGTCTCCCCCGAAACAGCGGCCCCCGTGCCCCCCGTCCCCTCAGGCCACCAGCTCGCCGAAGGACTCTTCCTCGTCACGGCCGAAGCTGAGGACCTCGTCCTCGCGCAGCCGGCGCAGTGACCGCCAGATGCTGCTCTTGACCGTGCCGACACTGATGTCGAGGATGTCCGCGATCTCCGGGTCGGTGCGGCCCTCGTAGTACCGCAGGACCAGCATCGTGCGCTGGAGTTCGGGCAGCCGGGCGAGCGCCTGCCAGAGCACGGCGCGCAGCTCGGTGCCGCGCATCGCGTCCGTGTCGTTCGCCGTCTCCGGCAGTTCCTCGGTCGGGTATTCGTTGAGCTTGCGCCTGCGCCATGCACTGATGTGCAGGTTCGTCATGGTGCGGCGCAGATAGCCGCCGACCGCGGCCTTGTCGCTGATCCTGTCCCAGGCGCGGTACGTCGAGAAGAGGGCGCTCTGCAGCAGGTCCTCGGCCTCGTACCGGTCGCCGGTCAGGTGGTAGGCGGTCGCGTACAGGGAGGCGCGGCGCTCCTGGACGTAGGCGGTGAACTCCGCCTCCGACACCGAAGTGCCTTCCCCCGTCGCCTCCCGGTACGCCGCTCCCCCGTATCCCCCGATACCCCCCACAGAAGCGCCCGGCACCGCAGCCACGTGCAACGACTGCGTGCGCTGGCGCCCGATGCCACGAGCGCACCCCCGCTGGCTCACGGCACCGGACTTCTCGGTGCTCCGCGTGACGTCGTGGAGACGCGTGACAACTGCGCTGGAGGTGGTGCTGTGCAGTGCGTTCATCTCGCGCCCCCCGTCGGTGGAGTCCGTTGCTGTCCGTGTGCCAATGAGCTTGCCGGGGCAGTTTCATCGGGGTGTCCGCCGACTGTCACAGCCGTGTCACAGGCAAGGGAGCGGGGAAGGGAGCGCTCCAACTGTCGAACTAGCCCTCCCCCATGGGTCAGAATGACCCCCGTGCCTTTCCTGTTGCTGATCGAGGACGACGACGCCATCCGCACGGCCCTCGAACTCTCCCTGTCACGCCAGGGCCACCGAGTGGCCACCGCGGCGACGGGAGAGGACGGCCTGAAACTGCTGCGCGAGCAGCGGCCGGATCTGATCGTGCTGGACGTCATGCTGCCCGGCATCGACGGATTCGAGGTGTGCCGGCGCATCAGGCGCACGGACCAGCTGCCCATCATCCTGCTGACCGCGCGCAGCGACGACATCGACGTGGTGGTCGGCCTGGAGTCGGGCGCCGACGACTACGTCGTCAAGCCGGTGCAGGGACGGGTCCTCGACGCCCGTATCCGCGCGGTGCTGCGGCGGGGGGAGCGGGAGGCCAACGACGCCGCCGTCTTCGGCAATGTGACCATCGACCGGTCCGCGATGACGGTCACCAAGAACGGTGAGGACCTGCAGCTGACGCCGACCGAGCTGCGGCTGCTCCTGGAGCTGAGCCGCCGCCCCGGCCAGGCCCTGTCGCGGCAGCAGTTGCTGCGGCTCGTGTGGGAGCACGACTACCTCGGTGACTCGCGGCTGGTCGACGCGTGCGTGCAGCGGCTGCGGGCCAAGGTCGAGGACGTACCGTCGTCCCCGACTCTCATCCGTACGGTCCGTGGCGTCGGCTACCGGCTGGACTCGCCTTCGTGAGCGCTGCCCCCGGTAAGTCCCCGCAGGCGGGACCGCGCTGGACCAGTCTGCGGCTGCGACTCGTCGTCGTCTTCGCACTGGTGGCGCTGACGGCCGCCGTCTCGGCGTCGGGCATCGCGTACTGGCTCAACCGCGAGGCCGTGCTCACCCGCACCCAGGACGCGGCGCTGAACAGCTTCCGCCAGGAGATGCAGAACCGCGCGGCGACGCTTCCGCTGCGGCCGACGCAGGCCGAACTCCAGGCCGCGGCGACGCAGATGGCGTCCGGCGGCAGCCCCGGCTACAGCGTGCTGCTGGTGGACGAGCGGGAGCCCGGGAAGCCGATAGCGGGCACGTCGGACATCGATGTCCTGACGCTGGAGGACGTACCCCGGGAACTTCAGGACGCGGTGAACCGGCGGCAGAAGGTCACGGATGCCAACGAGTTTCCGTACCACCTCTACTGGGTGCGGATCAGCCCGAAGAACAAGCCGTTCCTGGTGGCGGGCACGAAGGTGATCGGCGGCGGGCCCACCGGCTACATGCTGACGTCCCTGGAGCAGGAGCGCGACGACCTCAACTCGCTGGCCTGGTCCCTCGCGATCGCCACCGCGCTCGCGCTGCTGGGCTCCGCGCTGCTCGCGCAGGCGGCCGCGACGACCGTGCTCAAGCCCGTGCAGCGGCTCGGGGACGCGGCGCGCAGGCTGGGCGAGGGCAAGCTCGACACCCGGCTGCGGGTGTCGGGAACGGACGAACTGGCCGATCTGTCACGCACGTTCAACCGGACCGCCGAGTCGCTGGAGAAGAAGGTCGCGGACATGAGCGCGCGGGAGGAGTCGAGCCGCCGGTTCGTCGCCGACATGTCGCACGAACTGCGGACGCCGCTGACCGCGATCACGGCGGTGGCGGAGGTCCTGGAGGACGAGGCGGACAACCTCGACCCGATGATCGCGCCCGCCGTGCACCTGGTGGTGAGCGAGACGAGGCGGCTGAACGACCTGGTGGAGAACCTGATGGAGGTGACCCGCTTCGACGCGGGTACGGCCCGTCTGGTCCTCGACGACGTCGACGTGGCCGACCAGGTGACCGCCTGCATCGACGCCCGCGCGTGGCTGGACGCGGTGGATCTCGACGCCGAGCGCGGCATCGTGGCCCGTCTCGACCCGCGTCGGCTGGACGTGATCCTGGCGAACCTGATCGGGAACGCCCTCAAACACGGCGGCTCCCCGGTGCGGGTGTCCGTGCGGCCCGTCGACCACGAGCTGCTCATCGAGGTACGGGACCACGGCCCGGGCATCCCCGAGGACGTACTGCCGCACGTCTTCGACCGCTTCTACAAGGCGAGCGCGTCGCGCCCGCGCTCCGAGGGCAGCGGGCTCGGCCTGTCCATCGCCATGGAGAACGCGCACATCCACGGAGGCGACATCACCGCGTCCAACTCGCCGGAGGGCGGCGCCGTCTTCGTACTGCGGCTGCCGCTCGACGTGTCGCGGACGGCGGACGGGGACGACGACGGCGACGACGGCGCGAGGGAAGGACAGGAGTGCGAGGACCAGTGAAGTCCAGGCTGACGCGCCTCGCGGCCCTCGCCGCGCTCTGCGCCGCGCTCGCGGGCTGCGGGATCCGCACCACGTCGGTACCGGTCGACGCGGGCGCCGCGCCGTCCCGGGTGCCGTGCGAACTGTCGCCGGACGACTCCCCGGGAGAGCCGGCACCCGGGGTGCAGGTGTACCTGGTCTGCGGCGCTCAGCTGGTCTCGGTCGACCGGGCGGTGCGGATCCCCGAGGAGAAGCTGTCCGACCGGGTACGGGTCGCGCAGACGCTCCTCGACGAGCTGAAGAAGGATCCCTCGGACGAGGAGAGGCAGGCTGGTTTCACCACGGATGTACGGGAGACACTGGCCGTTTCCGGGGCGCGCACGGGTGACCCCCGGGACGCGCTGCGACTGAGCAGCCAGCCTGAGGACCTGCCCACCCACGCGCTGGCGCAGATCGTCTGCACGTACGCGGACAGCACGGCGGCCGGCGCCGACCGGTCCGTGGTGCTCGGCGGCCCTTCCGACGACCCGGTGCGCGGATACCAGTGCACGGCGGCGCTCAAGGCCCGCCCCGAATCGGTGCTGCCGACGCTGGGTGAGATCCGTCCTACGCGCTGACCCGCCGGACGGGCGAATCTGCGCGGCCCGTCACACTGTCGCTCGGGGCGGAACCGATCCCGCCGGTGCCCGCGTCTTGGGGGGCGTGCGTCATGGCTCGGACGGCAGCGCCGTCATCAACCGCTTCCGCGCGGCGGGAGGATTACTCCTCGTCGCGCACCTGCTGCTCGTCGCGTTGCTGACGCTGCGCCCCCTGGACGTCCCCTGGGTGACCGCACCGAACTTCCAGCCGCTGGCCGGCATCGAGGCGGACCTCGCGCTCGGTCCCGCCCGGGCGGCGCGGCGGATCTGCGAGGGGCTTCTGCTGCTGGCGCCGCTGGGGATACTGCTGCCGATGGCGGGGGGCCGGCTGTACGTCTCGCCGGTGGTCTCGCTGGCGCGTACGGCCCTGGCGGGGACGCTGTTCTCGCTGGGGATCGAGCTGCTCCAGACCGGGGTGCCCGGCCGGGTCGTCGATGTCGACTCGCTGCTGCTGAACACGGCCGGGGTGGCTCTGGCGCACCTTGCGGTCGTACCGATGGGGCGGGCGCGGCTGCGCCGCGGTCAGCAGCGGGTACCGGAGCGGGGCGGTGTCCTGCGCCGGGACGAGGTGTCTCAGGGGCCTACCCCTACGATTCCCAGGGTCGGGATCGCCCCGTAGAGCGACGCTTTGGACGGGTCTCCGCGAGCAGTATGGAGATATCGGGAGGCACACCGGAAGTGACCCCCGGACCAGCTCACGAGGAGCCCGCCATGACCGCCCTTGTCCGCCCCCGTAACGGCCGAGTGATCGGCGGAGTGTGCGCTGCGCTGGCACGGCGCTTCGGTACCTCGGCGACCACGATGCGAGTGATCTTCGTGGTCTCGTGTCTGCTGCCCGGGCCGCAGTTCCTGCTGTACCTGGCGCTGTGGGTGTTCCTGCCCGAAGAGAAGACCGCCTGGTAGTTCGCCGTACGCACGGGAAGGGGCGCGTACCGGATCCGTTCCGGTACGCGCCCCTTCCGCGTGCGGGCGCCGGGCTGCGCGGGTGCGTCAGCGACCGAGGCCGGGCAGCGTACCGGCCGGCAGGCCGCCGAGCATGCCCTTGACCGGGTCGGCGCTGCCACCGGACGGCTGCGCCTTGGACAGCGCCTCGCCGGCGGTCGTGGGCACCGTCGTGGCGCTTCCGGTGAGGGTGCTCACGCCGCTCGTCAGAGCCTCGGGGGCACCGGCGGGGAGCTTGCCGGCCAGATCCTGCACGGGCAGCGTCGTGGTGGCAGAGCTCAGCGCGCCCGTCAGGCCGGGCACGGCCGGAGCGGCCGGCGCCGCGGAGGCGCTGCCGGCGGCGGCAGCGGCGAAGGCGGCACCGAGGGCGGCGGCACCGAGGGTCTTGGCAGCAGACTGCTTCATGAAAAGAACGTCCTCGCAGAACGGGGGATGGGGAGCGGCTCTGCAAGCTAGCCACGCCCCGAGTCCGCCGCAAACACACGGCTGCGGCCGGGAATTGACATCCCGGCCGCATCCGATGCGGGGTGCTCAGCCTCCGTGGGAGGAGGAACCGCTGGTCGTGGCGGTCTGCCGGAACAGCCATTCGGATTTCAGCTCGGCGTAACCGGGCTTGATCACGTCATTGATCATAGCGAGGCGTTCGTCGAAAGGAATGAATGCTGATTTCATCGCATTGACTGTGAACCACTGCATGTCGTCGAGCGTGTAGCCGAAAGCCTCGACCAGGTGCTCGAACTCGCGGCTCATGCTGGTGCCGCTCATGAGCCGGTTGTCGGTGTTGACCGTGGCCCTGAAGTGCAGCTTGCGCAGCAGCCCGATGGGGTGTGCGGCGTACGAGTCGGCCGCGCCCGTCTGGAGGTTGGACGTCGGGCACATCTCCAGGGGGATGCGCTTGTCGCGCACGTATGCGGCGAGGCGGCCCAGCTTCACGCTGCCGTCGGCCGCGACCTCGATGTCGTCGATGATGCGTACGCCGTGACCGAGCCGGTCGGCGCCGCACCACTGGAGGGCCTGCCAGATCGACGGCAGGCCGAAGGCCTCGCCGGCGTGGATCGTGAAGTGGTTGTTCTCGCGCTTGAGGTACTCGAAGGCGTCGAGGTGGCGGGTGGGCGGGAAGCCCGCCTCGGCGCCGGCGATGTCGAAGCCGACGACGCCGTTGCCGCGGTAGCGGTTGGCGAGCTCGGCGATCTCCAGGGCGCGGGCGGCGTGCCGCATCGCGGTCAGCAGCGCGCCGACGCGGATGCGGTGACCGTTGGCCTTCGCACGGCGCTCGCCCTCGCGGAAGCCGTCGGTGACGGCCTCGACGACCTCTTCGAGGGTCAGCCCCTTCTCCAGGTGCTGCTCGGGGGCGTACCGGACCTCGGCGTAGACGACGCCGTCCTCGGCGAGGTCCTCGGCGCATTCGGCGGCCACGCGAAAGAGCGCGTCACGCGTCTGCATGACGGCGCAGGTGTGCGCGAAGGTCTCCAGGTAGCGCTCCAGCGAGCCGGAGTCGGCGGCCTCGCGGAACCAGATGCCGAGCTTGTCGGCGTCGGTCTCCGGGAGGGACTCGTAACCCGCCTCGCGGGCGAGATCGATGATCGTGCCGGGCCGCAGACCACCGTCGAGGTGGTCGTGGAGCAGCACCTTCGGGGCGCGGCGGATCTGGTCCGCGGTGGGCGTGTTGGGGGTCTCGCTCGTCATCTGCGCACTCTAGCGCCTACGCGCGTAGATCACCTCTGTCGATACGTAACAGTGACCGTGCGGACGGGTGGAGTACATCTGCGCTTCTGAGACTGTTCTGTCATGGCACAGCAAGCAATCCCCGTTTCCGGGGCCCGGTTGGGCCGGGCGGTCGGAGCGGCCGCGGGCGACCGGACGGCGTGCGTCAGCGGCGTCGTACTACTGCTTCCCGCCGGTGAGCCGCTGTCGGCGCGCGGACCGTCCCCACTGGCGTACGCCGGTGTGCGGCCGCTGGCACGGACTCTGGCGGCGGCGGGGCGGGGCGACGGGCTCGTCGCGCACGTCGTGCGGTACCGCGGCCGCGGCTGGAACGGTGCGGACGCGCGGCTCGCGGCCGACGCGGCGTGGGCGGCGGACGAAGTCGTACGCCGCTACGGCGACGTGCCGGTGTGTCTGGCCGGGATCGACATGGGCGGGCGGGCGGCGCTGCACGCGGCGGACCACCCGGCCGTCAACTCGGTGCTCGCGGTCGCGCCGTGGCTGCCGGACGACGACGTCGCGGCGGCGGAGGAGCCGGTGAAGCAGCTGGCCGGGCGGCATGTGCTGATCGTGCACGGCACGAACGACGAACGTACCGATCCGGAGTTGTCGTACCGGCTGGCGGCGCGGGCCAAGAAGGCCAATCGCGACACGTGCCGCTTCGAGGTCCACTCGGACGGGCACTCGCTGCGCCAGCACCGGCCGGAAGTGCTGGCCCTGGCGGCGGATTTCGTCATGGGCGCGCTCCTCGGACGCGGGTACGCGCGCCCGGTGGCCGACGCGCTGGCCGCGCCGCCGCCCCTGGGCCTGCGCATGCCCCTGGCCTCCGGCTTCGGCCGCTCACTGCGCCGGTAGCGCAGCCGCGACTGTCCTGCTGCGCGGGGCCCTCCGTTGCCTTCCCGCGCCCGCCGCCTTCCCCTTCCCGGACCGGGGGGACGGGCTGGATTGGCCCCCTGAGCCGGGGCTCTTCCCCTCAGCGGGGCGCGGGGTCCGGGGCAGTTCCCCGGTTCGGGAAGGCCTCGGCACGACTCAGGCCTCCGGCGACGCCACCTCCGCGACCCAGCCGTACGGAAGCTCCCCGCCGTCCAGGGTGATCGCTTCCACCGCGTGCGTACGCGGATCGATGTCGGCCGCCACCCCGTCGCCCTCGTAGCGCGGGTACCCGGACGCCCCCGTCCCCCCGGTCGCTTCGACGACCGCTGTCCGCAGCGTGGACCCGTGGTCGGGATGACCTGCGGCATCGGCCGCCCGGGGCTTGATCTCCACCGTGTAGCGGGCGGGCTGCGGACGCGACTGCGGCGTGGTGGGCGTAGGCATGGCTTCGACGCTAGCGCCGCCACGGCCGTCCGCGCCGTACGACGCGCGCCCCGCGTACCCCTCTGTCAGGGTCGAGGGCATGATCCGTCTGGTCCGCGCCCGCGCCGCGCACTGGTCGACCACCGTGCCCGTGCTGGCCGTCGTGCTGCTGGTCTTCGCCTGGGGACGGGACCTGTCGGGACCGGTGGTCACGCTGCTGGCCTGCTTCCTGGCCGGCGCCGTGCTCGCCGCCGTGCACCACGCCGAGGTCGTCGCCCACCGCGTGGGCGAGCCGTTCGGCTCGCTCGTCCTCGCCGTGGCCGTCACGATCATCGAGGTCGCTCTGATCGTCACGCTCATGGCCGACTCGGGCGACAAGAACAGCTCCCTGGCCAGGGACACCGTCTTCGCCGCCGTGATGATCACCTGCAACGGCATCGTCGGGCTCTCCCTCCTCGTCGGCTCGCTGAAGCGGAAGGTCGCGGTGTTCAACGCCGAGGGCACCGGCGCGGCGTTCGCGACCGTGGCGACCCTGGCGGGCCTGAGCCTGGCCCTGCCGACGTTCACCACCAGCGCCGCCGGCCCCGAGTTCAGCCCCGCCCAGCTCGTCTTCGCGGCGTTCGCGGCCGTGGTGCTCTACGGGCTGTTCGTGATGACCCAGACCTGGCGGCACCGGGACTACTTCCTGCCCATGACCACACAGGGCAAGGTGATCGACATCGAGGAGCACGCCGACCCCCCGTCGAAGCGGGTCGCGCTCATCAGTCTCGGGCTGCTCTCCGTGTCACTGATCGCGGTCGTGGGGCTGGCGAAGGGTGTGTCCCCGACGATCGAGTCGGGTGTCGAGGCAGCCGGGCTGCCCGCCTCGGTGGTGGGGGTCGTCATCGCGCTGCTCGTGCTGCTGCCGGAGTCGATCGCCGCCGTACGGGCTGCCCGCCGCGACCGGGTGCAAACCAGCCTGAACCTGGCGCTCGGGTCGGCCATGGCCAGCATCGGGCTGACGATTCCGGCGGTCGCGCTCGCCTCGATCTGGATGAAAGGTCCGCTGCTGCTGGGGCTCGGCGCCTCGCACATGGTGCTGCTCGCGCTCACAGTGGCCGTCGGCACGCTGACCATCGTGCCGGGGCGCGCGACGCCCCTCCAGGGCGGCGTTCACCTGACGCTGCTGGCGGCCTACATGGTGCTCGCCGTCAGTCCGTGAGCCCAGCCCATGAGTCCGTGAGCCCATCAGTCCAGACCCCATGAGCCCGTAAGCCCCGTGATCCGGCCCTTCACTCGGGAAGCAAGTGGCCCCTGCGCGACAGCAGGAAGCGCTTGAAGGCCGCCACCGGAGGCGTGTCCGGGTGGCCGTCCAGCCACGCGACTCCGATCTCGCGTACGGCGCGAGGAGCCGTCACCGTCAGCTCCCTGACGCCGGGGCGGGCCACCGCCGGCGGCGGCAGCAGGGCGACGCCGAGACCGGCGGCCACCAGACCGCGCAAGGTCTCCGCTTCCTCGCCCTCGAACGCGACGCGCGGCTTGAAGCCCGCCTCGGCGCACAGGTCGTCGGTGATACGGCGCAGCCCGTAGCCGGGTTCGAGGGTCACGAAGGCTTCGTCGGCCGCCTCCGCCAGACGCACCCGCTTTCGCGTGGCCAGGCGGTGGTCGTCGGGTACGACCAGCCGCAGCCGCTGTTCGTCGAGGCGGCGGGCGACGAGGTCGGGGGCGTCCGGGACCGGGGAGGTCAGGCAGAGGTCGAGGTCACCGGCGCGCAGCCGCTCGATCATGGCTTCGCCGTAGTTCTGGACGAGCTGGAACCGTACGCGCGGGTGGTCGGCGCGGAAGGCGCGGATCAGCCCGGGGACGGTTTCCGAGCCCATGGTGTGCAGGAAGCCGAAGGCCACCTTGCCGGTCGCGGGGTCGGCGTCGGCCCGTACCGAGTCCGCCGCCCGTTCGACCTCGGCCAGCGCGCGGTCGACGGTGGTGAGGAAGGTGCGGCCGGCGGGGGTCAGCGAGACCGTGCGGCCCTTGCGGGCGAAGAGGGCGACGCCCAGGTCCTCCTCCAGTCTGACCATGGCCCGGGAGAGCGTCGACTGGGGGACCGCCAACTCGTGGGCCGCGCGCGTGACGTGCTCGTGGCGGGCGACGGCCGCGAAGTACGCGAGGCGCGGGGCGAGTACCTGCTGGATGTCTTCTTCGTAACTGCTCGGTGACAGGCGGGGCCGTGAGCTCGGGTTATGCACCATGGGATTGATTATCGCGGCTTTGTGCATTGGACGCATGAACCTGCTCTGGCTACGTTCGATGCATGCCTCCTGCCAGTACCAAGGCGTCCACCACCCACGTGGACGCCGACGCCGTTGTTGCCGACGCCGACTCCCGTCTCGCCCCCTCCTCCCCCGGCTACCGCCGCATGAGTTTCGCGCTCTTCGCCGCCGGGGTGGCGACCTTCGCCCTCCTCTACTCCACCCAGGCGCTGCTGCCGCTCATCTCCGCCGACTTCGGCGCGAGCGCGAGCGCCGCCAGCTGGACGGTCTCGGCCGCCACGGGTGCGCTGGCCCTGTTCGTACTGCCGATGAGCGCCCTCTCGGAGCGCTTCGGGCGCAGCCGCATGATGACGGTCTCGCTCACGGTGGCCGTCGCGGTCGGCCTGCTGGTGCCGTTCGCGCCCTCGCTGGAGTGGCTGGTGGCGCTGCGCGCGGTACAGGGCGCCGCACTGGCCGGTGTGCCGGCCTCCGCGATGGCCTTTCTCGCGGAGGAGGTGCGGCCGAAGGCGCTGGTCGCGGCGATCGGACTGTTCGTGGCGGGCAACTCCATCGGCGGGATGAGCGGCCGCATCGTCACCGGCTGGGCGGCCCAGCTGTGGGACTGGCGCGCGGCGCTCGCCGCCGTCGGCCTGATGTCCGTGGTGTGCGTGGTGGTCTTCCGCCTGATGCTGCCGAAGGCCCGCCACTTCGCTCCCGGTTCGCTGAACCCGAGGGCGCTGGCGAAGACGGTCCGCGGCCACTTGGCCGATCCGCTGCTGCTGCGGCTGTACGCCATCGGCGCGCTGTTCATGACGGTCTTCGGGGCGGTGTACACAGTGATCGGCTACCGGCTGGTCGAGGCTCCCTTCAGCCTCCCGCAGGGCGTCGTCGGTTCCGTCTTCCTGGTCTACCTCGTCGGTACGGTCTCCTCCGCGGCGGCCGGAAGGCTGGTCGCCCGCCTGGGCCGCCGGGGCGCGCTGTATCTCGCGGTGTCGACGACCGCGGCCGGCCTGCTGCTCTCGGTGGCCGACGCTCTGGCCGCCGTGCTGACGGGCCTGGTGCTGATCACCGCCGGTTTCTTCGCGGGGCACGCGGTGGCGTCGTCCTCGGTCAGCCGTACGGCGAAGACGGGGCGGGCGCAGGCTTCCGCGCTCTACCAGTCGGCGTACTACCTGGGCAGCAGCGTCGGCGGCACGCTCGGCGCGGTGGCCTTCCACGCCGGCGGCTGGGCGGGGACCGTGCTCCTCGGTCTGGTCGCGGTGCTCGGGGTCGTGTCGATCACGCTGTACGGGACCCGGGTGGCCAGGGTCGAACAGCGGCAGCTCGTGGCCCGGCGGGAGAGCCGGACGCGGCTGACCAGTGGGGCCGTACGGGCCTGAGGTCCATACGAGTCTGAGGCCCATACCGCCTCGAAGCTCACACGCGGTCCCGCCCCTTTTCGCCGCCCGCTTTTCCCGGCCCGGCCCTGATTGTCAGTGGGGTCCGGTAACTTCCGAAGAGCTGGTGCAGAAGGCGGCGAGTGGGGTGGACCGATGAGTGATGTCATGGCGACGCAGGACCTGGATTCCCGGCTGGAGAAGCACCGGACCGAGCTGACCGGGTACTGCTACCGAATGCTGGGATCCGCCTTCGAGGCGGACGACGCCGTGCAGGACACGATGGTCCGGGCGTGGCGGAACTTCGACAAGTTCGAGGGACGGTCGTCGCTGCGCTCGTGGCTGTACCGCATCGCGACGAACGTCTGCCTCGACATGCTCAACGCGGGCAACCGCAGGGCCCGCCCCATGGACCTGACGGCCGCGACCCCGGTGGCGCAGGCCGCGCTCAACTCCCGCCCCGAGATCACCTGGCTGGAGCCGGTGCCGGACGGGCGGGTGCTGCCCTCGGTGGCGGACCCGGCGGAGACGGCCGTCGCGCGCGAGAGCGTGCGGCTCGCGTTCGTCGCCGCGCTCCAGCACCTGCCGCCGAAGCAGCGGGCGGTGCTGATCCTGCGCGAGGTGCTGGCCTGGAAGGCGAGCGAGGTCGCGGAGCTGCTGGAGACCACGGTCGCCTCGGTGAACAGCGCGCTCCAGCGGGCCCGCGCGACGATCGCCGAGCACGGCTCGAAGGAGACGGACACCGCCGATCCGCTCGACGAGGAACAGCAGAAGCTGCTGGAGCGGTACGTCGCGGCCTTCGAGGGGTACGACATGACCGCCCTGACCACGCTGCTCCACGAGGACGCCACCCTGTCCATGCCGCCGTACGACCTGTGGCTCCAGGGCCACGACAACATCGTCGGCTGGATGCTGGGCGTCGGCGAGATCTGCCGGGGCTCGAAGCTGGTCCCGGCCGTCGCCAACGGCACGCCGGCCTTCGCCCACTACCACCCGAGCGAGTCGGGCGACGGGTACGAGCCGTGGGCGCTCATGGTCATCGAGATCGTGGACGGCAAGGTCAGCGGGATCACGTCCTTCCTGGACACGAAGCGCTGGTTCCCGCTGTTCGACCTGCCCGGGCGTCTTGAGAAGGACTAGGAACGCGGGGCGGCCGGGGATTCCGGCAGGTGCACGCGGGATCCCTTTCCGATTCCTGTGACCACATGCCTTTCCGTTTACCATCCGGGCGGGAGCCGAATTCGCGTCGGAACACCGGCGATACGGCGGATTTTCCTTTCGATCCGTTACTGCCCTCACATTGCCGCGTTGGAGGAAGGTAAAGGCCGCAAGCCCTGCGGTCGACCTCTTCATCTCGCAAGGAGAACTGATGTCGCATATCGCGAAGGCAGCTGCCGTCATCGCGGGCACCGGTGCGATCCTGGCCGGCGGGGCCGGCATGGCCACCGCCGACGCCGGAGCGCATGGTGAGACCATCAAGAGCCCGGGTGTCATCTCGGGCAACGCGGTCCAGGTGCCCGTCCACATCCCGCTCAACGTCTGCGGGAACACCGTGAACGTGATCGGCCTGCTCAACCCGGCCTTCGGCAACGCCTGCGCGAACATCTCGGAGCACGGCGCCTACGGCCACTGAGCCCCCGGTTTCACAACGACTGCGGCCTCCCCTTCAGGTACGGGGGGAGGCCGCAGTCGTCGTGTGGAGCGACGCCGAGCACGCGGCCGACTCCAGGGCGACGCGGCAGACGCTAGGCGTAGCGGTATAGCCGGCTGTGGTCGAGTAGTTGCGCGGGCGTCACATTCCATGGCGGCATCGGCTCGTCGAGGCTGAATACCCGCCCGCGTTGCGGATCGGACGCGGACAATTTCTTGCGCGGCAGATATCCCGAGCGCGGGTGCGCCTTCTGCCAGCGGTCCCAGAGCAGGTCCATGAAGGCGTGGTGGAGCCAGAAGACCGGGTCGTTGGGCGAGGTGGCGCCCAGCATCGCACCGCCGACCCAGCGGTGGACCCGGTTGTGATTGAACGTCCTGACCGTGCCGCCGTGCCCCCATCCCTCGATCCTGTTCCGGAAGCCCCTGGTCACGGTGGAGTTCCACGGCGCGGCGTCGTACAGCGGATCGCTCAATGCCCTGGCCACGTCCTGCCGGGTGGGCAGCGAGACGGGGTCGGAGGGCCGGCCGAGGTTGCGGGTGAGGAAGGAGCCGCCGCCGACCCGGGCGCGGATGTTCCAGTTCCCTCTGGCGTGGGCGAACGCCCCCGTCATCACTTTCCCGTCGCCGGCCCGCCCGGTGCCGCCGAGGAAGTCCTCCGCCCACAGCGACGAGGCCGGGGTGTTGTCCTTCGTCCAGTCCCAGTACGGAACCGACACCCCGGGATCGACGGCCCGCAGGGCTCGCTCGAACTCCAGGAGGAAGCGGCGGTGCCACGGGAGGAACGAAGGAGTCATGTGACTGGCGCGCGGCCCCTCCTCGTCGTCGGTGACGTAATACCGGCCGTGCAGCGTGACGAACTCGTCGTAACGCCCCGACCGCTTGAGCTCGAGGAGCGCGCTGACCAAGCGCTTCTTCTCCGTACGGGTGAGATCCCGCTGGTTCTTCCGGGTGTACACCGCGATCGGCCCTCCCGTCCTCAGAGACTGTGCAGTGGGTGCGCCGACAGCTGGGCGTCGCCCAGCTCGTCGACGGCGGCACGTGCCGCGTCGAGCAGCGTCGGGAACGACTCGTAGTGGTTCACGAGGCTGAGGTAGCTGCCGTCGGCTCGCCGCATGACGTGCAGCGGCCGGCCGTCGATGCGTACCTCCACGCCCCGTACGGCGGCAACGGTCATCGCGTCGCCGACGGCTCCCGCCCGGCGGGCTCCGCCGCTCGCCCGCGCGGGCAGCGTGCCCCTCGCGGTGCCCTGGATGTGCCGGCCGCGGTAGGTCTCCGCGAACCGCTCTGCGAACCGCTCCGGCTCCGCCTCCGGCACCTTCGCTTTCGGTGCCCCCGCGGCCGCCTCCGGGCGGCTCGCCGCACGGGTGCCAGCTCCCGGCTTCTTGGCCAGGATCGGGGCGAGCGCCCCCGCCGTGCCCGCGATCACGCCCATCGCGAAGGCGCCGCGCAGCAGGATGCGGCGCGTCAGGGAACGCCCTCGCACGGTCGCTGCGCTCCTGCGCGTGATCAGGCCCATGCCGATACCCCTTGCCCCTCGCGTTGGTCCACTCTTCCGATGTCCACATGCCTCGGTGTTGACAACGACCCGTCGGCGAATCAGTTCTCGTACGCGGGTGACCGGCGCCCGTGCGGGACGCCGGTCACCGGATGCGGGATCTCAGTCCATCAACAGGGCGGCGGCCGGCGTGCCCTGCAGGACCGGCGTGATCAGCGCGACCTGCGGCAGGACCGGCTCGGGCCGGCCCAGGAGGTGCTCGCGGGGCGCGGACACCGGCGCGCCCACGGAGGCACCCGGCGCCGTCAGCGCCAGGTCCGAGGCTTCGGAGACGGCACCCAGCGCACCCAGCCGTCCCTCTCCCAGCGGGTCCTCCACGGGGAGTACGAGCTTGGTGTCCGGCAGCTCGGCCGTGAAGGGTACGGCGGGCAGAGCGTTCTCCGGCAGCAGCCGGCCGGTGACGTGACGCGGCCCGTCCGGCACGCCGGCCACGGGCACCGGCACTCCGGTGCGCAGCTCGGGGGCCTGGACCGGAAGGACCGTCTGCAGGCTCTCCAGCGGCAGGTCGACGGGCACCGACGTACCGGCGGCGGCGGGTGAGACCGCCGCAGCGGTCGCCAGGCAAGCCATGAAAGCCGCCGCGACAGAACCTCGGGTGGTCACCTTCATTGATACGTACGTCCCCTCTGATTCGCAGACACGCTGTTGTTCTGCAAGAACGAGCCAAACGCCCGAACCAGTGCATAGTTCCCCCGTCCGCAGCAACCGGCTTCGGCCAGAACGGCCGTCCGAGCTCTCGAAGGATGTGGGTATGAAGATCCCGACACAGGCGTCCACGCAGCAGATGCTGCGGGCGCACAACGCCGATCTCGCCGATCCGGTGTTCTGGCAACTGCCGCGCTCCGAACGGCTGAAAGCTTTCGCGCTGCTGCGGGGGCTCGACGCCCCGGTGCGGTTCGGGGAGAGCGCCGGCTCCTCCGGCGGGGCCGCGGCCGGCAAGGGCTTCTACGCGCTGGTGAAGCACGCGGACGTGATGGAGGCGAGCCGGCAGCCACGGCAGTTCGCGAGCGCTCCGGGCGTCACCACCCCGGAGCCGGCCGCCTGGGCGAAGGCCGTGTTCGGGAACTCCATGGTCAACATGGACGGTGCCGAGCACGCCACGATGCGCAAGATCGTCGCCCGCGCCTTCACACCGCGCCTGCTCGCCGCCGCCGAGGAGGACATCCGTGACGTCGCCAGGCGCGTGGTGGACGAGATGATCGCTCAGCGGCCGGGTGACTTCGTGCCGTCGGTCGCCTCCCGGATGCCGTTCGAGGTCATCTGCAACCTGATGGGAATCCCCGAGCGCTACCGGCCGGAGATCGCCGACCGCGTCAACCACGCGTCGGAGAACGTCGGTGTGAAGCGCGCCAGGCTGCGGGTGCCCGGGCGCGGCCTGCGCGCGCTGGCGCAGATGCAGCTCGTCATGGCGAAGCTCGCCCGTGAGCGCCGCCGCCGTCCCACCGACGACCTGATCTCGGCGCTGGTGCGTGCGGACATCGACGGCCAGTCGCTCTCCTCCCGTCAGCTCGGCGCCTTCTTCTCCCTGCTGCTGGTGGCCGGGGTGGAGACCACGCGAAACGCGATCGCGCACGGGCTGGCCCTGCTGACCGAACACCCCGAGCAGCGCGCCCTGCTGGAGTCCGGCTTCGACCGGTACGCCGACGGGGCGGTGGACGAGATCGTCCGTCACTCGACGCCGATCATCCAGTTCCGCCGGACGGTCACGGCCGAATGTGAGCTCGGGGGGCGGGAGTTCCGGCCCGGCGAGAAGGTGGTGCTTTTCTACGCGTCGGCGAATCGCGACGAAGCGGTGTTCGCGCGCCCCGATGTCTTCGACATCACGCGGAATCCGAATCCGCATCTGGGGTACGGCGGGGGCGGGCCGCATTACTGCCTGGGAGCGCATCTGGCGCGGCAGGAAATGAAGGCGCTGTTCCACGAGTTGCTCACCAGGCCACGGGGTCTGCGGGCGGTGGGCATTCCGGAACTCGTCGACTCGAATTTCGACAACCGCGTCCGCGCACTGCGTTTCGCATTCGAACCGTTCTGATCGCACAAAACCGCGCAGCCCAGGGCCTGGCTGGCCCTGGGCTGCAGGCTGGGAAGGCTTACTCCCGCGCGACCCTCATTCAACCGATCAACGGCGGTCCGCGTCACTCCCGTATCACTGCGCACGAATTTCACCCGAGTGGGCGAGTTCGAGGGGGCGCGTATCACCAATGGCCCATTAATGGGCATGCAGACAGCCCATTAGTACGACTTCCTGCCTACTGTCGGACCCGTCGGTAAGAACGACGGACCGGACCGTAGGAGGAGTCATGACCGAGAGGCGCCGTCTCACCGGCACCTGTTTCGGGGCGGTTGCCATAAGTCTCGCCGTGGCCGGTGGTGTTCTCGGCGGCGGGGCGGCGAAAGCAGCACCCTCCGAGCCACCTCCGCCGGCCGCGGCAGCGGGTACCGCCGCGGGCAGCGACACGGATGCGGGGGCCGGTGCCGGTCCGACTCCGGGTCCCACTCCGGCTCCGGCCCAGGCCCCCGCTCCGGCCGATGCCCCCGCTCCGCCTGCGGCCCCGGGTCCGTGGGAGAAGCCCTCGCCCGCCATCGGCGCGTACCTCGACTACGGGGCCGACGGCGTGATCCGCATGGCTGAGCTGTCGGAATGGCTGGGCGGTGCGGACCTGTCCGTCGGGCACACCTACCTGCCGGGCGATCTCTGGCAGAACATCGAGGGCCGCCCCGAGTTCCTGCGCCCCTGGGCGGCGTGGCGGCGCGGCGCGGACGACCGGATGTTCGTTCTCAACGTGCCCATGCTGGAGCGGAACGAGGAGCGCCTCTCCGACGACGAGGTCCGCGACCTGCTCCAGGAGGGCGCGGCGGGCAGCTTCGACCGCCACTACCGGAAGCTGGCCAAGCACCTGGTGGAGCTCGGCGCGCCGGACACCGTGATCGTCCTCGGCTGGGAGATGAACGGCACCACGTACTCGCACCGGTGCTCCCCCGACCCCGACTCCTGGAAGCGGTACTGGAACCGCATCGTCAGGGCGATGCGTTCCGTTCCCGGCCAGCAGTTCCGCTTCGACTTCGCGCCGAACCGGGGCATCGACGCCATTCCGTGGACCGAGTGCTATCCGGGCGACGATGTCGTGGACATCATCGGCATGGACTCGTACGACCAGCCTCCCGGCGACACCTTCGACCAGCAGGTGTCCGACCCCTACGGACTGCAGAAGCAGGTCGACTTCGCGGCCGAGCACGGCAAGGCGATCTCCTACCCGGAGTGGGGGCTCTTCCGCAACGGCGACAATCCCGAGTACATGACCGGGATGCTCGAGTGGATGGCCCGGCACAAGCCGCTCTACCAGACCATCACCGACTACTGTCCGCACGGCGTCTGGCAGTGCGAAGAGAACCCCGAGTCGTCGGAGGTCTTCCGCTCGAAGCTGTTCGGGTGGCAGACGGCGCCCGAGACGCAGACGCCCCCTTCCGCACCGCCGTCCGCGCCCCCGGTGCCGACACCGCCCGTGGCACCCACGCCCTCCGCGACGAAGCCCGCCGAGATCAAGCCGGTCGAGCCCACGCCGACCGAGCCGCACCGGAGGCCCGACTCCCCGGAGTGGTGCATGCCGATGGAGATGGGCGAGTGGATCAACCAGTGGATGCGGGACTTCACGGTCTGTGTGAGGCCCCACCTCCCGAAGCACTGGAAGTCCTGACGCCGCCTGGGGTACCGGCGGCGGCAGTCGCCCTGACCGCCCCGTCCGCCCGCCAGCTGTTCACCCGGTCACGCCAGTCACGCGCCGCGGGAAAGCGCGTGGTGACGGTCTCGGCGGCCCGGTCCCGCATGGTCACCTGCGACTCGCGCATGCGCAGCAGGGGCTCCAGGCCGGACCGGGCCAGCAGCAGCCGCTGGTTGGTGACCGTCTCCGGGCTCCAGTGGTTCTTGTACGGTTCCGATCCGCGCAGCAGGCTCAGTACGCCACGCCCCGAGCCCGCCGCCAGGTGCGCCTCGTGGCGCAGCAGCATCGTCGTCACGTCCACCTTCTTGTCCCGGAGTCCCGGGTCGGCGCCGAACAGGTAGCCGCCGGACAGGAGGCCGGACTGGAGGGTCATGCTCACGGCCACCACGTCGCCGTCCAGCCGGAACTCCGTGACCGCGGCGTCGCCGTCCCTCAGCATCCGCCGCGCGGCGCGGACCAGGTGCTCGGCGAAGCGCGGCCTGAGGTGCTCGACGTTGACACCGCGGCCCCGCCACTGGAGTTCGTGCAGGCGCAGCAGGCGGCCGACGGCGGCGGGCACCTCGTGTTCGGAGACCACGTGGCTCTCGATCCTCAGCGCGTCGATCTTGCGCAGCTTCGCCCGTACGCGCTGGGCGCGGCTGCTGTGCATCCGCTTGACCAGGTCGTCGATCGGCTCGGCGGGAAGTTCCATGCACGTCGAGTCCGTGAGCCGGCCCCGGGCGCCGGTCCATCGCTCGTACAGCAGCTCGGCCGCCGCCCCGGGCCGCACCTCGCGCAGGTCGATGACCGCCTGGCGGGCGGCACGGTCGAGTCCGCGTTCGAGAGCGGTGACGGCGCCGCTCACCTCGTCGTCGTCGACCAGAACGTCGGAGAAGTCGGAGATCGCGCCGCCGATGGGCACGAGCAGCGGCATCGGGCGGTGGACGAGCATGAGTGGCGCGGCGCCGATGAGCCGGCCGTCCCGGCGGGCGAGTACGACGCGCAGGCGGCTGTTCGTACCGTACGAGAGCCACCACGAGTGGAGCCAGGCGTGGCTCTGGAACGGGGTGGCGGCGGCGCAGCGGCGGTGGAGTGCGTCCCACTCGGGCTGGAGCTGCGCGAACCGGCCCGGATCGCGGCAGAGCGTGACGGTGAGACCCCGCGCGGCCGCCATCACACCAGCTCCCGCTCGGCGTTGGTGGTGGGGTTGGGCGTGGGATCCGTGTGGGCCGTGGAGGGTGCCGGCACCGAGGCCGACGTGGTCCTGCGGGGCCGCTTCGGCCGTACCAGGAGGACCAGTCCGCCGATGAGGCCGCCGGTGCAGCCGCCCACGGCCGCGCTGATCGGGACGGACGGAGAGGCCGGCTCCGTCGGCGCGATCGCATGGGAGAAGACGAGCAGCTTCACGCCGGTGTTCTTGGAGACGTGGTTGCTGCTGACGAACACGGCCTCGGCGACGGCGTTGGCGATGTCCGCCGCAGCGGCGGGCCTTGTGGCGGTGCCGGTGATCGCGATCATCGGTGAGTCGGGGGACGTCTCGGTGCTGACCCGGGTACGGAGCTCCTTCGGCGGCACTCCCGCCGCCACGCGCGCGTACGCGAGGGTGGAGTCGCTGGTGGTGATCCGGCCGTACGCCTGGGCGTAGCCGAGAGCCGCCGTGGGCTCGACGCCCTTGGCGGGGACGGCCACGACGTAGCTGGTCGCGGCGTACTCCGGTGCCTTGAGGGCGCCGTAGGAGACTCCGCACACCGTGCCGAGGAGGGCGCATACGGGGACGGGCCACCAGAGCGGCCCACGGGTGGTCCTGGTCCTCCGCTTCGTGTGCGCGAGGAGCCGGCTGATCCGTCCGGGGGTGGTGGGCTGCGGCTGCTGGTCGGGTGAATCGGTCATTGGAGTGCTTTTCTCCTGGTCGAGGGAGCTGAGGCGAGGGCGTGTCCGTACACGTCCATGAGGCGTGCGCTGCTGCGCGCGATGTCGTAGTGGCTGACGGCGGGTGGCGGGGGCAGTCGGCGCACTGCGCCCTCCCTCTGCTGCCGCAGAGCCGCCGTCAGCTCGCCGACACTGCCGCTGATGCGCCGGGCGCCGGGTGAGTGGCCCGGGGGCAGGTCGTCGATGGCGGGGCAGGTGCGGTGGAGTACGGGCAGACCGGCGGCCAGCGCCTCGACCACGGCCAGGCCGAAGGCTTCCTCGCGCGACGTCGACACGAAGACGTCGATGGCGGAGAGCAACGCGGGGATGCCGGTGCGGGGAGCGGTGGAGGTGGCGGGTGTGGTGCCCGCCTTCGCGTCGGGGCTCGTGCTGTCGCATTCACCCAGGAAGCGGATGCGGTCCGTGGCTCCCAGGCGTGCCGTCAGCGTGCGCAGTGCGTCCGTGTCCGGGCCGTCGCCCGCCAGCAGGAGCCACGCGCCGGGCAGTGCCGCCACCGCGCGGACCAGCACGTCGAATCGTTTGCCCGGGACGATCCTGCCGACGCCGCCGACCACGAACGCCTCTTCGGGGACGCCCAGTCGTGCGCGCGTGGCGCTGCGCCGCGCGGGGTCGAAGCGGAAGCTCGCCGCGTCGATGCCGTTGGGGACCACGTGGATCCGCGCCGCCGGCACGCCCCAGTCGCGCAGCCGCCCGGCCACGGTCCCGGAGACCGCGACCGTCGCCGATCCGAGGCGTTCCGTCCCCAGGTACAGCGCGCGGGCGCCGTGGGTCAGCGGGCGGCCCTCGATCTCCGTCTGTCCGAGGGAGTGCTCCGTGGCGACCGTGGCCGTGACCCCGGCCAGCCGTGCGGCGATCCGCCCGTAGACGCAGGCGCGGTACAGGTGCGTGTGGACCAGGTCGTACTTCCCGCGGCGGACCAGCCGGGTCAGCGCGGGCAGCGCCTTGAGGTCCCGGTTGCCCCCTATCCCCAGGTGCGTGACCCGTACGCCGTCCGCACGCAGTCCCTCGGCCACCGGCCCCGGGTTCGTCAGCGTGACGACGTCGCACGGGACCGGCAGGTGGCGCAGCAGCAGCCGCAGTTGCTGCTCGGCGCCCCCGATGCCGAGTCCGGTGATGATGTGCAGCGCCTTCACCGGGCGGCACCGGGCAGCGGGAAGCGGTGCCGCAGGCGCTTCGCCCACAGGCGGAGGTCCCGGTCGGCGTGGCTGATGTGCGTGCGGGACAGGGCGTACGGGCCGAGGAGGGGGCCGGGGGTGATCGCGAAGCCGTGCGTGTAGCCGGCGGCCCGTACCGCCTCGGCCGTTCTGGGATCGACCGCGCCGTACGGGTAGCAGAAGCTGTCGGGGGCGGTGCCGGTGATCTCGCGGATCGACTCGCGGCTGTCGCGGGTCTCCTGGCGCAGTACGTCGTCGGGCAGGTCCGTCAGGCGCCGGTGGTACAGGCCGTGGGAGCCGATCTCCATGCCCGTATCAGCCGCCTCACGGATCTCCTCTTCGGTCAGCAGTCGCTTGCGCGGGCCCAGCGGGTCCCACTCGTTGGAGCCGCCGCACCGGCCGGGCAGCACGAACACCGTCGCCGTGAACCCGTGCCGGCGCAGCACCGGCAGCGCCTCGTGCAGGAAGTCGGCGTATCCGTCGTCGAAGGTCAGCCCGACCAGGTGGGCGGCGCGGCCCGCCCGGTGGGCGCGGAGAAGTGTGCCTGTGTCGACGCCGGTGAGTCCTCTGCGGCGCAGCCAGCCCAGTTGGCGGTCCAGCCGGTCGCGGGCGACGGTGATGCCGTAGGGATCGTCTGTCGGGTCGCCCACCGAGTGGTACATCAGGATCCACGGACGGCCGTGGCCTCCGTGGACGGGGCGTTGGGTGCTGCGGGTCGCTGTTTCAGCGGCCATGACGGAACCTCTGTCGGGTGAGAGCCAGCAGGTGGACGACCTCCGGAGCTCGTACGGCGAGCCCCGTGAGGACGAATACGGCGGGGACCAGCACGCAGCCGGCCGCCACGCTGAGCGCCGGGCCGGCGATCATCGGTGCCGCCACCCAGCCCGCCGCGCCCGCCGCCCCCGCCGCGGTCGTCAGGCGGGCCAGGGAGGCGGCGACGGCCCGTACCCGGATGGGGACCACGCGCGAGCCCAGGCCGCCGAGGAGGAGCAGCGCCGTCGTGCTGATGCCGATGGCGTTGGCCGCCGCGATGCCGTGTACGCCGAAGTGGTCGGCCGCGGCCGCGCCGGCCGCGGTGGTGACGACCAGGCCTGCGGCCATCGCGGCGGCCGGGTACCAGGTGGGGCGGCCGGCCGAGAAGAACGGCCTGCTCAGGGCGCCCACCAGGCAGTGGCCCAGCAGGCCCGCCGCGTATACGCGCATGACGGTCGCCGTGGTGGCTGTGTCCTCGGCGTCGAACGCGCCGCGCTCGAAGAGGACTTCGATGATCTGCGGCGCGTAGCCCAGGACCATCGCCGTGCCCAGCAGTACGACCATGCCCGCCAGAGCCAGGTCCCGTTCGACCCGGAGGCGCGCTCCCTCCTCGTCCCCTTCGGCCATGGCTCTCGCGACCACCGGGTACGTCACCGTGCAGATCATCAGGGACAGGACCATCGGCATCTGCGCGACCTTCTGCGCGTAGTTCAGGTGCGAGATGGCTCCGCCGGGGAGCGAGGACGCCAGGAAGCGTTCCACCAGTACCTGCGCCTGGCGGCTCACCGCGAAGAGGACCACGGGGGCCAGGAGCGCCGTGGCCAGGAGGGGGGCGGTAGTGGTGACGGTGGTGGGGGGCGTTGTGGCGGGGTGGATTGTGGCGGCTGCCTTCTGACGTGCCGTCAGCTTCAGGAACGTGGGGAGTTGGGTCAGGATCATCAAGAGGCTGCCTGCCGCTACGCCTGCCGCGGCGGCTCGTACGCCCCAGAAGGAGTGCAGGGTCAGCGTCGTGACGATGATGCCGAGGTTGTACGCGGCGTAGACGCCGGCCGGTTGCAGGAACCTGCCGTGCGCGCGCAGGGCGGCGCTGAAGTAACCGGTGATGCCGAAGGTCAGTACGGTGACGGCCGTCAGGCGGGTGCACTCGATGGCCAGGGCGGGGTCGCTGAACCCCGGTGCGAGGACCCGCACCAGCCAGGGCGCGCCCAGGACCAGGAGCCCGGCCACGCAGGCCAGTACGGCGGAGAGACGGGGCAGCGTGGCCAGGACCAGCGCCCTTACGGCGTCGTCCGGCAGTGCGGGGTCCCGGGTGCGCTGGGCCGCGCGGTGGGCCAGGGCGTGGCTGAACGCGGGGACCAGGAGCAGCGCCATCGCGTCCTCGATCAGCAGCGTGGACGCCATCTCGGGGACGGTCCACGCGATCAGGAAGGCATCGCTGTCCACGCTCGCGCCGAAGAGGTGGGCGACGGCCTGGTCCCGCACCAGGCCCAGCAGTGCCCCGGCCGCGGTCAGGGCGGCGGTGACCGCGGCGGCCCGCGCCAGAAAGCGGCCAAGTTTCGGCGGGGCGGGGCGGGTTGCCCGGGCGGCGAGCAGTGTCTCCGGGGGGTTGGGGTGGGGCTGCGTCGGGTGTACGGGGGCGTCGGTCATGCGGCCGTCTCCTTGGACGGCGCCAGGGCCCACCACGCGGCCAGGCCCAGGATGATTCCGGTGAGGACGGTCGAGGGGCCGCCGATGTCGGCGTACAGGAAGTCGACCGTCTGCCAGAGCGTCAGGCCCACTGCTGCCAGTCCGCAGTCCGCCGCGCCTGCGGGGCGGCCCACGGTCAGTCTGCGCAGGCCGGCTGCCAGGACCGCCGCCCAGGTGCCGACGAAGGCCGTGAGGCCGATCAGTCCTTGTTCGCTGAGGACCAGGAGGTACATGTTGTGCGGCGACAGCAATGGCTGCTTGTGGAACGTCTGGCCCGCGCCCGCGGTGTCGCTGCCCGAGGACAGACCGATCGACGCGTGGCCGTCGCGGTGGGCGGGGAAGCCCTTGAGGCCCACTCCGGTGGCGGGGCGCTCCTGCCACATGCTCGCCGCGGCCGCCCACATCGTGTACCGGTCGTTGACCGAGCGGTCGGGGGCTTCGGTCACCTCGGTGATGCTGGTGAGGCGTTGGGAGATCATTTCCGAGCCGACGCCGAAGCCGCCCACGAGGATGACCGCGACTGCCGTCAGGGCGCCCAGGGCTTTGGCTGCCTGGCGGGGGCCGGTGAGGAGGATCATCGCCACTGCCGCGATCAGTGTCGCGATCCAGGCTCCCCGGCTGAACGAGAGCGCCAGCGGGATCACCAGCGCTGTCGCCGTGGCGATCGCGCAGGGGCGCAGCCAGGACGGCGCGTTCTCGGGTGTACGCAGTGCCAGGGCCAGGGCCGCCAGCAGGCCGTAGGAGACCACCGTGGCCATTCCCATGACGTCGGTGGGGCCGAAGGTGCCCACCGCTCGGATGTCCTCGCCCATGTACGACGCGCCTGTGCCGGTGGCGTACTGGTAGGCCCCCGTAGCGCCCTGGACGAGTGCCAGGACGATCAGAGCGCCGGTGATGACGCGGAAGTGGTGGGGCGTGCGGAGGAGCAGAACCACCGCCGCGGGGACCAGGACGAAGACCTGGAGGTAGCGGACGAATCCGGTGAGGGCGGCCGTGGGGTCCGTGGCGGTTGCCGTGGCCACGGCGATGCCGACAGTGGTCAGGCCCAGGACCAGCGCGGCGGCGGGCGTGAGCGGGCGTTGGCGCAGGTGCAGTGCACGGGCGAGAGCCGCGAGCACCAGGGCGCAGGATGCCAGGTCCGCCGGTGTGATGTTGGCGGATGTGCCCGCGCCCGCGGTCTGGATCGGTACCGCCAGCAGCAGCACCGTCGCGATCAGGGGCAGCAGCGGCAGTCGGGCCACGCGCGGGTGCGGTACCGGTGTGGTCCACAGGGCGGTCATGCTCAGCTGCCTCCGAGCCGGAACAGGGAAGCGGCGGTGCGCGTGAGGATGCACACGTCCTGCCAGAGCGACCAGGTCTCGATGTAGTGGTTGTCGAAGCGGGCGCGGTCCTCGATCGAGGTGTCGCCGCGCAGTCCGTTCACCTGGGCCAGGCCGGTGATGCCGACGGGCATCCGGTGGCGTGCCTGGTAGCCGGGGTAGGCGTTGCTGAATTTCGCGACGAAGTACGGGCGTTCCGGGCGGGGACCCACCAGGCTCATGTCGCCGCGCAGAACGTTCCACAGCTGGGGAAGTTCGTCGAGGGACGTGCGACGCAGGACATTGCCCGTAACGCTCATGCGCTGGTCCATGGCCACGCTCCAGCGGGTCGCGGACTCGTGCTCGTCGGCCGGGCAGAGCGTGCGGAACTTCAGGAGCGTGAAGGGGCGGCCGTCACGGCCGATGCGCTCCTGGCGGAAGATCACGCCCGGGCCGTCGGAGAGGCGTACGGCGAGGGCGCACGCGGCCATGACCGGCGCTGCCACGAGGAGCGCGACGGCGGCGAAGAAGGCGTCCATCGCGCGCTTGACCGCGTGTGACAGCGTTCTGCGGAGGCCGGGGTCGAGGGGGCGTACGGGGAATCCCCAGAGGTGGTCGGGGTTCTGGGAGCGGTGGGGCGTGGGGGCCGCGTCCACTTGCCACAGCCGGCAGTCGTGCTGGGAGAGGAGCGCGACGAGCGCGGCCGTGTCCGGGCTCTCGTCGGGTGAGTGCGTGAAGACGGCGTGGCGTACGGAGTTCTGGATGACGGCACGGCTCACGTCCTCCAGGGTGGCCAGCACCGGCAGCTTGTCGTCCGAGGGCGAGGGCTGCGCCTGGTCGACCCTGCCGACCGCGCGCAGTCCGTACTCGGCTCTCTCGTGCAGTGCCGCTGTGACCTGGTGGGCGACCTGGCCGTGACCCACGATCAGCGCCGACTGCGGGCGCCGCGCGGCCGTCCGGCGGCGGGTCCGGTAGACGACGGCGCGGGAGGCGCAGGTGAGGAGCGTCTGCGTGGCGACGGCGAGCGCGAGGGTGCCCCAGGGGACGGCGTGCGCCGGGGCGTACGCCGTGAGCGCTTCCGCCGTGGCGTACCACTGGATCAGGGCGAGGAGGAGAAGGGCGGGGAGCTCGCCGAACGCCGAGGGGGTCAGACGGGGGCGGTAGAGGCCGCGGTAGGTGTGCAGCGCCAGCATGAGGGTCGCGAGGGGGGCGAACACCGCTGCCGGCAGCGGCATCAGCGCCAGGGTGAGAGCCACCGCCAGTGCGTCGGCCGCGAACAGTCCCGCCACCGGGCCGCGCCGGCGGATGCTCCGGGGGGCGAGGGGCGCGGAGCGGCGGCCGGTGGCGCTGCGGGGCGGGTGGACCGATGGGGCCGTGAGCGGTACGGCCGTGGCCTGGGCGAATGCACTCTCCGTCGTCATCGCTCGGTGCGCTTCCTCGTCATGGATCGGTGCAGGCTGAGAAGTTCCCGATAGAGGCCGGAGACGGCTGCGGCGGTGTTGCGTACGTCGCAGGTCGACCGGGTGTGGATCTGGGCGGCGCGTCCTAGGGACTCGCGGAGTCCCGGGTCGATCAGCAGCGCCGTGAGTGCCGCGCCGAGGGCCGCGGGGTCCTCGGGCGGCACGAGGCAGTGGGCTTCGTGGCCGGGCGGCAGGCTCTCCCGGGCGCCGCTGACGTCGGACAGCACGACGGGCCTGCCGCACGCCATGGCTTCGAGCGGGGCGAGGGCCATGCCCTCCCAGCGGGACGGCAGTACGACGAGGTCGGCCGCGCGGAGCCAGGGGCGGACGTCCCGGCTCGGGCCGGCGAACAGCACGTCCGGCGGGGCGTCCGCCGTCAGCCGGTCGCGGTCCGGACCGTCGCCCACCAGGGCCAGCCTGGCGCCGGGCACCGCCACGCGCTGCCAGGCACGCAGCAGGACGTCCTGACCCTTCTGGCGGCACAGGCGGCCCACGCAGACCACCAGGAGCGTTCCGGCGGGCATCCCGGAGAGGAGGGGCAGGGCGGCGCGGGCGGCGGAGCGGCTCACGCCCTCGCCGGGGGCGAAGTGGCTCAGGTCCACGCCGTTGCGGATCACCGACCAGCGGGCGGCGATACCGGCTTCCTCCCCTGTCCTGCGCTCGGTGTCGCTGACGCACAGGGTCCTCGCGGTCCACCGGGTTCCGTACCGCTCCCAGGTGAGGGCGAGGGCGGCCTCGCGACCCCGTACGGCCTCGAAGGACCAGGCGTGGGGCTGGTAGACCGTGGGAATCCGGCCGCGCACGGCCAGCCTGCCCGCCAGCCCGGCCTTGGCGCTGTGGGCGTGCACGACATGGGGGCGGATCTGTCGGATCAGCCGGGCGGCGGTCACCACTTCGCCGGGCAGGCCGGGTCCGGGAGCGCGTACGGCGGGCCAGGGGCGCACGAGCGCTCCGGCCTCAGCTGCTGCCGATGCCAGTGCGCCGCCCGGCGGGCAGGCCACAACGGTACGCAGACCTTCGCTCGTCTGCGCCCTGACGAGATCGGTGACAACACGCGCGACTCCCCCTTCCACCGGCTGAACCAGATGAAAAACCGTCAGTTGGCCCCGCTCAGCCCAATTTTGTTGCAGCAAGTGCCGCTCTCTTCGTCCGTGGACCGTAGAACTGACCGAGAACAACCGCGTATTTCGGCTGTGAAACAAGGCGACAAAAGCAGGAGTGAACTTTGTCAAAAGCCAGTTGGAAAATCACGCTTGAACTCGCCCATTCCGCCATTTGGCGCCTTTGAGCGGTACGGCCGTCGACCGGTAAAGACATGCGTCAAAGGCCGCTGCCCACACGTGCGAAAACAACCCATCGGGTGATCGTGTCGCAAGGATTACTGTCCGGTAGAAATGCGCGGCGATATCAGGCGACGTCGGTGAGGCCGACGAGCCGCAGCAGTACCAGCAGGTCCTGGCGGGCGCCGCGCAGCCGCATGCGGCATCCGGCCCGGCGGGCGGTGAGCCGCAGGCGGGCCAGTGCGTCGACGGCGGTGAGGTCCGGGTCGGCCAGCCGGGCGACGTCGCAGATCACCTCGGTGGCGACCGCGCCGTACAGCAGGCCGTCCAGTTCGGCGCACAGAAGGGGGACGTCGGCCGGGGTCACCCGGCCGACGACGACGAGAACAGTCGGCATCGCGGCATCCACATCAGGGAGACCCCGCTGGCGGCCGCAACTCATCGGTGGCCGTCCTCCTGTGGGCCGCACCACCCCTGATCCGGGGGACAGCACCACTGATCCCGGGGCGCGATGACAGTGGGATTGTCCTCGACGGACTCACACCGAGGAGATCTTTCATGGCTCGGCGACTCCCCCTGCTACGGCGAGCAGGCTCTCGAGCGCTTCGAGAGGGACGTACTCGGCCGGCCCGGTGTCCGCGCGGTCGTCGTGCATCTCGGCGCCAACGACATCGGCGCCCCGCGGCTCGCCACCCACGACCCGTGCATGCGGCCCGGTCGGAAGGTGACCGCCCGGGAACTCATCGACGGGCACAAGCGGTTGATCCGGGCCGCCCACGCCCGTGGCGTCATGGCCGTCGGAGCCACGATCCTGCCGCTCAGGGGTGCTCTGTTCCCGGTGTGGAGCGAGGAGGGCGAGAAAGTACGCGATGCCGTCAACCACTGGATCCGTACGAGCGGGGCGTACGACTCCGTGCTCGACGCGGACCGGGCGCTGGCCGACCCGGCCGATCCCGACATGCCGCGCCCCGGCTACGTCTTCGAGGACGGTCTGCACCCGAACGACGCCGGCTACCACGCGGTCGCCGCGGCGCTGGATCCCGACATGCTGGATCTCGACGCGGTGATACGGGACTGACGAAAGCGGGGCCGGTGGAATCCACCGGCCCCGCTCGGTCGTGCGACGTCGTGCGACGTCGTTACGCGATGCGGCCCAGGACGATCGGGTTGGGCGTGAATTCGGTGCCCTCGGGAGCCGTAAGGACCCCGCCGTTCAGGGCTTCGAGGGCGTACTCGAACTTCTCCGGGGTGTCCGTGTGCAGGGTCATCAGGCGCTGGCCCGCGGTGACCTTGTCGCCCGGCTTGGCGTGGAGTTCGATGCCCGCGCCCGCCTGGACCTGGTCCTCCTTGCGGGCACGGCCGGCGCCGAGGCGCCAGGCCGCGACGCCGATCGCGTACGCGTCCATGGTGGTGAGGACACCGCTCTCCGACGCGTGGACGACGTGCTGCTCGCGGGCGACCGGCAGGGTCGCGTCCGGGTCGCCGCCCTGGGCCGCGATCATGCGGCGCCAGACGTCCATCGCCGAGCCGTCGGCGAGCGCCTTGGCCGGGTCGGCGTCCTTCAGGCCCGCCGCGTCGAGCATCTCGCGGGCGAGCGCGAGGGTGAGCTCGACGACGTCGGACGGGCCGCCGCCCGCCAGTACCTCGACGGATTCGCGGACTTCGAGGGCGTTGCCCGCCGTCAGACCGAGTGGCGTCGTCATGTCGGTGAGCAGGGCGACCGTGCGTACGCCGTGGTCGGTGCCCAGGCCCACCATGGTGGCGGCGAGCTCGCGGGCGTCCTCGATGTTCTTCATGAAGGCGCCGGAGCCGACCTTGACGTCCAGGACGAGCGAGCCCGTACCCTCGGCGATCTTCTTGGACATGATGGAGGAGGCGATCAGCGGGATCGCCTCGACGGTGCCGGTGACGTCCCGCAGCGCGTACAGCTTCTTGTCCGCCGGGGCCAGGCCGTCGCCCGCCGCGCAGATGACCGCGCCGGTGGACTCGAGGACGTTCAGCATCTCCTCGTTGGAGAGCAGCGCGCGCCAGCCGGGGATGGACTCCAGCTTGTCGAGCGTGCCGCCGGTGTGGCCGAGGCCCCGGCCCGAGAGCTGGGGCACGGCCGCGCCGCAGGCGGCGACCAGGGGCGCGAGGGGAAGCGTGATCTTGTCGCCCACGCCGCCGGTGGAGTGCTTGTCGGCGGTGGGGCGGGAGAGCTGGGCGAAGTTCATGCGCTCGCCCGAGTTGATCATCGCCGCGGTCCAGCGGGCGATCTCGACGCGGTTCATCCCGTTGAGCAGGATCGCCATCGCGAGGGCGGACATCTGCTCGTCGGCGACCTCACCGCGCGTGTAGGCGTCGATGACCCAGTCGATCTGCTCGGGGCTCAGTTCGCCCTTGTCGCGCTTGGTCCGGATGACGGAGATGACGTCCATGGAGTTTCAGGTTCCTTCCGTGGTGCCGGGCGCCAGGTGCTGGGGGCCGAAGGCATCGGGGAGCAGGTCGGCGAGCGTACGGATACCCGCCGACGTGTCGAGCAGCAGCGCGGGGCCGCCGAATTCGTACAGCAGCTGTCGGCAACGGCCGCACGGCATCAGGTTCTCGCCCCGGCCGTCGACGCACGTGAAGTGCGTCAGGCGGCCGCCGCCGGTGGCGTTGAGCTGCGAGACGAGGCCGCACTCGGCGCACAGGGAGAGGCCGTAGGAGGCGTTCTCCACGTTGCAGCCGGTGACCGTGCGGCCGTCGTCGACGAGGGCCGCGGCGCCGACCGGGAAGCCTGAATACGGTGCGTACGCAAGGGACATGGCCTTGCGCGCCGCCTCCCGCAGGGCTTCCCAGTCGGCCGGTGCCGCGGCGTCCGTCATTTGCCCTGGCCCTTCCGGTACGGCATGCCGTCCGCCTTGGGCATCCGCAGCCGTTGCGCGGAGAGCGCCAGGACGAGCAGCGTGGTGATGTACGGCGCGGCGTCCACGAACTGGCTCGGGACCTCGTCGGTCGTCGCGTACCAGGTGAACAGCCCGGCCGACATGACGGCGGAGATCGCCGCGGGCAGGTACTTCTTCTTGTACAGCTGCCAGACCACGACGAGCAGCAGCAGGATCGCCAGCAGGAGCAGCATCGCGTGGACGTTCTCGGCGCCACCGCGCAGCTTGAGGCTGTCGGTGAAGCCGAACAGGCCCGCGCCCAGCGCCATTCCGCCCGGCATCCAGTTGCCGAAGATCATCGCGGCGAGACCGATGTAGCCGCGGCCGCCGGTCTGGCCCTCCTGGTAGATGCCCGTCGCGACGATGGCGAGGAACGCGCCCGCGAGACCGGCCAGCCCGCCGGAGACGACGACGGCGATGTACTTGTACTTGTAGACGTTGACGCCGAGGGACTCGGCGGCCACCGGGTTCTCACCGCAGGAGCGCAGCCGCAGGCCGAACGCCGTGTGCCACAGGATCCAGATGGTGGCCGGGATCAGCAGCAGCGCGACGATGGTCAGCAGGGACAGGTTGGTGACCAGTCCGCCGAGGACTCCGGCGACGTCGGAGATGAAGAACCAGTGTTTGCCCTGGATGTCCCGTAGCCAGTCGGAGAGCCCTGGAATGGTGACCTTGGTGATCTCGTCGATGCGCGGGGACTGCTTGGAGGAGCCGCCCTCGGCCCTGTCGAACGTGAAGTTGGACAGGTAGCGGGTGACCCCCACGGCCAGGATGTTGATCGCCACACCGGAGACGATGTGGTTCACGCCGAAGGTGACCGTGATGACCGCGTGCAGCAGACCGCCGAGCGCGCCGCCGACGATGCCCAGGAGGACACCCGACCACGGGCCCCACTGGTAGCCGGCGTACGCGCCGAACCAGGTACCCAGGATCATCATGCCTTCGAGGCCGATGTTGACGACGCCCGCACGCTCGGCCCACAGGCCGCCCAGGCCGGCGAGGCCGATCGGGATGGCGAGCTGGAGCGCGCCGGAGACCTGGCCGACGGAGGTCAGGTCGTCGGCGCCGCTGATGATGCGGACCAGCGACACCAGGGCGAGCGCACCCGCGACGATCAGCAGGATGACGGGGACGGACAGCTTGCGGCGGGCGCTCTTCTTGGGCGCCGCGCTCACGGCGGAGACAGTGCTGGTACTCATTACGCCGCCACCTCCTCACGGTTCTTGCGGGCGGCTGCGGCGAGCTCCTCGCCCACCTTCTGCTGCTGGCGGCGGAGCCCGTAGCGACGGACGAGTTCGTAACTGACGACGACCGCGATCACGATCAGGCCCTGCATGATCGTGGCGATCTCCTTCTCGTAGCCGAACTGGTCGAGCGCGGCGGACGACTTGTCCAGGAACGCGATCAGCAGTGCGCTGAAGAAGATGCCGACCGGGTTGTTGCGGCCGAGGAGGGCGATGGTGATGCCCGTGAAGCCGATTCCGGTCGGGAAGCTGAGGCTGTACGTGTGGGTGTCGCCCAGCAGCGTCGGCATACCGGCGAGACCGGCCACACCGCCCGAGATGAGCATCGCGGTGAGGATCATCTTCTTGGCGTCGACACCGGAGGCCGCGGCGGCGCTCTCGCTGGCGCCGGTGGCGCGCAGGTCGAAGCCGAAGCGGGTGCGGTTGAGGATGAACCAGTAGACGATGCCGAGCGCGAAGGCGACGAACGTGAAGCCGTAGATCTCGCCGCCGTCACCCATGCTGAGGCTCGGGAACCAGCCGGACTCCGCGATCTCACCGGTGGTGAGGTCGTTGGAGCCCTCCAGCTGCACGCCGAAGTTGTCGGTGAGGATCAGCCAGGCGATCAGGCTGGTCGCGATCGCGTTGAGCATGATCGTGGAAACGACCTCGCTCACGCCGCGCAGGGTCTTGAGCACACCGGCGATGCCGGCCCAGAAGGCACCGGTCAGCATCGCGACGATCACGATCAGCGCGATGTGGAGCGGGCCGGGCAGCTCGACGGCGGCGCCGACGAGCGCCGCCATCATCGCGGCGAGCCGGTACTGCCCGTCGACACCGATGTTGAACAGGTTCATCCGGAAGCCGACGGCCACGGCGAGCGCCGCGAGGTAGTACGTGCCGGCCTGGTTCAGGATGAGGACCTGGATGTCGGCGTACTGCGCGCTCTCGACCATCAGCTTGTACGGCTCGAACGGGTCGCGGCCCGAGGCGAGCAGCACCACCGAGGTGAGCGCGATGGCGACGGCCAGCGCGAGTACCGGGCCGGCGAGGCCCAGAATCAGCCGGTCCTTGTCGAATTTCTTCATCAGGCCTCGTCCTCCGGGGCTGCCTCGAGGTGACCGGTGGCGGCGCCGGTCATGGCCGAGCCCAGTTCCTCCGGGGTGATGGTCGCCGGGTCGGCGTCCGCGACCAGGCGGCCGCGGTACATGACCCGCAGGTTGTCGGAGAGCCCGATGAGCTCGTCCAGGTCGGCGGAGATCAGCAGTACGGCCAGTCCCTCGCGGCGTGCTTCGCGGATCTGGTCCCAGATCTGCACCTGCGCGCCGACGTCCACGCCCCGCGTGGGGTGAGCGGCGATGAGCAGCTTGGGGGCGTGGCTCATCTCGCGGCCGACGATCAGCTTCTGCTGGTTGCCGCCGGACAGGGAGGCGGCGGTGACCTCGATACCGGGCGTACGGACGTCGTACTCGCGCACGATCCGCTCGGTGTCGGTACGGGCCGCCTTCAGGTCGAGCAGTCCGCGCTTGGAGTTGGGCTCCTCGGTGACGTGGCCGAGGATGCGGTTCTCCCACAGCGGCGCTTCGAGGAGCAGGCCGTGGCGGTGGCGGTCCTCGGGGATGTAGCCGATGCCGCTCTCGCGGCGTTTGCGGGTGGGCGCGTGCGAGATGTCGGCGGTGCCGAGCGTGATGACACCGCCGTCCGGGTTGCGCAGGCCCATGATCGCCTCGACGAGTTCCGCCTGGCCGTTGCCCTCGACGCCGGCGATGCCGAGGACCTCACCCTTGTGGATGGTGAAGGTGATCCCGGCAAGCACCTCGCGTACGGCGCCGTCCGGGTCGGTGGCGTTCAGCTGGAGGTTCTCGATGTTGAGCATCGGTACGTCGGTGACCGTCGACTCGCGGGTCTCGGGCGACGGGAGCTCGCTGCCGACCATCAGCTCGGCGAGCTGCTTGGTGGTGGTGTTCGCCGGGTCGGCGGTGCCCACGGTCGTGCCGCGCCTGATGACGGTGATGTCGTCGGCGACCGACAGGACCTCGCCCAGCTTGTGCGAGATGAAGATGACCGTCAGGCCCTCGGACTTGAGCTCGCGGAGGTTGGCGAAGAGCGCGTCGACCTCCTGCGGGACCAGTACGGCGGTCGGCTCGTCGAGGATGAGGATGCGGGCGCCGCGATAGAGGACCTTGAGGATCTCCACGCGCTGGCGGTCGGCCACACCGAGGTTCTCGACCAGGGCGTCGGGGCGCACGTTCAGGCCGTACGCGTCCGAGATCTCCTTGATCTTGTCGCGGGCCTTGTTGCCGATGCCGTACAGCTTCTCGCCGCCGAGAACGACGTTCTCCAGGACGGTGAGGTTGTCGGCCAGCATGAAGTGCTGGTGCACCATGCCGATGCCGCGCGCGATGGCGTCGGCGGGGCTGTGGAAGGTGGCCTGCTCCCCGTCGATGGTGATGGTGCCCTCGTCCGGCTTCTGCATGCCGTAAAGGATCTTCATCAGGGTCGACTTGCCGGCACCGTTCTCACCGACGAGGGCGTGCACGGTGCCCTTGCGGATGGTGATGTCGATGTCGTGGTTGGCGACGACGCCGGGGAAGCGCTTGGTGATGCCGTGCAGTTCTACGGCGGGGGGCGGGCTGGACGCGTTGATGACGCACTCTCCTTGGCGGAAAGGAGCGGGAGGGCGGAAGCGGAGGGCAGGAGGCAGGGCGCGGCGAAACTATCGTGCTGAAGGAATGTCTACGCGCGTAGCGATGCCAAATGAAGAAAAGACCGAGGACGGAATGCGCCCCGGGGGCCGGAGAGGCGGCGGAAACCGCCTCACTGGGCCCCCGGGATCACGTCCTGAGCGGCCTTACGGCGCGGTCTGGACCTTGATCTTGCCGGCGATGATGTCGGCCTTCGCCTTGTCGACGGCGGCGGTGAGGTCCGTCATCTTCTTGTACTCCGGGTTGGAGTCGGAGAGGCCGACGCCGTCCTTGTCGAGGCCGTAGCGGATCTCACCGGACTGCGGCTTGCCGTCCACGACCGACTTGATCAGGTTGTAGACCGCGTCGGAGACGTCCTTGGTGACCGACGTGAGGATCTTGGCCTTGTACTTCGCCAGACCGGCCTGGTTGTACTGGTCCGAGTCGACGCCAATGGCCCACTTGCCATCCGTGGCGGCCGCCTCGATCGAGCCGGAGCCCGCGAGACCGGCGGCGTGGTAGATCACGTCGGCGCCCTCGTCGAGCTGGCCCTGGGCAGCGGCCTTGCCGAGGTCGGGCTTGGAGAAGCCGTCGAAGTTCGGCGGCTGCGTCAGGTACTGCTTGAGCACCTGGACCTTGGGGTTGGTGTCCTTGACGCCCTGGGCGTAGCCCGCCTCGAACTTCTTGATCAGCGGGACCTCGACACCGCCGATGAAGCCGACCTTGTTGGTCTTGGTGGCCTTGGCGGCGGCGACGCCGGCGAGGTAGGAGCCCTGCTCCTCGTTGAACACCATGTTCGCGATGTTCTTACCGGTCACCGAGGTGTCGTCGATGATGCCGAAGGTGGTCTTCGGGAACTTCGGCGCGACCTTCTTGATGGCCGGGGCGTAGGCGAAACCGACACCGATCACCGGGTTGTTGCCCGAGCGGGCCAGCTCCGTGAGGCGCTGGACCTTGTCGGCGTCCGACTCGCCCTCGGAGGGCTCCTGGTCGTTGCCCTTGATGTCCAGGTCCTTCTCGGCCTTCGCCAGACCGGCGTAGGCGGCGTCGTTGAAGGACTGGTCGCCACGGCCGCCGATGTCGTACGCGATGGCGGCGCTGGCTTCCTTGGAGTCGGAACCGGAGTCCGACGTCTTGCCACACGCGGTGGCGGAGAGTGCGAGGGCTGTGGACGCGATGGCCACAGTGGCAAGCCTGGTTACGCGGCGCAAGGGAGGGCTCCTTCGACCTGACCGAAGCGCCTCTGCCGGCGCTGGTTTCGCGGCGATCGTAACGCGCGTAGATGCCGGATAAGCGACCGTACGACAGCTGTTATCGGATCGTCGTGAACGAGAGGCGCCGTGGCTGATTACGAACGGTGTCCGTCAAGTAGCGCGGCAGCGGTGAAGAGCTCCACACCGGCCTCGATCGCGGCCTCATCCACGTCGAAATCACCACGATGCAGGTCACGCCGGGCCGCATCACCCGGAGTACGTACGCCGAGACGGGCCATCGCGCCGGGAACCTGCTCCAGGTACCAGGAGAAGTCCTCGCCGCCCAGGCTCTGCTCGGTGTCCTCGACCGCGTGCAGTCCGCGCCGGGCGGCCATGGCGTCGGTGAGCAGCTCGGTGACGCCGTGCTCGTTGACGACCGGGGGGACGCCCCGGACGTAGTTGATCTCCGACTTGGCGCCGTGCAGGGTCGCGATCTCGTCGATCGCGGCATGGATCAGGTCCGGCGCCTCGTGCCAGGCCTCGAGGTCCAGGCAGCGGACCGTACCGGCCAGCTCGGCGCGCTGCGGGATGACGTTGCAGGCGTGGCCGGATTCGATACGACCCCAGGTGACCGCGAGTCCGGCGCGCGCGTCGACGCGGCGGGCGACGAGCGCGGGGACGTCGGTGGCGACCCGGGCGACGGCGGTCACCAGGTCGGTGGTGAGGTGCGGGCGGGCGGTGTGGCCGCCGGGACCGTCCAGCGAGACTTCCAGCCGGTCGCAGGCCGAGGTGATCGGGCCCGTACGCAGGCCGATACGTCCCGCGTCGACCTTCGGGTCGCAGTGCACAGCGATGATCTTGCCTACGCCGGCCAGCCCGCCGGCCTCGATCACGCCGAGCGCGCCGCCGGGCATCATCTCCTCCGCGGGCTGGAAGATCAGCCGTACGGGCTGCGGCAGCAGGCCCTGGCGGTCCAGCTCGGCGAGGACCAGGCCCGCGCCGAGCACCACCGCGGTGTGCACGTCGTGACCGCAGGCGTGCGCGCGGTCCGGGACGGTCGAGCGGTACGGGACGCCCGCCTTCGTGTCCGGGATGGGCAGCGCGTCGATGTCCGCGCGGAAGGCCAGAACCGGCCGTGCGCCGTCGCGGGCCGTGCCGATGTCGCAGATGAGTCCGGTGCCCGTGGGCAGCACGCGCGGCGCGAGGCCTGCCTGCTCGAGGCGGGCCTTGATCGCGGCGGTGGTGCGGAATTCCTGGTTCCCGAGCTCGGGGTGCATGTGCAGGTCGCGACGGAAGGCGATCAGCTCGAGGCGCAGGGAATCGGGCAGCGTGCCGGGGAGGGGAACCATCCCTGGCAGTGCTGCTTCTTCGGACTCGCAGATCAGCTGGCTCATCTCTGAAAGAGTAGGCGTCTTTACGGGGTAACCGACCAGCGATCAACAAAACTTCAGCCGCATAGGGGAAAGAAAACTGGCCGCCGGATGCTTGGGCGCTGGTCCCGGCGGGTAAGCTCCGCCGCTCTCGCCCCCACGTCGGCCTGGTGTTTTTCCCTTCCGCCTGGCCGGGTCCGCGGCCCGTGCCGCCCCTGGCCGGCTCCGCGGTTCCGTGGGCAAGGTCACATATGTGGTGAAGTAGACATTCACCCCAGGGCGGGCAGTCGCTGGACGTCCCGGGCCGTGGTCGTGACGCCCGACAGGAAGCCCTGGGCGCGGGGCGAGGCCGTGTCCCTCAGCCACAGCGGATCCACGTCGCAGACCGCCACCCGCACACCCGTGCCCACCAGGGCCAGCGGGAGGGTGTGGACCACGGTGGAGGGGAAGCTCAGGATCAGCCGGCCGATCGGTCCGCGCCGGGCGATGAGCTCCAGCGGCAGATCGGGGCGGACGATCTCCAGGCCCGTCTCGACGGCCAGCCGGTGCAGCTTGTCCGCGCTCTCGCGGCGGTGGGCGAAGTAGCGGGTGGCGCCGTGGGCGCGGGCCAGTGCGGTGACCGCCTCGACGTACCGGTCGGGGTCGACGACGCCCGTCTCGACCAGTGAGGTCCCGACGAGGTCGGCGCCGCGCGAGACACGGGGCGGACCGAAGCGTGCCCGCGTCCAGCCGAAGTCGTTGGCGGTGACGGTGACCCCCGGGGCCTCCTCCACCGGCATCGAGGTGAAGACCTCGACGGTGCGGTTCCGGGACGGGGTGAGGCGGCGGCGCGCGACCGCCGAGACCGGGCCGAAGACCAGGTCGCGCGGTCCCCTGCGGCCGCCGCGCCGGTGCCAGCGCACCAGGCGCTCGCCGCCCGTGAGCTGGGCGATGAACTCCATGGTGGCCGTGCCGTCGTCGACGACGACCAGGTCACGGGCGCGCGTGATCGTCAGCAGCAGCTGCACGTACCGCGAGAACGGGTCGCCGATCACTATCCGCCGCGCCCGGCGCAGCGCGGACGCCAGCCCGCCGATGGTCTGGAACGGCGCCCCCGCCCCGCCACGGGCCTCCTCCCACCGCACCCGCATGCCTTCGTGGCGTGCGAGCTCCGCCATGCGCCGCAGCTGGCCGCGGGTCATGGGGTCGGTGGGCGACAGCACGACGACCGTGAGGTCGCGCGTGTCGAGATCCGCCTTCGCGTGGGCCCACTCCAGGACGTTCAGGAGCTGGACCGGGCTCTCGACGAAGGCGAGGGTCCCGGAGGCCTCGGACGCCTCGGATGCGTCCGAGGCCGCTGTGGCGGGGATGCCGGGGGTGCCGTTCACGGCGAGTTCGACCGTCTTTCCGGTCAGACCGCGACGGGCTCGCGGTCGGCGCCCTCGGCGACGACGCCCGCGACGCGGCGCAGCTTCTTCATCGGGCCGAGCTCGGACTCGTACACCTTCTTCACGCCGTCACCGAGGGACGCCTCGATGGTGCGGATGTCGCGGACCAGGCGGGTCAGGCCGCCGGGCTCGACGGAGGCGGCCTGGTCGGAGCCCCACATGGCGCGGTCGAGGGTGATGTGGCGCTCGACGAACGCGGCGCCGAGGGCGACGGCGGCGAGCGTCGTCTGGAGGCCGGTCTCGTGGCCGCTGTAGCCGATCGGGACGTTCGGGTACTCGGCCTGGAGGGTGTTGATCACCCGCAGGTTGAGCTCCTCGGCCTTCGCCGGGTACGTCGACGTGGCGTGGCAGAGCAGGATGTTGTCGCTGCCGAGGACCTCCACGGCGTGGCGGATCTGGCGCGGCGTCGACATGCCGGTGGAGAGGATGACCGTGCGGCCGGTCGCGCGCAGGGAGCGCAGCAGCTCGTCGTCGGTCAGCGACGCGGAGGCGACCTTGTGGGCCGGTACGTCGAACTTCTCCAGGAAGGCGACGGCCTCGGTGTCCCACGGGGAGGCGAACCAGTCGATGCCGCGCTTCTTGCAGTACTCGTCGATGGCGCGGTACTCATCCTCGCCGAACTCGACGCGGTGGCGGTAGTCGATGTACGTCATCCGGCCCCAGGGGGTGTCGCGCTCGATGTCCCACTGGTCGCGCGGCGTGCAGATCTCCGGGGTGCGCTTCTGGAACTTGACCGCGTCGCAGCCGGCGTCGGCGGCGGCGTCGATGAGCGCGAACGCGTTCTCGATGTCGCCGTTGTGGTTGATCCCGATCTCGCCGGTGACGTAGACGGGGTGGCCGGGGCCCGCGGTCTTGGAACCGAGGGTGCGGAGGCGCGAGTTGGTGCTCATGTGGTTCTTTTCCTTACGGGGGGAGTTACGGGAGGTGAGTTACGGGGGTGGGGGTGTGGGTGAGAGACGGGCCGAGGATCCAGGTGGCGATCTCGCGGATCGCGCCCTCTCCGCCCGGGACGGTCGTGACGGCGCGGGCGGCGCCGCGGACCGTGTCGTGGGCGTTGGCGACTGCCACCGGCCAGCCCACGAGGGCCAGGCAGGACAGGTCGTTGACGTCGTTGCCGGCGTAGAGCACCCGCTCGGGCGCTACGCCGTGCTCCTCGCACCACTGCTTGAGGGCGACGTCCTTGCGGTCGATGCCGTGGAGCACGGGGATGCGCAGCTTGCGGGCCCGTGCGGCGACGACCGCGTTCTGTTCCGTGGACAGGATCAGCATCTTGAGCCCGGCGTTGCGCAGGGCCGCGATGCCGAGCCCGTCGCCGCGGTGCACGGCGACGAGTTCGCGTCCTTCGGAGTCGATCAGCACCCTGTCGTCGGTCTGGGTGCCGTCGAAGTCGATGACGACCGCGTCGATGTCGTCGCGGCGGGGAAGGGCGCCCGGCGTCTCTCCCGGGTCGAGGAGCGGCGCGAGGGCGCGGGCGCGGGCCAGGTCGTGCGGGTCGTCGATCTCCAGGACGCGAGCCGGGTCCGTGGCGACGAGCGCGGTGCGCCCGAAGAAGCGGTGCCCGGCCTTCCGGAATCCGGCGGCGTCCATGGCGTACGCCGCACCGGTCTCCAGGAAGTCCTGCGGACGGTCCTGGCGGCGGGGGCGGAAGCTCTTGTCGTGATTGACCCCGGCAGCTGTGTCCTCTTCCCGCCAGACGAAGCCGTGGAAGGGGGCCACCGTGTGGGCCGTGTCCGCGCCGTCCTCGACGACCGCGGCGCAGACGCCGTCGACGTCCTCGCTGGTCAGGAACGGACTCGTGCACTGCACCAGCAGGACCACGTCCACCGCCGCGCTGTGCAGTGCCTCGTGGGTGTCCAGGGCGTGCAGTACGGCCGCCTCGCTGGTCGCCGTGTCCCCCGCGATGTCGGCCGGGCGCAGGGCCACTTCGGCTCCGGCGCCGCGCGCCGCCGCCGCGATGGCGGGGTCGTCCGTGGAGACCACGACGTGCGTGACACGGCCGGCGCCCAGGCACGCCCGGACGGCGCGCGCCACGAGCGGCACGCCTCCGACCGGGGCGAGGTTCTTCGCCGGTACGCCCTTCGATCCGCCGCGGGCGGGGATGACGGCCAGGACGCGGGGCCGGGTCTCGGCCGTACTGGACTGGGGCTGCTGCGACTGGCTGCTCATAGTTCTCCCATGCGGCGGATGACGGGGGCCACGCGCTGCACCCCGTGGCGGTACGCGCCGCGCGCCGCCTCCCGTACGGCGTCGCGCAGGACGCGGCGTACGCCGGTGACGTCGGTGGTGGTCCGGGGGCCGTCGAGGCGGTGGCGGGCGAGGATGCCGGGGAGGTAGCCCGGCGCGGTGGCGGACGTGTAGTAGGGGGCGACCGGCGGGAGGCCGGGGCGCTCCAGGAGTGCGGTGACGCGCTTGCGTACGGCGTCGAAGGCGGTGTCGTACGAGCCGTCCGCGGCCACGCCCTGGCGTGCCAGCCACTCTTCGTCGGGCCGCGGCCGGTGACCGGCGTCGAGCTGGTCCCAGGAGGCGAGGCACCCGGAGCCGAGGAAGTGGTGGTTGCCGAGGACCTCGCGCACGCCCAGGTCGGTGAGGACGGCGGTCGGGATCCGGCGGTGCAGGGACTCCAGGGCGGCGGTCGAGCTGACCGTGACGAGGAGGTCGGTGCGGTCCAGGACCTCGCCCATGTGCCCGTACACGAGCCGGAAGTTGGGCGGCGTCCCGCCCTCCGTCCGGGCCGCGAGCTTCTGGTAGGGCAGTTCCTCGATGTGCGTGGTGTGCTCGCCGGGCTTGCTGCGGAGCTTGAGCAGGACCTCGCGGCCGGGGTGCAGCCGGGCGTGCTGGACGAGGCGGCGCAGCAGGTAGGCGCGGTCGGCGCGGGACTGCGGGACGGAGGGCTGGGCGGCGAAGACGACGGTGCCGGTGCCGGTGCCCTCGTAGGGCGCGCCCCCGAGGAACGGCAGCGCTGCCTCCGTCACGGCGGAGGCGTCGGCGCCCACTCCCTCGTACACGGCGCGGAAGCGCTCCGCGTCGTGGCGGGAGTTCGCGATGACGATGTCGGCGCCGTGGCGCAGCAGCAGTCCGTCGGCCAGCTTCTCGTAGACGACGCCGACATAGCCGGTGCCGATGACGGGCCGGCGCTCGGTGTCCGGCCACAGCGGCGCGAGACCGTGCAGCATCGCCTGGACGGCTCCTCCGACGAGGGCGAGCAGGATGACGTCGTACGGCTCGTGCTCGACCTCTCCGATGAATTCCGCGGCGGTCACCTCGCGCACACCGTCGACCGGCACGCCGACCTCGGCGAGCTGGCGGGGTGTGGGGGTGGCCCGGCCGCGCAGCAGGAATCCGTCGATTCCGGCTTCCGGCGCGATACGGCGGGCGGTGAGAGCGCCCCATTTCCATCGCGTATCGGAATCGGCGATCACGGCGATCCGCAGGGTTTTGCTGGTACTTGCTGGCACATCGATGAAACTAGGGAGCCATTTCGATTGACGGCCCAACTCAGCCGCAACAAACGGTTAACAGCACATCGACGATCGGCGTCGGCGCCAGAAAAGCAGGCAGGTTAACCATTCCGCCATTCTTCGTTCACCCGGCATCTCTCCGGGGGACGCAACGAATGCCGTGGCACGCCCTAGCGTCGCGGAGGTGGTCAAGCTCTCTGTCGTCGTGCCGTTCTTCAACGTGCAGACATACGCCCCAGACACCCTTCGAAGCCTCCGCGCGAACGCCCGCGAGGACTTCGAGTTCATCCTCGTCGACGACTGTTCGACCGACGGAACGCCGGAGATCCTCCAGCGCGCCGAGCGCGACCTCCCGGGGTCGGTCCTGGTCAGACACGAGACCAACGGCGGCCTGGCCACCGCCCGCAACACCGGGCTCGACGCGGCGCGCGGCGAGTACCTGACGTTCCTCGACGGCGACGACTGGCTGGCCCCCGGCCACTACGCACGTCTCCTCGCCGCCATGGAGGAGCTGGGCTGCGACTTCGTCCGTACGGACCATGTGCAGTGCACCGGGCGCGCCCGTACGGTCCACCGCGTCCCGCACGGCAGGCGCGGCGTCGTCATGTCCCCGCGCGAGGCGATCCTGCCCGCCAGCCGCTCCACGTCCGTCGACTACGCGTACGCGTGGGCCGGCATGTACCACCGCAGGCTGGCCGACCGGGGACTGCTGCACTTCACCGACGGCCTGCGCACGGCCGAGGACCGGCCGTGGATCTGGCGGCTGCACCGGGAGGCCGAGAGTTTCGCGGCGCTCGGCACGCTGGGCGTCTTCTACCGGCGGGGCGTCTCGTCCTCGCTCACGCAGATCGGCGACGTACGGCAGCTCGATTTCATCCGGGCGTTCGACCAGGTCATCGAGGAAACGGCGAAGGACCCGGACGCGGACCGGCTTCTGCCGAAAGCCGTTCGCACGTACTGCGCCATCATTTCCCACCATCTGGGAAGCATCGAAAGGTTCGAACCGGCTGTGGCACGGAAATTGAGGGCGATGAGCACGGCGGCGCTCAAACGGATGCCGCAGGACTTTCTTCAGGACGCGCTGGATTCCATGGACATGGAGCGTTCCGGACGGCTGCGGCGGCTGCGCCGCCGGCCCGTCGCCGCGTCCGCCGCGCCGGAGGTCGCAGCCTGATGCCCACGACGCAGATCTTCTTCGCCTCCACGCTGTACGGCGCTGCCACGCTCGCCGCCGCGATCGACAGCGACTGCTTCGCTCCGGCCGGCCGGCGTCTGCTCCTCGTCAGCAACAACGCCACGACGCCCGAGACGACGCCCGCCCTCGACGAGATGCCGGGCTTCGACCGGCTGCGGGACCGCTTCGACGACGTACTGTCCTGGAACGAGACCATCGCGCCCTTCCACCCCGGCGCCTGGTCGCCGCGTGTGGACGACATCCCGCTGTGGGAACGCCACTTGCGGCTGCTGTGGGGCCTCGGCGAGGACACCGTGGAGCTGGTCGTCGAGTCCATCCAGGTCAATCCGGCGCTGGCGCTCACCCAGCTGTTCACGGACGCGCCGGTGGAGGTGTACGCCGACGGGCTGATGAGCTACGGCCCGACCCGCAACAAGATCGAGCCGCTCGTCGGTACGCGCGTGCGCCGCCTGCTCCACCTGGACCTGGTGCCGGGGCTGACTCCGCTCCTGCTGGGCGAGTTCGGCGTACCGCCGGAGCTCGTACCGACGGACGCCTTCCTGAAGGTGCTCTCCGAACTGGCCGATGACGAGAACGGGCTGGCCGTGCCCACGGATTCGGCCCTGCTCCTCGGCCAGTACCTGTCCGCGCTGTCGATCCTCACCGCCGAGGAGGAGGAGAACCTCCACGTCACGATGTTGCGCGGGGCGGTCGCCCGCGGCCACCGGCAGATCGTCTTCAAGCCGCACCCCACCGCCCCGGCCCGCTGGTCGCGCCTGCTGGAAGGCGAGGCGCGGACCCTGGGCGTCGAACTCACCGTCCTGGACAGCCCGGTGCTGGCCGAGGTGCTGTACCAGCGGTTCCGGCCGGCGCTGGTGGTCGGGTGCTTCTCGACGGCGCTGCTGACGGCGAGCACCTTCTACTCGGTCCCGGTGGCCCGTACGGGCACGGACATACTGCTGGAACGCCTCTCCCCGTACCAGAACAGCAACCGCGTCCCCGTCACGATCGTCGACGCGCTGGTCCCCGACCTGGCGGAGGACACCGCGCAGCCCGCTCCTGCCGACCTGGCCGGTCTCCTCCAGACGGTCGGCTTCGCGATGCAGCCGCAGATCCGGGCGGACCTGCGGCCGGCGGCCGAGCGGTTCCTCGCCCAGCACCTGAAGGGCAGCACATGGCGCTACTTCAAGCGCCGACGGCTGACCACGCTCGCGCTGCCGGGCGCGATCCCGAAGCAGTTCGCCTTCATCCCGCGCAACGCGACGCTCCGGCGTGTGGTCCGCAGGGCCCGGTCGGTCAAGCGGGCCGCCCTCAAGACGTTCAAGAAGGCCGCGTTCAAGAAGGCCGCGCTGGGGTGACGGTGGGGGCGTGAGGGCGGCGGATCCCGTGCGAGGCGGATCTCGTACGAGCGGATCCCGTACAACGGGGAGGGCGGGCCACTGCTGATCAGTGGCCCGCCCTCCCCCGTGTCCGTCCGTCCCGTGCGTCAGAACGCCGGGCGCCCCAGGATCACCCGCAGATCCGCGGCGTTCGCCTCGGTCACCTTCCACAGCTCCTGCTGGCGGCCGTGCACATCGGCCACCGACGCCGCGTGGTCGTCCAGCAGCCCCAGCGCCCGCTCGGTGAGCACCGCGCCGAGGTTCTTGTCGTGGACGGAGATGCCCCATTCGGGCCGGTCGATGTCGGACAGGAAGTACGCCATCTTCGGGTGCGAGATCAGGCTGATGATCGGCGTACCGCAGCCGAACGGGATCATCCCCGCATGGCCGCGCATCCCGATCACGAGCTTGGTGCGGGCGTACGTGTCCCTGATGGCTTCGTTGTCGAAGTCGTACATGGGGATCACCGGCAGGGAGACGCCGTGCTCGCGCCGCAGGTCGAACGCGATCTTCTCGTCGTCGAGCGAGTGCGCCACGCACTTCACCTCGGCGTGCGCGCCGAGCGCCCGTACCGCCTTCGCCATCTCGGCGAGGAAGTGGCCGTAGTCGTGCCCGAAGCGCAGACCCGCCCGGTCGTACGCCGCGTTGACCAGCACGGTGTTCTCACGGTGCTGCGGGTCGGTCCAGCCGTCCACCAGCTGACGGGTGACGGTCGTCGGGCAGGGCTGGAAGCGCACCTTTTCGTGCAGCTCGGCGGGGAGCAGCGACCGTACCTTCTCGATCGAGCCGTGGTTGCGGAGGCCGAAGAAGGAGGCGCGCTCGACGAGGGCCCGCAGGGCGGTGTTGAAGCGCCCGGCCCGGTAGGACTGGCCGTCGAAGGCGTTGAATCCGACGGCGTACACCATGACGGGCACGTCGATGCGGTTCAGCAGCGCGTCGGGGACGTTCCACTGCCAGGCACTGTTGCCGTTGGGCGCGGTGTCCGGGATGAAGAGCCCGCCGCCGCCGATGACCAGCCCGCGCCGGGCGTTGACACGCTCCAGGGCGGCCTCGTCGAAGAGCCGGTGCGCGTGGACGGAGTGCCACTTGCGCGGGCCGGTCTCTGCGTCGAAGGCCAGCCGTACGCTCTCGGGCAGCAGCTTGTCGCCCGCGTTGCCCTGCCGCTCCATGTAGAAGGCGACGTGCGCCAGCTGCTCTCCGGCGACCCCCTCCCGCGGAGTCTGCGGGCTCTGCGTACGCCGCTGCATCAGCCGGCTCGCGCGGTGGGTCGGGTCCACCCGCAGTCCGTCCAGCGCGTACTGCCGCGCCGCTTCGTCGTCGCCGTGGATCCAGGCGATCTGGGCCAGCCGGCCGAAGGCGGTGGCGGCCCGGTTCGGGGCGGCCGTGGCGAGCAGCAGCTGCGCCCGGGCCTCTTCGTACCGCGACACGCTCATCAGCGCGTGGCCCAGCACCTCGTGCGGCCATGCCGAGTCCAGCGGGATCTGTACGCGCCCGAGCAGGTCCACCGCTTCCTGGTACTCGCCCGCCGCGATGTGGGCCGCGGCGACCTTGCGGGCGCTCTCCACGTCGCCGGTGCGCCGGACGTGCGGGGTGCCGAAGTGCACGAGCAGGTCGTGGTGCGTGCCCTTGCCCTGCGCCAGGAATGCGGCATGGAACTGCGCGTCGGACAGCTCGAACTCGCGCCAGCGGTCCTCGGCGTTGCCGTACCCCGCCTCGCCGCCCTGCCAGGGCTTGTGCCGCCCGGTGAAATGCAGGATCGCGGTGTCGTCGGGCACCGGCAGGTCGCCGGACAGGCGCCGCTTGACGAAGTTGTAGCGGGCGTCGAGCTGGACGAAGTCGCCGTCGAGTACGGCGTTGAGGATGCCCTGGTCGTGCTTGTCGAGTTCGTACGCGCCACTGCGCCCGGTGGCGTCGATGCGCGCGCAGAACTCGTCGGTGAGGTACTCGCGCTGGATGACGAGCAGACCGCTGTTGAGCTTGTGCTGCCCGTAGAAGAACTGCGGTACGGCGGCCAGCCCTTCGCGCAGCTTGAGCAGCTCGCCGAGGTCCCCCAGCACCACCATGTCGGTGTCCAGGGTGATCACGGTGTCGTAGTCGCGGATACGGAAGACGTCGAGGATGAAGTACGCCTTGCGGACCAGGTAGTTGTCCTGGTCGCCCTTGGCGTACGAGTCGTAGTGGGCGGCGTCCACCCGCCGCAGCTCGATGCGCGGGTGCAGCGCCCGGATGCGGGCGACGGAGGACGGCTTCAGGTCGTCGTGCAGGACGATGAAGTCCTCGCACAGGCCCGGGTTGGACAGGGCGAGACTGCGCAGCAGCGCGAGGAAGCCGGGCAGGTAGTTCTCGTCGACGAAGCTGGCGAAGGCGATGCGGCGCTTGCCGGTGAGCGCGTTGGCAGGTCCGGCGGCCTGGGTCGTGGTGGTCATCGCAGGGAGATCCTCATGTCACTGACGCTCTGGGCGCGTTCCATGACCCACGCCTTTTCGCTGGTGTATTCGTGGACGGAGGTGATGGGCATCCGCATCGCCTCCTGGAGGCGGTAGGCGCCGCTCTCGTAGAAGTCGAAGCCGATGAGGTCGAGCGTCGGGCTGACATCGAGGAAGTCCAGCAGCCACAGCATGTTGAAGCCGCTGGTGGGGATGGACGACCACACATCCGCCCCGACCTTGCCGACGTTGCGCAGCGGCCAGCGGAGCGACTCGTCGCCGAGGTACTTCTGGGCTCCCGGCACGAGCCGGTTGCGCAGCGAGTGCTTCCAGTCGCCGGAGACGCCGCCGAAGACCAGCCTGGTCAGCACCGGCTGGTCCCAGTTGAAGCCGTGCTTGTGGATGGTGGCGTGGATGTCGGTGCGGCTGCCGGTCGCGGCCGCGTCGATCTTGTACGAGTTGAAGCGGACGACGAGGTCGTACGCGTCGATCTCGGCGCCAAGCGTGCCGCGCCCGACCCGCTGGGAGTTGGCTATCAGGCAGATGGACTTGCCCGCTATCTGGTTGCGGAACTCCCCGAGGCTGATCCAGTCGACGCCGCCGAAGGTGGGGTCGGCGACGGGCCCCCGCATACGGTTCCTGCGCTGCTCGGCGTAGAGCGTGATCAGTTCGCGCAGCTCCGCGGCCTCGCCGCCGTTCGCCCCGATCCGCAGGTCGAGGTACTGGCTCACGGCCGCCTGGATGTCCTGCACCGGGCTGACCGCGCGCTCCATCGCGAGCAGCGCGCCGACCAGCCGGGGTTCGGCCTCCTCGCGGCTGCCGCGCGCGTGCAGCGCTAGTCCCTCGGCCCAGACGTCGGTGGCCGGTCCGGCGGCGTACGCGGCGGCCCCGGGGCACTCGCGCTCCAGCAGCCTCAGCAGCTCACCCTGCCGGCGCCCGCCCTCCCGCATGCCGGCGATCCTGGGGGCCACTCCGAAGCCGTCGTCGTCCGTCAGCGCGAGGTAGCGCTCGTACGCCTCGATGGTGGCGGCCTCGTCCCCGATCGCCTCCAGCGTCCGGGCGCGCAGCCGCCAGCCGGCCCGCGAGTTCTTGCGCCGGGTCAGCACGGTGTCGCTGATGAGCAGGGCCAGCCTCAGCTCGTCGTCGTAACCGCACTCCAGAGACTTGCTGCCGACGGCCAGCAGCGCGTCGAGCAGCTCACCGCTCAGTGCGTCGGCGGGCCCGGCGGTGGCTTTGGCGGCACGCCGGATCAGGGCCGTGGCGCCGGAGGCGGCCGGCGCGGGCCCCGGCTCCGGGGCCATGGCCTGGGTGGCGAGCAACTGCCGCAGCTTCTCGGCGAGTTCGGTGCGCCGGCGGTCGATCCCGGCGACCAGCTTGCCGCTGTGCACGGCGCACGCGCGCAGGCACTCGTCCAGTCCGGTGGACGTGATCCCGTAGGTCCCGTTGGTCCCCTTGATCCCGGCAGATGACACGTGAGATGACACCTGGCCGTCCGGTGCGCCGGTGGGGGTTTCCCCGTCGCGCGGTCTCGGCCATCGGTTGCGGGCCTTCGTCATGATGCTCCAAGGTCTTTCCGCCCCGCTGACAGGTTGCGGGTCCGCGTCACCCTAGGAACCCAGCACGACCCCCGGGTGAACTCCCCTCGTCGGCCCGGGAAACATGCGCGACGCCCGACTCCGGCGGGCAGGGGTCACCCGTGCGCGGCGGTGCGCCGGTGGCGGAGCAGTACGACCTGGGAGTCGAAGGTCCGCGACTCGACGAGTTCGACGCCCACCCGGTGGCTCTGCTTCCGGAAGACCGGCTTGCCTCCGCCGAGGACCACGGGGTGGACGAAGATCTGGTACTCGTCGATCACGCCGTGCCCGGTGAGGAAGGAAGCCAGCTCGGACCCGCCGAACAGCAGCAGCGTGGTGCCCGACTCCTTCAGGGCGGTCAGCTCCTCGACGACGTTCTCGCCGATCACCCGGGTCTTCCAGTCGGTCTTCTCCAGCGTGCGGGAGACCACGATCTTGGGTGCCTCGCGCCAGATCGGAGCGAAGGCGAGGTCGTGCTCGTCGGTGGAGTACTTCTCCGCCTGCGGCCAGAAGCCCGACATCATGTCCCACACCACGCGCCCGTTCCCGGAGTTTTTGAGCCGGACGCCACAGCCGGACGCCTCGCTCAGCGGCTGCCGTCAGACGCTGCTGACCGACAGCTTCGCCGCGAACCCCAGGAACAGGACCCCCGCCGCCGAGGTCGCGCCCGCCGACAGGCGCTTGCGGCGCCGGAAGGCTGCGGCCAGGTGCGTGCCGCCGAAGATCAGGGCGGAGAGGTAGAGCACGCTCGCGACCTGGGCGAAGGTGCCCAGCAGGACGAAGGAAAGGGCGGGGTGGGCGTACGCCGGGTCGACGAACTGCACGAAGAAGGAGATGAAGAAGAGGATCGCCTTCGGGTTGAGCAGGCTGATCACGAGGGCACGGCGGTACGGGCGCTCGGCGGCCGGCGCCGCGTCGACGACCGGAGTACCGGCGTCCGTCAGCTCGTGGCGGCTGCGCCACATCGACCACGCCGCCCGCATCATCCCGATGGCCAGCCAGGTCAGATAGCCCGCGCCCGCGTACTTCACGATCCCGAAGAGCAGTGCGTTCGCCTGGAGAAGCGAGGCCACACCGGCGGCGGACAGGACCATCAGGACCGCGTCGCCGCACCACACGCCCGCGGCGGCCGTGTAGCCCGTGCGTATGCCGCGTCGCGCGGCGACGGACAGGACGTAGAGGGAGTTCGGACCCGGCAGAAGAATGATCAGGACAAGGCCGACGAGGTAGGTCGGCAGATCGGTTACACCCAGCATGGGCGGAGTGTCGCATGTACGTACGACACTCCGCCTCCGCGTTTCACATGCCAGGAGGCGGGTGCGCCCGTCAGTCCTCGTCGCCGTCGAGAAGGCGGTCCACGGACAGCTCACGAGCGTATCCGCCACCAACGACAGTCCGCCCGGGATCACTCGTCCGGGGTACCGGGGCAGGCCACGCCTCAGAACGCGTTGGTCGGGACGTACGTCCCCCAGACCTCCCGCAGCGCGTTGCAGACCTCTCCGACGGTGGCCCGGGCGCGCAGCGCGTCCTTCATCGGGTACAGGACGTTGTCCGTGCCCTCCGCCGCCTTCTTCAGCTCCGCCAGCGCCGCGTCCACCGCCGCCTGGTCGCGGTCCGCACGCAGCTTCGCGAGGCGCTCGGCCTGCTGGGCCTCGATCGCCGGGTCGACCCGCAGCGGCTCGTACGGCTCTTCCGTCTCCAGCTGGAAACGGTTCACGCCGACCACGACACGCTCGCCGCTGTCCGTCTCCAGCGCGATGCGGTACGCGCTGCGCTCGATCTCGTTCTTCTGGAAGCCGCGCTCGATCGCGTTGACCGCGCCGCCCATGTCCTCGACCTTCTCCATCAGCTCCAGCGCCGCGGCCTCGACCTCGTCGGTCATCTTCTCGACGACGTACGAGCCCGCGAAGGGGTCGACGGTGGCCGTGACGTCTGTCTCGTAGGCGAGGACCTGCTGCGTGCGCAGCGCCAGGCGGGCGCTCTTGTCGGTGGGGAGGGCGATCGCCTCGTCGAAGGAGTTGGTGTGCAGCGACTGGGTGCCGCCGAGCACGGCCGCGAGGCCCTGTACGGCGACGCGCACCAGGTTGACCTCGGGCTGCTGCGCGGTGAGCTGCACGCCCGCCGTCTGCGTGTGGAAGCGCAGCATCAGCGACTTGGGGTTCTTCGCGCCGAACTCGTCGCGCATGACCTTCGCCCAGATCCGGCGCGCGGCGCGGAACTTGGCGACCTCTTCGAGGATCGTGGTGCGGGAGACGAAGAAGAAGGAGAGGCGCGGCGCGAAGTCGTCGACGTCCATGCCCGCCGCGACGGCGGTACGGACGTACTCGATGCCGTCGGCGAGCGTGAACGCGATCTCCTGCGCGGGCGAGGCACCGGCCTCCGCCATGTGGTAGCCGGAGATCGAGATCGTGTTCCACTTCGGGATCTCGGCCTTGCAGTACTTGAAGATGTCCGCGATCAGCCGCAGGGACGGCTTGGGCGGGAAGATGTACGTCCCGCGCGCGATGTACTCCTTCAGCACGTCGTTCTGGATCGTGCCGGTCAGCTTGTCGGCCGGTACGCCCTGCTCCTCGCCCACCAGCTGGTACATCAGCAGGAGGAGCGCGGCGGGCGCGTTGATCGTCATGGACGTCGAGACCTTGTCCAGCGGGATGCCGCCGAACAGGACGCGCATGTCGTCGACCGAGTCGATCGCCACGCCGACCTTGCCGACCTCGCCGCTCGCGATCGCCGCGTCGCTGTCGTGGCCCATCTGGGTCGGCAGGTCGAAGGCGACCGACAGACCCATCGTGCCGTTGGCGATCAGCTGCTTGTAGCGGGCGTTGGACTCGGTGGCGGTGCCGAAGCCCGCGTACTGGCGCATCGTCCACGGCCGGCCGGTGTACATCGACGGGTACACGCCGCGCGTGAAGGGGTACGAGCCGGGCTCGCCCAGCTTTTCACTGGGGTCCCAGCCCTCCTGGGCGTCCGGCCCGTACACCGGCTCAATAGGCAGTCCCGACTCCGACTCGCGCGCCATCTGCTGTGCCTCCCGCTGAACGTACTGGCTGGTAATGAACCGACCCTCGCGACGGACTGTAGCGGCGGGCGTGCGGCGGGTGGAGAGCCGCAGGCTGGGACCTTGCTCACAACGTCGCTCTTCCCATCATGCTCGGGCTTTCGCGACCGGGCAGAGCGGGAAACACTCCTGAGGACGGACGAGATGCCCGGGGGGCGGGGATGGACGAGCAGCAGCGGTGCACCAGGGCCGTACGCGCAGCGGTGGCGGTGGCCGCGGCCGGCGCCCTCGTGGCCGTCACGGCGGGGTGCAGGGTGCAGGCGAACGAGCCGGGCACGGCGGCGGGCGGGACGGAACCGGCGGCCTCGGGCGCGGCGCACGGGCGCGCGAACGCTCCCTCGAACGGGTCGTCCGGGAATCCGTCCCCCGGCACCGCTCCGGCCGCGAGCGCGTCGACGGCCGCGCCCTCGCCGCCGAGGGCGGAGCCCGGGAGCCGGCCGCCCGCGCCGAGGATCCTGCTGGCGCGTGGAGCCGCGGGCGCCCAAGTGCGCGAACTCCAGGCGAGACTGCGCCAGATCGCCCACTTCAACCGCACCCCCACCGGCCACTACGGCTCCGTCACCGCCGCCGCCGTCTCGTCCTTCCAGGGCAAGCGCGAACTGCCCCGCACGGGCGCGACCGACACCGTCACCTGGGCCAGGCTCCTCGGGATGACCAGGAAGCCGACGCACGCCGAACTGCGTCCGGCGACCGCCGCCCCCGTCGCCGAACCCGACCCGCGGTGCATGACGGGCCGCGTCCTGTGCATCAGCAAGAGCAGCCGCACGCTGTCGTGGATGGTCGGGGGACAGGTCGTCTCGGCGATGGACGTGCGGTTCGGATCGCAGTACACGCCCACCCGCGAGGGGACGTTCAGCGTGTACTGGAAGTCCCGGCACCACGTCTCGACGCTGTACGACAGCCCCATGCCGTACGCCCTGTTCTTCAGCGGCGGGCAGGCTGTCCACTACTCGTCGGACTTCGCGGCCCGCGGCTACAACGGCGCCTCGCACGGCTGCGTCAACGTCCGGGACGAGGGGAAGATCGCGAGCCTGTTCGCGCAGGTGCGCAACGGCGACAAGGTCGTCATCCACTGGTAGGCGACGACGGAGAAGAAGGGGCGCGGGCGGGACCGGGGGAACGTGTCCCGCCCGCGCCAGTTGCGCGGAGCCGAAGGTACGGGGGGAACCCCGGCTCGTCGCGCGGCCGATGACCAGTCGGCTCACTCTCTACTGCGTCACCCGCTCGAAAAACGTCACACCTGCGTGAGCGAGTGATCAAAACAGCAGGTCAGAGCCGTGCGGGTACCGGGGAGGCGGTCAGCCCGACAGCGTCGCCGCGCCCGCGACGGCGGACGGCTCGCCCGTCGGCGAGGACGTCAGGGTGTACGAGACGGGGGGTGCGGGGCGGCGGATTCCGCCCGGCGCACCCTCGCTCCCGTCGGTCGCCTCGCTTCGGTCGCTTCCGCCGTTCTTGCCGCCGTCGCCGTCGCCGTCACGGCTCTCGCCGTCCGCGTCGTCACCGTTCGCGCCGCCGTGGCCGCCGCTGCGGCCTTCGTCGGCGCCGCCGTCCGTGTCGTCCCGGTCCCCGGAGCCGTCCAGCAGGCGGTCGCAGAAGCGCGCCACCCGGTCGGCGCCCTCGGCCGCCGCTTCCAGGCGTCGTTCGTGGTCGGGGGCGAGGCTGCCGGACCGGTAGTCCTGGCAGGCCTTGGCCGTCTTGCGGTACCAGTCGCCGGCAGCGGTGCCGCCATCGCCGGTGCCCGGTGTGCCCTCGCCCGTCCAGCCCGGGTAGTCGGGGGGTACGCCGGTCTCCGACCCGGGAGTGGGCTGCTGCGTAGCGCCGGCGGTGTCGTCCCCGCCGCCCGGGGTCTCGTGCGCGTCGCCGGGCGTGCCGGTGCTTTCCGGGGTGGGCCCGCCGGTGGCGCCCGGTTCCGGGGTGGTGGCCCCGGGGGTGACCGGCGGTGGTGTGGCGGCGGCGGACACGGAGGTCGCGGGGGCGGGGTCGGTGCTGGGGCCGAAGGGGCTCGGAAGTACGCCGGTGCCCGCGGCCACCGCGACGCCGCCGAGCGCGACACCGGCGATCGCTCCGGCCAGCCCCAGGCGTACGGGGCGGGCCCAGCGCACGGGCACGGCCGCCCGGCGTCCGATCCGTACCGTGGCGAAGTCTTCCGGGGACGCGGCCCTGACCTTGCGGAACGCCGCCAGCGCCGCCGCCTCGCCGGGCAGTTCACCGGCGTCACGGCCGCCGGCCCGGGCCACGCCGTCCAGGGCGGCGGAGAGGCGCTCGGCCTGGGCGCGTGCGTGGTCGCCGACAGGCCCGACGGGTTCTCCGCGAAGCAGTCGCTCCGCCGTCTCCTTGTCGAGCCACTCGTAACGCTCGTCGGCCATCACATGTCCTTCTGCGTCCGCACGCAAGAATCCGTCACACCGGCGGACGTCACCTGGTCCGGTCGCGGACCTCGCTGGGGCGGTACTCCGCCGAGCTCCGGCCGCCCGCCGGCCGCGCCCGCAACCGTACCGCTGTCGCCTTCGTCGCTCCCGCCGCGGCCGTGGTCACCGCCTGCCCGGCCGCGGGCGGCGTCCGCCGCGTTCAGCAGCTCGGCCAGCCGCTTCAGGCCGCGGTGAGCGGCGGTCCGTACGGCGCCGGGGCGCTTGCCCAGGGTCTGGGCGGCGCTCTTCGCGTCCAGTCCGACGACGACGCGCAGGACGACGGCCTCGGCCTGGTCCTGCGGGAGCTGGGCTATGAGAGCGAGGGTGGTGCCGGTGGCCAGGGCTTCCATCGCCTCGCCCGCGGTGTCGGAGGCCCCGGGCTTCGTGGCGAGTTCCGTCTCGTCGCCGCCGACGACGGGGCGCCTGCCCCGCATCCGGATGTGATCGAGGGCACGGTTGCGCGCTATGCGCGCCGCCCAGCCCCGGAACCGGTCGGCGTCGCCGCTGAACCGGTCGAGGTCACGGGCTATCTGGAGCCACGACTCGGAGGCGACGTCCTCGGCCTCCGGGTCGCCCACCAGCGTTCGTATGTATCCCAACAGCCGCGGGTGCACGGCGCGGTACACAGTACGGAAGGCGTCTTCGTCCCCGTCCTGTGCCGCGAGCACCGCGGTGGTCAGCTCCGCGTCGTCCCCCAGCACTCCCTCAACCTGTTCCACGTCGCAGCTGGTCACCACTGCCGCGCAAGCACCGCGCGAGTCTGCACGCTACGACGTGGGAAGGGGTTGCGTCCACGTCTTGTACAACGCGCAACCTTTTACTGACAGAGAGCGGTGTGACAGAAAACGCATCCCCGGCGCTGAGAGTAGTACGGGCCGCCGCACGGTCCGCGGACGACGACCGGGGCCTCTCCTGTGGGGGGTGGCGGCCCCGGTCGTCCTTCCGGCCGGCGGCGGCCCCACCTTGTCCGGCCCGTGATCGCTCCCGGTGTCGTCACCCCGGGGCCCCGCGTGCCGTCACTGCGTGCGGGATGCGCCGTCCCCGTTCCCCGGGTGCCGTTCCCGCCCGGCCGACCGACCGCCGTTGCCGGCCTCTTCCGCTCCCTTGCCCGAGGTCTTCGAGGGGTCGGCGGGATCAGCGGGAGGGGCCGTGGTCGCGCCGTCGTCCGGCTTCGCCGGGCGCCCGGGCCTCCCGGGTGCCGTGCCCGGCTCCGGGGCTCTGGAGCTCTTCGGCGCCTTGGTGGAGCCCTTGCCGCCGGTTGCCGGACCCCGCCGACGTTCGTCGGCCGTCAGCACGCTCTCGCAGTACGCCTTCACCGTCAGCCCCGCGTCGTCGGCGGCGGTCGTCAGCCGCTTCGAAGGCGCCCCGCGGCCGGGGGCCGAGCGCCCGTGGGACACGAGATGCGCGACGCAGTGCGCCACCTCGTCCCGCGCCCGCAACGGAGGGGCGGACCCGGGGCCCGTGGCACCGGCAGAAGGCAGGCGCTCCCCCGCCGTGTCACTCGCCCGCGCCGCGCCAGGTGTCGCCGGAGCGCTGCTGCTGGTCGCGTCCGCCCCCGAACCGCCCTCGCGCGTCCCGAACGGCGCCGGGATCACCCCCGTGCCCGCCGCCAGCGCCACCCCGCCCAGGGTCACCGTCACCGCTGCCGAGGCGAACGCCGCCCTGACCGGCAGTGCGCCGCGCCACCGTCCCGACGGCCGCCAGTCGTCGCGCCTGCGCGCCTGCCACCAGCGCCCCGGGCCGGCGTGCACGCCGGAGTCGCGCGCCTCGCGGAACGCGGCGAGCGCCGCCCGCGCACCGGCGTCGGCGTCCGCCTCGCCGGGGCCGGGCGCGGACCGGCGTACGGCGGTCAGCAACGCCTCGACCTCCGGCGTGACCGGCTCCTCACCCACCGCTTCCCGTTCCCGCGCCCCGGCCCGTCGTCGTATCCGTGCCCGCGCCTGTTCCCATACCCGTCTCATGTCTCATCCTTCAGCGTGCGCGGCGCCACAGACGTCACAGCGCCCACCCGGCCGCCGCCGGCCAGCTGCTCGGCCAGCCGCTTGAGCCCGCGGTACGCCGACGTCCGCACGGACCCGCTGCGCTTGCCCAGCACCCGGGCCGCCGCGGGCCCGTCCAGCCCGACGACCACGCGCAGCAGCACTGCCTCCGCCTGTTCACGCGGCAGTGCGGCGATCATGCCGAGCGCCTGCCCGGTCGACAGCGCCTCGATCGCGTCGTCGGCCGTGTCCTGCCGACCGGGAAGGTCCAGTACGTCCTGTTCGATCAGCGACGTACGGGGTCTTCGCTTCTGCCTCCGCAAGTGGTCCAGCGCGCGGTGGCGGGCGATCGTCGCCGTCCAGCCGCGGAACCCCGCCCCGTCGCCGCGAAACCGCCCCAGGTCCCGCGCGATCTCCAGCCATGCCTCGGACGTGACGTCCTCGGCGTCTTCACCCACGAGCCCCCGCACGTATCCGAGCAGCCCCGGATGCACGAGCCGGTACGCCGTGGCGAACCCGTCCTCGTCCCCCTGCTGGGCCCGCTCGACGGCAGCGCCCAGCTCCGCGTCGTACGCCTGTGTACGACGCCGCTCCCCGCCCCTGGTCACACGTCCCTCTTCGTGCCGACTCGGCACTGGTCACCGTGCCCATGCCCCCTGGGGACACCAGGTCCCCCAATGCTCTGCGCCCGGCGGCACGAAAACGTCACAGCTTCTCCGCCGGGCCCGGCGAGGGCTTCCACCGGAGCGTCACGGCGGATTCGCCGACGCCGGCCGGCGGTCCGCGCCGCCTGTCTGCCGCCAGCGGCATACGGGCTTGCGGGCCCTGCCGTGCAGCAGCAGATAGAAGCGCTGCACCGACTCCTCCGCCCCGGCCTCGAACCGGTTGACGACCTTCCCGAGCGGGTTCCAGACCCTCCCGTCGGGCATCCGCACCCCGACCGGCTGCCGGAACAACTCGCGCTGTTCGGCACCGAAGTCCACCCACTGCCCCCCGGCTCTACGGACGACGACCTCGCCCGTGTACGCGCCGAGTCCGCGGAGCACCGCTTCGACCCGGGCGCGCTCGGGCGCGTCGCGCCGCAGCCCGTCGACGACGAGGTCCACGAGCCGGAGGCTGCCCACCGAGTAGTCGAGCGGCAGCCGGTTCCGTCCGGCGAGCTGCTCGACGAACCCGGCGGCGTATCCGCGCATGCCGGACGCGCCGGGCAGCTCCCCCTTCCCCTCGCCCTCAGCCATGTTGTCCACGCCCCTCCGCTCAGCCGATCACGCCTGTCACTGACCAAGCGTCAAGAGCCGTGGGAACATCACGCGGGGCGGCGGGGGTCCGGCCTCAGCCCATCCGGGACTTGATGTGGCCGACCACCTCGTTGAACGCCCCGGTCGGCGAGAAGTCGACGTACTCGCAGTCCTCGAGGGCCTCCGGCACGTGGCCGGGCGCCCAGTAGAAGGCCTGCCCCGCCTCGTAGATCTCCTCGCCGTCCTTGGTCCGCATCTTCAGCCGCCCCTTGAACAGGTATCCCCAGTGAGGGCACTGGCACAGGTCGTCGGGCAGGCCTTTGGCCAGCGGCCCCATGTCCGTGCCTTGGGGAAACCGCGCGAACGCGACGGTCATGTCTCCCCCGATTTCCTGCATGCGCAGCTCCACTCCGCCGCCTTCGATGGCGACACGAGCGTCATTCCGGGTCGTAGCCTGCATGATTCCCTCCACGGCGGGACCTTTGCGAGGCTCGGAAGCCCGCCTTCTCCCAGTCTGTCCCCGACCACGCGGCCGTGCGACACGGCCCGGGGCGCGGCGGCGGCCGGGCAGCGTCCGGCGGTCACAGGCGCAACTCCCACGCGACCTCCCCCTCGTGCCGCCGCCCGGTGCGCGCCAGTCCGGCCGCCGCGGCCACGGCGGCGGACGCGTGGTGGTCAGGGTGCACATGGGCGGCGACGGTACCTACGGTCGCGTCCCGCACCAGCCACGCCACCAGCCCGGACGCGGCCTCGGGCGCGATGCCGCACCCCTGCCAGGGGGTTCCGACGACCCAGGCGATCTCAGCGGCAGACTTCCGGCCGTCGGCGGCGACGGTGGCCTGGACCGTGCCCACCAGGCACTCCTCGTCACGGAGGCTGACGACCGAGTTGCACCAGGAGACGCCGGGGCGGGGAGACCCGGCGACCAGGCGCGCGTACCGCTCCCGGAGCTCGTGCGGCGTCGCCGGAGCGCCGCCGATGAAGGTGTGCAGGCGGGGGTCGGACCGTACGGCGGCCATCTCCCCGGCGTGCGAGACGCGCAGCGGCAGGAGGTCCAGCCGCGCGGTGGTGATGACTTCGGCGCGGATCGGATTCATGACACCACTGCCCACCAGTGATCTGCGCCACAACTCGACGCACAGGCGTGACGTTTGCGCGGCAGGGCTCGCTGGGTAGAGCAGGCGGCCTCTGTGAGAGGCGTGCCGCAAGTGAACTCATATGAGGGGTAAGGGATTTGAGTCCGCGCAAGTCGCACGCCTACAGACCGCTGAGCATGAAACGCCGAGCCTGGCTGACCGTCGGCGCGGTCGTACTCGGCGGTGCGGGGGCCGTAACCGTCGCCATCGCCCATCCCGAAACCGGCCCGGCGCGGGACGGACTGCAGCCGCGCAGGGCAGAGGTGCACTCCCTCACCTTCAAGGGCGCCGGCAGCGAGAAGCGCGACCTGCCGCGCACCGGCACCGAGCCGTTCTCACTGGTCGGTGTCACGTGGGCCGACCCGGACGCGGAGATCGACGGCGAGGCGGAGGTGCGTACGCGCGACCGCGAGACCGGCGAGTGGGGCAAGTGGCTGGAGGTGCATCTCGACCAGCACCTGGCCGAGAAGCGCGACGCCAAGGCCAAGCTGCCCGGTATGTCCGAGCCGCTCTGGGTCGGCCCCTCCGACGCCGTCGAGGCACGCATAGTGCGCGCCGACGGCACCGCGACCGCCGGTCTGCCCAAGGGGCTCGAACTGACCCTCGTGGACCCGGGCGTGACGGCCAAGGAAGCCAAGGCGCCGGGCGCCGACGCGCAGACCGCGGCCTACGCCGCCGAGGAAACGCTGCCGCCGGCGCCGGTGGACACGGAGACCGGCACGCCGCCCGGCGCGGCCACGGAGACCGCCGCCGTCACCGCCACGCCGACGGACACCGCCACGGAGACGGGGGCCGCGGACCCCACGCCGTCCGGCACCGCCACTCCGACGGACACGGCGGCCCCCACGGTCACGCCGACCACCGCCACCCCCTCCCCGACGCCGACCGTCCCCACCGCGCCGCCGTCCACCGTGACCCGGCCGCCGATGACCCTGCGGGCGGGCTGGGGCCCGGACAAGTCGCTCGCCACGAACTACAGCGACCCGGAGTACATCGACAAGGTCCAGGCCGTCTTCGTCCACCACACGGTCGACTCGAACAACTACAGTTGCACCGAGTCCCCCGCCATGATCCGGGCGATCTACGCCTACCACGTGACACCGCGCCCCGACGCCGGCTACGAGGGCTGGAAGGACATCGGCTACAACTTCCTCGTCGACAAGTGCGGCCAGATCTTCGAGGGCCGTGAGGGCGGCGCCGACCTGCCCGTCCTCGGCGCGCACACCTTCGGCTTCAACTCCTACTCCACCGGCATCGCGCTGCTCGGCAACTTCGAGACGGGCCGGCCCACCCAGACCGCCCTCGACTCGGCCGCGCGCGTCGCCGCCTGGAAGCTCGGCCAGTACGGCGTCAGCCCCACCGGCACGGTCACGCTCGAAGCGGCCGCCGACACCGGCAAGTACACCAAGGGCCAGAAGGCCACGCTGAACACCGTCTCCGGTCACCGCGACGGTTTCGCCACCGTGTGCCCCGGCGCGAACCTCCACAGCAAGCTGCCGGCGATCCGGAAGTTCGCCGCCGGTGCGGGGCGCGGCTCCGCGATCCCGACGGCCGACTTCAACCGCGACGGCATCACCGATCTCGCCGTCGGTACGCCGAAGGTCGCGAGCGGCGACGGCACCATCACCGTCCTGCCCGGCTCCACGGAGGGCCCGGTCGCCGCAGGCCGCCGCACCCTGAACCAGGACAGCCCCGGCGTGCCCGGCAGCTCCGAGAGCGACGACCGCGGCGACGTGAACGGTGACGGCTTCGCCGACCTGGTCGTCGGCGCGCCCGGCGAGAACGGCACGTCCACGCAGACCAACACCGGCTCCGTCACCGTCATGTACGGCCCCGGACTCACCTCCGGAAAGTCGTACTGGACCAACACGGCCACCCGCACCGCGAACGAGGCGCTCGGCGCGACCGTCGCCACCGGCGACTTCAACGCCGACGGGCGCTCCGACGTCTTCTCCGTGGCGCCGGGCAAGCCGGGCCGCTGGTGGGCCTGGGACTCCAAGTCGGGCGCCGCGAAGAACGGTTACCTGAACACGGCGGCGTACACCGGCGCGGTCTCCTACGCCTCCGCCGCGAGCGGCGACTTCAACCGCGACGGCTTCGCCGACGTGGCGGTCTCCTACCGCGACCCGGCGGGCGCCGGGCGCCTGCTGTGGCTGAAGGGCACGACGGGCGGCCTCCAGCGGGTCGGCATCCTCACCACGCGCGGTGGCCGTTCACTGGCCTCCGGCGACCTCAACGGAGACGGCTACACCGACCTCGCCGTCGGCAAGCCGTCGGCGACCGAGTCGGGTCACACCGCCAAGGGCGGCGCGGTCAGCGCCGTGTTCGGTTCCTCGGCCGGCCTGACCTCCACCGGTGTCAAGACCGTCCACCAGGACACCGCGAGCGTGCCGGGCAGCGGCGAGACCGGTGACGACCTCGGCGCGTCCGTGTCCATCGGTGACGTCGACCTCGACGGGTACGGCGACATCCTCGCCGGCCTGCCGGGCGAGGACCTCACCCGCAGCGGCGTCTCGTACGCCAACGCCGGCCAGACCCTCCTGCTGCGCGGCTCCTCCACCGGGCCGACCGGCACGGTCTCCGTCGCCTACTCCCAGGACACCTCGGGCGTCCCGGGCGCGGCCGAGGCCAACGACCGCTTCGGCTCGGCGGTCTCGCTGACCGACCTGTCGGGGTACAGCCGGGCGGACATCGCGATCGGCGCCGACGGCGAGGACACCAACACCGGCACCGTGCTCCAGCTCGACAACAGCAGTGCGTCGGGCATCATCACCGGCTCCGGCGTCTACTACGGCCGTACGGCGCTGGGCGCCCCGGCGGGCGTCGGCATCGGCAAGGTGCTCAGCCCGTAACCCCGCTCCACGCCGACTGTGCCGGGACCCCTCCGACCGGGAGGGGCCCCGGCACAGTGCGGTCGCCGCGCGGACCACGACGCCGTGCGGATCACGACGCCGTGCGGATCAGCCGCTGATGCGCGCCCGGCGGGAAGCCGCGGCCCGCAGGACGCGCTTGCCCTCGTTCGAGAGCTGGAGGGCGTGGTTCAGGCCGCCACCGGAGTCTTCCGAGAGCATGTCGAGGAGCTGGCACTGGCGGCGCAGTTCGCCGGACGTGAGCGGGCTGATGCCGTCGGTGTCGCCGTCGCGGAACGCCTTCACCCGCTCCTCGTGGCCGCCCGGCGCCACCCCGTCGAGCCGCAGATGGACTTCCAGCACCGCGGCCGAGCAGTCCTCGGCCCAGGTGCGCAGCGCGGGCAGGTCGTAGGCGGCGGGGACGGCGCCGGCCATCCTGATGGCGAAGCCGGCCAGCTCGCCGGGCGCCGCCCCCGCGACGCGCTCCACCACGGCGGCGACCCTGCGCAGCCGGCCGAGCCAGGCGTCGCCGCCCTCCACCGCGACCCACAGCGGTCTGAGCGCCTCGTCCGTGTCGAGGCCGATGCGCTCGGCGCCCTCTACGTACTCCAGCAGGGGCAGGCAGCGGTCCAGGCAGGCCACCGCGCTCGCCGCCAGGGTCCGTTCGTCGGCGCGGTCGATCAGTTCCACCAGGGTCACGGTGCCTCCCTCGGCACTGCAGGGCCCGCTCGGTGCGGACCTTCTCCTTCCGACTGCGTACCGAGCCGCGATTACGTCACAGTGCGCTCAACGCCGCTCACAGGCCGAGCCGGTCCAGGAAGCGCGCGAAGAGCTCTTCGGCCGTCGGATCGGCCTCTTCGCGCAGTACGTCGGCCAGTGCGCCCGGGGCCACCGTCCGCCCGGTCGCGGCCGCCCACTCCACCGCTTTCGCGGCTGCTTTCCCGGGCGGGAGGAACAGGTCCTCCAGCACCAGTCCGTCGGCGCTCAGGTACCCGGCCATCGCCTCGCGCCCGAGGCAGCCGAACCAGGACCCGGCCGCCTCGGCGGAGGTCGCGGCCTCCACCACCACGCACGCGCTGTCCATGACGAACGCGAACAACGCGGGCGTCCCCGTCTCCCCGCACACCCCCCGGGCCAGCGCTCCCATGTCACCGACCTGCGGCTCACTGGGCCGCGCCCACACCTGCCAGCCGTCGCCCCGCGTCTCGTGGAGCGTCAGCCCTTCCCGTACGTCCGCGAGCGCGGCCAGCTCAGCGAGCGGCCGTTCGCTGCGTCCCACCACGAAGTAACCCCAGAAACCCATGCCCCGCTCCCCCCACGGCCCCCAACAGTTCCTGTCACATTCTGCCCACGACAGGTCGCTCCGGGGCCGGGTCCACAGAACCTGCGGGCCCGGCCGTGGCCTTCAGGTGCTGCACGCGGGTCAGGGCGCGCACGAAGAGGATCGCGAGCACGGCGGCCGCGATGTCGAGCAGGTCGGCGCCGATCAGGTGGTCGAGGGCGTCGCGGATCGCGGCCGGCTCCTGGGCGTCCGCGTAGCGCCTGATGGCGAACCTGCCGAAGAGCGCCGACGCGACCCACATCGCCCACCACACGGTGACGGCGGTGTGCGGCTCCTCCTTGCGCGCGCGCCCAGGCCGTAGGGGTCCTGCCTGCTGGCCGCCCAGACGTCCACGGCTGTCCCGCGCGGCAGCCAGAGGTTGCCGCGCGGGACGAACCAGGAGCCGATCGCCCAGCCGCGTCCCCTGCGCTGGAGGTCCGGCGCGAAGGCGTCGGCGTTCCCGCAGGTCAGCCCGTGCGCTCAGCCAGCGCCTTGAAGCCGTCCCAGCTGAGGGCGGGCTTGTCCGTGTCCCAGGTCTTCTGGGCCAGCGCGCGCATCGGCAGGTGGATGCCGTGCGCGACCTGCTCCTGCGTCTGCGCGTTCGACAGGTCGCACCAGATGGCCAGGCGGCCGCCGAGGATCTGGTCCGCGTAGCGCGCGGGAACCGGGGTGGTGCCGCGCAGGACCTGCGGGGTCCAGGACTCGTAGATGCGACGGCCCGTCGGGTAGACGAAGGTGTTGGGCTCGCCGAGGACGTAGTAGAGGTACTCGTCGTTGGCGTTGACCACCTTGCGGCCCTCGCTCAGGTACTCCTGCGGCTGCCGCGCGCCGATCTCCTTGCCGGTCCAGTACTCGACCTCGCGGTCCTGGTCGGACTTGACGACGCCGCCGGCGTGCAGCCCGTCGTTCCACGCCTTCAGGCTCTTGCCGTGCGGGCGCAGGGTCGCGGCGCGGTCGTTGAGCCAGCCGGTGGCGAGGTCCTGGACCTTCGCGTTCGGGCCGTACTTGCGGACCGCCTCGCGGGCGAGACCCGGGTACGAGACCTCCGGGTTCCGCTTGAGCAGGGCCGCGTACTCGTCGCCGCCGAGGTGCACGTACTTGCCGGGGAAGACATCGGCGTACTCGCTCAGCAGGTCGTCCACGATCCGCGCCGACTTCGGGTTGGCGATGTCCACCGCGCCGGGCGTGGCCACGCCCCGCACGTCGCGCAGCTGGAGGTCGGGGTGCGCGCGCATGACCGCGCCGAGGTGGCCCGGCGAGTCGATCTCCGGGATCACCGTGATGTGGCGGCTCTCGGCGAGCTTCACGATCCGGCGGACCTCGGCCTTGGTGAGGTGCTGCTCGGAGACGATCTCGGGGTGGCTGGCGGACTCGATCCGGAAGCCCTGGTCGTCGGAGAAGTGCAGACCGAGCTGGTTGAGCTTGAGGTCGCCCATCTCGCGGACGGTGTCCTCGATCCAGTCGGCGGTGAAGTGCTTGCGCGCGGTGTCGAGCATCACTCCGCGCTGCGGCTTGGCAGGCTTGTCGCGTACGACGCCTTCGGACAGGCGGCCGTCGGCGGCCAGGGCCTGCTTGACGGTGCGGGTCCCGTAGAACACGCCGGCCTCGTCGGCACCGGTGATCCGCACCCGCCCGTCACGCACCGAGAGGGTGTACGACTCGGGCGCGCCGCCCGGCACCAGCGCCAGCTCGATGTCACCCGCGCGGCCGGACCCGGCGCCCGCGTATCCGCGCTTCAGTTCCTGGGCCAGGAGCCTGCCCTCGTCGCCGAGCGCGCCGCTGTCGTCCGGCGCCACGACGACACGCGTGGAGCTCCCGGGCTTCCAGCCGGGGCCGGTGGCGGCGTCGTACTGCTGCACCGAGGGGACGGCGCTGGGCGCCTTGGTCGGTCCTGCCTTCACGGCCGGCGCGGCCTTCGGGGACGGCGCCGCCGGCTTCGGCGGGGCGGCCGGTGCGGGTGGCGCCGCCTGCTTCGGCTGCGCTGCCGGGGGCGTCGGTGCCGCCGAGGGCTCGGACGGCGCAGACTGCGCGACGGTGGCGATGAGCGGGACGGTCAGGGACACAGCGGCCACGGCCAGCGGCACCCGAAATTGCGACATCATTGGGCGAACGATGCCCAATCAACCCCCCAAACGTCCACCAATCAGCCATTATGTGTGGCCAACCTCTCCCGTTCGAGTGAGGTTCGCGCATCCGTCGGACAGCCGTCCTGAAGCGTCGATAGCGTTGCGTCCCATCCGCCTCATCCTTCCCGTCGGCCCCCTCCCGAGGAGCTCCCGCTGTCCAGCGAATCGCCGGGACGTACGGCTGTACCCGCGCAGAGCCGCGACCCCGCCACCGCTGCCGTCGCCGCCGGTCTCGACCGCTTCAACACCGCGCCCGCCGACGCCACCGAGGCCGCCCTGCTCGGCTGCTGCGCCAGCCTGCGCTGGGCACGGCGCGTCGCCGCCCACCGCCCGTACCCCGACCTGGGTGCGCTGCTCGCCGCGGCCGACGAGGCGGCGTACGACCTGTCCCACGACGAGATCTCCGACGCGCTGACCGGCGAGTCCTCCGCGGCCCTGGGCGAGGGCGCCCCCGCCGTCGCGCACACCGCGCTGCGCGCCGCGCACGCGGCGTACGAGAGCAGCTTCGGCCACGCCTTCGTGATCTGCCTGGACGGCTTCCGGCCGGAGGAGCGCCTCGACCAGGTGCTGGCGGGCATCCGGTCACGACTGGGCAACGAACCGGACGAGGAGCGGGCGGTCGCCGCCGACGAGCTGCGCAGGCTGGCGAGGGGACGGCTCGCCCATCTCATTTCCGATCCTCGGAAAGCGGACGCTTGTCTGACAAATGGTGATCTCGCAGGCCACACCGGATGTGCGGACCGGCCCGATAGCCCGTCCGTGCCCGTTTGAGTGCCACTTTGATCACACGTGTGGACCCCGCGCGAGCGAACCGACAACTCGTCGCTACGATGGCCGGGGCCGGTGGACCGTACCCGGCCGGGCCAGACCGACACTGAAGCCGGCATGGCCCCTATCCCCGCTCCCGGAGGGTTTTTCCGTGCCGGCTGGAACGCTGTACCGCGGCCGGGAAGGTATGTGGTCCTGGGTGGCTCATCGAGTCACCGGCGTCCTCATTTTCTTCTTCCTGTTCGTGCATGTCCTCGACACCGCTCTCGTCCGCGTCTCTCCCGAGGCGTACGACGATGTCGTGGCCACCTACAAGACCCCTCTCGTCGCCCTGCTCGAGTACGGCCTTGTCGCCGCCATCCTCTTCCACGCGCTGAACGGCCTGCGGGTCATCGCCGTGGACTTCTGGTCCAAGGGCCCCCGGTACCAGAAGCAGATGCTCTGGACCGTCATGGGCATCTGGATCGTGCTGATGGCAGGCGCCCTCTACCCCGTGCTCGGCCACGCCGTACGCGAAGTCTTCGGGAGCTGACGCAGAGATGTCTGAGACCACTTCCGCAGTCGGCCCCGTCGAAGGCGCGAGCCTGTACGACGTGGACAACCCGGCTCCCCTGATCGAGGCCCCCCGCGCTCGTACCAAGAAGACGCCCAAGTCGACCCGCACGAACTTCGAGCTGTACGGCTGGCTGTTCATGCGGCTGTCCGGCATCGTGCTGGTCGTCCTCGTCCTCGGCCACCTGCTGATCCAGCTCGTGCTGGACGGCGGCGTGTCCAAGATCGGCTTCGCCTTCGTGGCCGGCCGCTGGGCCTCGCCGTTCTGGCAGACCTGGGACCTGCTCATGCTGTGGCTGGCGATGCTGCACGGCGCCAACGGCCTGCGTACCGTCATCAACGACTACGCGGAGCGGCCCACCACCCGCTTCTGGCTGAAGAACCTGCTGTACACCGCCACGGTGTTCACCGTCCTTCTGGGCACGCTGGTGATCTTCACCTTCGACCCGAACATCCGCTAGGCCCGGGGCTGAGGTAATCCACCCATGAAGATTCACAAGTACGACACCGTCATCGTCGGCGCCGGTGGCGCGGGCATGCGCGCGGCCATCGAGTCGACGAAGCGCAGCCGCACCGCCGTGCTGACGAAGCTCTACCCCACCCGGTCCCACACGGGCGCCGCGCAGGGCGGCATGGCCGCCGCGCTGGCGAACGTGGAAGAGGACAACTGGGAGTGGCACACCTTCGACACGATCAAGGGCGGCGACTACCTGGTCGACCAGGACGCCGCCGAGATCCTGGCGAAGGAGGCCATCGACTCCGTTCTCGACCTGGAGAAGATGGGCCTGCCGTTCAACCGCACGCCGGACGGCACGATCGACCAGCGCCGCTTCGGCGGTCACTCCCGCAACCACGGTGAGGCCCCGGTCCGCCGGTCCTGCTACGCCTCGGACCGCACCGGCCACATGATCCTCCAGACGCTGTACCAGAACTGCGTCAAGGAGGGTGTGGAGTTCTTCAACGAGTTCTACGTCCTCGACCTGCTGATGCAGGAGGTCGACGGGGTCCGCAAGTCCGCGGGCGTCGTCGCCTACGAGCTGGCGACGGGCGAGATCCACGTCTTCCAGGCGAAGGCCGTCATCTTCGCCTCCGGCGGCACCGGCAAGTTCTTCAAGGTGACGTCGAACGCGCACACCCTGACCGGTGACGGCCAGGCGGCGGCGTACCGCCGTGGTCTGCCGCTGGAGGACATGGAGTTCTTCCAGTTCCACCCGACGGGCATCTGGCGCATGGGCATCCTGCTGACGGAGGGCGCCCGTGGTGAGGGCGGCATCCTCCGCAACAAGGACGGCGAGCGCTTCATGGAGAAGTACGCGCCGGTCATGAAGGACCTCGCGTCCCGTGACGTCGTCTCGCGCTCCATCTACACGGAGATCCGTGAGGGTCGCGGCTGCGGCCCCGAGGGCGACCACGTCTTCCTCGACCTCACGCACCTGCCGCCGGAGCAGCTCGACGCCAAGCTCCCGGACATCACCGAGTTCGCGCGTACGTACCTGGGCATCGAGCCGTACACGGACCCGATCCCGATCCAGCCGACCGCGCACTACGCCATGGGCGGCATCCCCACGAACGTCAAGGGTGAGGTCCTCGCGGACAACACCACGGTCGTTCCGGGTCTGTACGCCGCCGGTGAGGTCGCCTGCGTCTCGGTGCACGGCGCGAACCGCCTGGGCACCAACTCGCTGCTCGACATCAACGTCTTCGGCAAGCGCGCCGGCATCGCCGCCGCCGAGTACTCGGCCGGGCACGATTACGTCGAGCTCCCCGAGGACCCGGCGTCGCTCGTCGTCGCGCAGGTCGAGCGCCTGCGCAGCAACACCGGCACCGAGCGGGTCCACGACATCCGCCGGGAGCTGCAGGAGACGATGGACGCCAACGTGATGGTGTTCCGTACCGAGCAGACGATCAAGACGGCGGTCGCGAAGATCGGCGAGCTGCGCGAGCGTTACCTCAACGTCTCGATCCAGGACAAGGGCAAGCGGTTCAACACCGACCTGCTGGAGGCCATCGAGCTGGGCAACCTGCTCGACCTGGCCGAGGTCATGGCCGTGTCCGCCCTGGCGCGCAAGGAGTCCCGCGGCGGTCACTACCGCGAGGACTTCCCGAACCGCGACGACGTCAACTTCATGCGCCACACCATGGCGTACCGCGAGGTCGGCGACGACGGCACCGAGTCGATCCGCCTCGACTACAAGCCGGTCGTCCAGACCCGCTACCAGCCGATGGAGCGTAAGTACTGATGGCTACTCCGACCCTGGACAAGGTCGAGGACGCGAAGCCCGCGTCCGCGCCCTCCCCGTACATCACGGTCACCTTCCGGATCCGCCGCTTCAACCCCGAGGTCTCGGCCGAGGCGGAGTGGCAGGACTTCCCGATCGAGATCGACCCGAAGGAGCGTGTGCTCGACGGTCTCCACAAGATCAAGTGGGAGACCGACGGCACGCTGACGTTCCGTCGCTCGTGCGCGCACGGCATCTGCGGCTCCGACGCGATGCGGATCAACGGCAAGAACAGGCTCGCCTGCAAGACGCTGATCAAGGACATCAACCCGGAGAAGCCGATCACGATCGAGGCCATAAAGGGCCTCACGGTCCTCAAGGACCTCGTGGTCGACATGGACCCGTTCTTCCAGGCCTACCGCGATGTCATGCCCTTCCTCATCACGAAGGGCAACGAGCCGACGCGTGAGCGTCTGCAGTCCGCCGAGGACCGCGAGCGCTTCGACGACACCACCAAGTGCATCCTGTGCGCCGCGTGCACGTCCTCGTGCCCGGTCTTCTGGAACGACGGCCAGTACTTCGGCCCGGCGGCGATCGTCAACGCGCACCGCTTCATCTTCGACTCGCGCGACGAGGGCGGCGAGCAGCGCCTGGAGATCCTGAACGACAAGGACGGCGTGTGGCGTTGCCGCACGACGTTCAACTGCACGGACGCGTGCCCGCGCGGTATCGAGGTCACGAAGGCCATCCAGGAAGTGAAGCGCGCGCTGATCACGCGCCGCTTCTAGTCCTTCCGGCTGTACCTGAGCGAAGGCCCCGCACCCCGGTTCTCCCCGGGGGCGGGGCCTTCGCCGTACCCGCCGGCCGGGGGACGCGCCCCGCACCGGCCTCGCCCGGCCGCCCCGTTGTGCCAGGATCGGGGGCATCGCAGGCGGGCCGACGGGAGCACCGGAAACCATGAGCGATCAGAATCCGAATCCGTACGCGGCGGACGGCGACCCCAACGGGAACTATCAGTGGGGCCCGGTCCCCGGCTACGGATATCCCAGTACCGCGCCGGGCTACGGCTACCCGCAGCACCCCATGCCGTACTCCGGGCCGTACGCGGGGGCCGCGGGCGCGCCGCTCATGTCGATCGGTGACATCACCGTCATGGGCGACTCCATCGTCACGCCGTCCGGCACGATGCCGCTCAAGGGCGCGGTGTGGACGGTCGCCGACATGTCCCGGACGGAGGAGAGGATGCCGACGGCCGCGGTCGTGCTGGCCGTCGTCTTCTTCGTCTTCTGCTTTCTCGGTCTGCTCTTCCTCCTGATGAAGGAGAAGGTGACGACCGGCTACATCCAGGTCACGGTGACCAGCGGCGGCCGGCACCACTCCACGGTGGTGCCGGCCCTCGGCCCGCACACCTTCCCCCTGGTCATGGGCCAGATCAACTACGCCCGCTCTCTGAGCGCCTGAGGCTCTTACGGCGCCCACGGGCCGCTCGCCGTACGCACTGACCTCATTCCCCGGCGGGGACGTCCAGGGCCGTTCCGTACAGGCGGGACACCTGGATCCGTATGACCACGCGCCGGTCGGGCGCCGGCTGATTGACGGTGGCCCTTCCGTCGGCCGGGGCCGCCACGGCAGCCGGGTCGACGATCTCCGCCTCGCCCTCGGCTACGGCGAACGACCAGACGTCCGGGCCGCCGACGTGCAGCGAGGTGTGCGGGTCGCGGCGCAGTTGGCGCACCTTGAGGCGGTCGGCGGTGGAGGAGATCCGCAGGACGCGCTCCTCGGGGTTCCAGTCGTAGAGCACGGTCGACAGGTGGGGATGACCGGTGCCTCTGACGCTCGCGAGCACCCCGAACTGCTGCTGCCCCAGCAGCCGGGAGAGTTCGGCGTCCGTCAGTACGCGGGGGGTGGGGCCGTCGTTCGGGGTGGTGGCGGTGTCGTTCGGGGTGGTGGCGTTCGTGCTCATGGGGATCAGCCTTCCGCTGGTTGCGGTGGGTTGGGGGCTGTCAGGCGGCCGTGGTGTGCACGGCGGCCGGCGTGGTGGTCTCCGGCTGCCCGGCGGGCTGCCGCTCCGGGCGGCGCAGCATCGTGAGGGCGACGGCGAGGGCGGCGACCAGGAGCCCGGCGCCGACGGCGAAGGCGAGGTGGTAGCCGCCGGTCAGCGCCTCGGCCCGGGTGTGGCCGTCCGCCGCGAGGGTTTCGGTGCGGGAGGCCGCCAGGGTGGAGAGGACCGCGACGCCCAAGGCCATGCCGATCTGCTGGGTGGTGTTGAACAGACCGGAGGCGAGGCCCGCGTCCTCACCGCTCGCGTCGGACATGCCGAGCGTGGTCAGCGCCGGGAGGGCCAGTCCGAAGCCGGCCGCGAGCAGCATCACGGGGAGCAGGTCCACGGCGTAGTCGGCGTGCACGGGGACGCGGGTGAGGAGTCCCAGTACGCCGATCAGGAGGACGAGGCCCGCCAGCAGGACGTTGCGCTCGCCGAAGCGTGCGTTGAGGCGGGCGGACACGCCCAGCGAGACGGCGCCGATGACCGCTGCCGCCGGGAGCATCGCGAGACCGGTCTCCGCGGCGCCGTAACCGAGCACCTTCTGGAGATAGAGGGCAACGAGGATCTGGAAGGAGAAGAGCGCGGCGACCATCAGGATCTGGACCAGGTTGGCGCCGGAGACGCTGCGCGAGCGGAAGATCCGCAGTGGCATGAGGGGGTTCCTCGCGGTGGCCTGACGGACCAGGAACGCGGCGAGCAGTACGGCGGCGAGGGCGCCGAAGCCGAGGGTGCGGGCCGAGGTCCAGCCGTACTCCTCGACCTTGACGACGGTGTAGATGCCGAGCATCAGTCCGGCGGTGACCAGGACCGCGCCGATGACGTCCGCTCCGGCCCGCAGGCCCAGGCCGCGGTCGGCGGGCAGGACGGGGACGGCGAGCGCGAGGACGGCAAGGCCGATCGGCAGGTTGATGAAGAAGATCCAGTGCCAGTTGAGAGCGTCGGTGAGTACACCGCCGAGCACCTGCCCGATGGAGGCACCCGCCGCACCGGTGAAGCTGAAGACGGCGATCGCCCTGGCGCGCTCCCTGGGCTTGGTGAACAGCGTCACGAGGATGCCCAGGCTGACCGCGGAAGCCATCGCGCTGCCGATCCCCTGGAGGAAGCGCGCGGCGATCAGCACGGCGGGGGACGTGGCCACGCCGGCCAGCAGCGAGGCGGCCGTGAAGACCGCGGTGCCGGCCAGGAACACGCGCTTGCGGCCGATGAGGTCACCGAGCCGTCCCGCGAGCAGGAGCAGGCTGCCGAAGGCGATCAGGTAGGCGTTGACCACCCAGCTGAGGCCGGCGGGGGTGAAGTCCAGGTCGCTCTGGATGGCGGGCATCGCCACGGTCACGATGGAGCCGTCGAGGATGATCATCAGCATCCCGGTGGCGATGACCCCGAGGGCGAGCCGGCGTGAGCGCTGGTCGGCGGGAGATGTGGAAGATGGGGCGGATGCGGCAGACATGCGGTCTCTCCTGTCAGCGAGGACGACAGGAGAGACCGTAGCAGATAGTTTTGTTGCAGACTATCTTTCTCGGGCCTACTTCTGGGGCTGGCGTGCGCGGCGGGCGGGGCGCGGGTTCTCGGCGGGGACCGACAAACCGTCACCGACCAGGAACTTCAGGGCGCGCAGCAACACCGTCCGATCCCCCTCGGGAAGCGCGGCCAAGGCTTCCCGGTGCACGCGGTCGACGATCTTCTGACTCTGCCCGGCGACCTGCGCGCCCTCCTCGGTGACGGCGATGATCCGGGCCCGCCGGTCCGTACTGGAGGGGCGGCGCTCAGCGAGACCGGCCTTCTCCAGGGCGTCCACCGTCACCACCATCGTGGTCTTGTCCATGTCGCCGATCTCGGCGAGCTGGATCTGCGTGCGCTCCCCCTCCAGCGCGTGGACGAGGACGCAGTGCATTCGTGCGGTCAGTCCGATCTCGGCCAGGGCGGCGGACATCTGGGTGCGCAGGACGTGGCTGGTGTGATCGAGGAGGAAGGACAGGTCCGGTTCGGTGCGGGCGGGCGTCATGGCGGTCATGCCGCCAGCGTAGCAATTCGATCCGTGGCGGATTATCCGGAAGAGATCTTCAAGGAAGCGGCGCCAGCTGACTTGAACATGTTCAAAAAGAGGCCTAGATTCATTCCTGCCAGCCTTTTGAACACGTTCAAGAAGGGGTGGGGTATGGACCTCACTGTTGTCGCCTACGCCGTCTACCTGCTGATCAGCGTCGCGCTCACCATCTGGGTGGCGCGCACCCTGAGCAGCAACGGACGCATCTTCATCGCGAGCGTCCTGCAAGGGGACGAGAAGCTCGCCGACGCGGTCAACCGCCTCCTGGTGGTCGGCTTCTACCTCGTCAACCTCGGCTTCGTGGCCCTCTACCTCAAGGCGGCGGACGCCGTCGAGAACGCCCGCGGGCTCTTCGAGGCGCTCTCGGTGAAGCTCGGCGTCGTCCTGCTGGTCCTCGGGATCATGCACCTCGGCAACGTCTGGGTCCTCAACAAGATCCGCCGGCGCTCCCTCATGGAGCGCGAGCAGCTCCCGCCGGTCCCGCCGCAGGGCTGGACCGCCGCTCCCACCGGAGTGTGACCGCGATGCGCGTCATCCCGGTCAGCAGACTGACGGTCCTGTACGACGCCCAGTGCTCCCTCTGCGTCCACCTGCGGAGCTGGCTGATGCGCCAGCGGCAGCTCGTACCGCTGGACCTGGTCCCGGCGGGGTCCGACGAGGCGCGGCGCAGGTTTCCGCGCCTGGACCACGACCTGACCCTGCGGGAGATCACCGTCATCGGCGACAAGGGCCAGATCTACGCCGGCCCCGCCGCCTGGGTGGTCTGCCTCTGGGCCCTGGCCGAGTACCGGCCCAAAGCCCACTGGCTCGCCACCCCGGCGGGTGCCCCCTTCGTACGCATGACGATGCTCGCGGCGGCCAAGTACCGCGAGGCGACGGGGGCCGGGGCGGGCACCGCAGCGGCGGGCGGGCCGGCGGTCGCGGCGCCCTGCGACGACCGGTGCTCCGCACCCGGTTAGGCTCGGTCACCGTGAAAGAAGACAAGGCCCCCAAGAGCGAGCAGACCCGCACGCTCATCCTCGAAACCGCCCTCCAGCTCTTCCAGGACCGTGGTTACGACAAGACGACCATGCGGGCCATCGCCAAGGAAGCGGGGGTCTCGGTAGGGAACGCGTACTACTACTTCGGCTCCAAGGAACACCTCGTCCAGGGCTTCTACGACCGGATCGCCGCCGAGCACCAGGCGGCGGTCCGTCCCGTACTGGACCGGGAGACCGACCTGGAGACGCGCCTGGCCGGGGTACTGAAGGCCTGGCTGGACATCGCCGCGCCGTATCACGAGTTCGCGGCCCAGTTCTTCAAGAACGCGGCGGATCCCGAGAGCCCGCTGAGCCCCTTCTCGCCGGAGTCGGAGCATGCCCGTGAGGCTGCCATCGCCGTCCACCGGGAGGTCCTGGCCGGCTCCAAGGCCAAGGTCCCCGAGGAACTGCGGGACGTGCTCCCCGAGTTGATGTGGCTGTCCCAGATGGGACTCGTCCTGTACTGGGTCTTCGACCGCTCCGAGGACCGGGAGCGCAGCCGGCGCCTCGCCGAACGCGGTGCACGCCTGACCACGCGCGGGGTCGCGCTCGCCCGCTTCCGGGTGCTGCGTCCGCTCGTACGCGAAGTGCACGAGCTGTTCACGGACTTCCTGCCGGGGATGGCCGAGGCGGCGGCGGGCCGCAAGACGGGCTGAGTCCGCCCGCCGCCGGGCCTCCCCACCCTGCCCCGCCCCCCTTGCACCTGCTCCTACAGCCGGTCCAGGGCCCACAGGCGCCACACGCCCGTGCCGTCCGACAAGTACTGCCCGCCGGAGATGTCCTTGCCGCTCAGCACGTAGTCCTTCTTCTGCCACAGCGGCACCAGCGGCACGTCCCGCGCCACGATCAGCTGGAGCTTCCTGAAGTCGTCCGCCGTACGGCCGCGCTCGCTCACCCGCTGCGTGTCCAGGATCAGCTTGTCGATCTCGCGGTTCGCGTAACCGTTGCTGAGGCTGTTCCCGCTGCCGACGAGCGGCTGGCTGAAGTTGTCGGGGTCGGGGAAGTCCATGACCCAGCCGACGGTGTACGCGTCGAACTCGCCCGCCGTGTAGTCGGCCTGGAAGTCCTCCCACTCGGCCTTCTCCACGACCCGCACCTCGAACAGGCCGTCGGCTTCGAGCTGCCGCTTCAGCTCGGCCGCTTCCTGCCTGGCCGCACCGCCCAGCGCGTACCCCAGCCTGATCCTGACCGGGGTCTGCACGCCGGCGTTCAGCAGCAACTGCCTGGCCCGCGCCGCGTCAGGGGCGGAGTCCCGGTCGAAGAAGGGCGTGCTGTGCCCGGTGAAGCCCTGCGGGATCAGCGAGTACAGCGGCTCGACCGTGCCGTAGTAGATGGAAGAGGCGAGGGCAGAGCGGTCGATCAGCGCGGCGGCGGCCTGCCGCACGGCGCGCTCGGCCGGCGGCGACCCCTTGCGGACGTTGAAGACGAGGTTGCGGATCTCCGAGCTGCCCGTCTCGTTGATCCGCACATCCGGGTCGCCCGGCGCGAGCCGGGCCACCATCGAGGGCGGCATCTGGCGGTGGGTGACGTCGACCTTCTTCGCCTTCCACGCCTTGTCGAGCTCCTCGGACTCCTTGAAGTACCGGATGCTGATCGCGTTGCCGACCCGTTCGACGGCTCCCCGGTAGTCCGGGTTCGGTTCGAGGCGGGCGCTGACGCCCTTCTCGTACGCCTTGAGCACGTACGGTCCCGAGCCGTCCACCGCGTCGCCCTCCCGCAGCCTCCGCGCGGGGTACCTGTCGCGGTCGACGATGACGGCCGCGCCCGTGGCGACCTTGTACGGGAAGGTGGCGTCGGGGGTGGAGAGTTCGAAGGTGACCGTCAGACCTTCGCCCCTGACGGACTTCAGCGACCCGAAGAGGGACTTGGGCCCGACCTCGGACCTGATGTTCATGACCCGGTCGAAGGAGTACTTGACGTCCTCTGCGGTGATCGGGCGGCCGTTGGAGAAGGTCAGGTCCTCGCGTAACTCGCACTCGTAGGTACGGAGCTCGTCGCCGACGAAGCCGCAGCGGCTCGCGGCGTCGGGAACCGGCGTGGCGGAGCCCGGCTTGAAGGTCATCAGCGACTGGTACACGTTGCTGTAGAGCGCCCACGATCCGGCGTCGTACGCCCCCGCGGGATCGAGTCCGGTGACGTCGTCCGTCGTACCGACCTTGATCGGGGCGTTGCTCCCGTCGCCGGGAGAGAGCAGCTGCCAGCCACCGAACCCGGCGGCGAGCAGGACCGTACAGGTCGCAAGAATCCGTAGCCGGGCCGACCGCATCGCCGCGCTCTCCTCATCGCCTCACCTGCCGGCATGCGGAAAATCCGCACTTCCCCCCGGAGATCCGACCCAGCCAATCACAGTAACTACACCTGCGGAAGGCCTAGTTGAATGGCTCGGTCATCCTTTCGAGGCATGAGACGGCGGGCGACCGGCGCCTTGTCCCGCACGGCGCCGGCCGCCCTCTCCCGCTCCCCGTGCCGCCGTCAGCGGACGACGGCGCTCCGCCCGAAGCCGAGTCCCGCGAACGCGACCACGAGCCACAGCGGCCCCATCAGCCCCTGGAAGCCGGGCAGTCCGGTCAGCCCCGCGAAGAGCACCACCGCGAGCACCGGCAGCAGGCTGAACACCCCGATCCACCGCGAGACCGTGCGCTCGCGCAGTGCCATCCAGGCGACGGCGCCCGCCGCGACGACCACGCCGAGCCAGCCGATGTAGCCGCCGAAGTCGTTGAGCATGAAGTAGAAGAAGAGCCCGTCCTCGCCGAAGGAGTTCTTGTCCATGCCCATCGGCAGGTAGATGGCGAGCGCGCCCTTCCAGCCGTAGCCGTACGTCAGACCCGCCGCCGAAGCCAGCAGCCCTCCGCTCACCACGTGGGCGGCGGTGCTCCCGGGCACCCGCGGCTCGACGTGCCGCCGCCAGGCCGCGGCCAGTACCAACAGCAGGGCCACGGTGACGAAACCGGTCACCAGACCCAGGTGGGCGTACCCCCCGGAGACCTCCTCGACGGTCTTCGCGTCGATCAGGTCCCGCTCGGTGACGCCACCTGCCCGCACGTCGGCGACCAGCGTGGCGCAGCCCCCGAGGAGGCCCGCCGCGACGCCGTACAGCGGCCACCTGGCGCGCCCCGCGCCGTTCCCGTCGCCCGAGCCCCCCATCCCCTCGTCCCGCGATGCCTCCGATGCCGGATTCAGTGCGGTCATGATCCCCAACTCCCCTGGTCGTACTGCTGTTTGCGTGACGAATATCGGGGTGACGAGGTCCCGGGCGACAGGGACCCCGGTCCCTGTCGCCCGGGAATTCCGTACGTCACCATGAAGTCCATGGACCGGGGGGACCGGCGGGACCGGGCGCTGCGCCGCACCGCGTACGCCATGGCGGCGGTGGGCACGGCCGCCTGCGCGGCGACGGTGCCCGCGTACTTCTGGCTGGGCCGGCGCGTCGAGCTGTCGCCGATGTACTGGAGCGACCTCGTGCTCGGGTCGGTGTGGCCGCTGCTGGGGGCCGTCGTTGCGCGCAGCCGGCCACGCAGTCCGCTGGTGTGGGCGATGATGGCGCCCGCGCTGATGGGCCCGTACTTCCTGCTGTCGTTCTATGCGGGGTACTCCGAGTTCGTTGCCCGGCATCCGCTGCCCGGCGCCCCGTTCGGCGCCTGGATCGGCTGCTGGGGCTTCGCCGGGTACTGGTTCGCCACTCCGCTCGTGCCGCTGCTCTTCCCCGACGGCCGGCTCCGTACGCGACCGCGCAGGATCTTCGCGGGTACGGTCGTCGCCGTCGCCACCGCGGGCACCGTCGCCACCATGCTGCGCCCCGGGGCGACCGACCCCGTGCCCGGCGTGAACAACCCGCTGGGGGTGGAGGGCTGGGACTGGTGGAAGGCCGTCACGTACAGCAGTGCGATCGCCTGCATGGTCGGCGGCACGGTCGTGGCAGCCGTCTTCCTCGTCCTGCGGACCCGTTCGGCGCGCGGTGTGGAACGCGCGCGGCTCCAGTGGCTGATGCTCGGCGGGCTCCTGATGACCGTCTGCTTCGTCGGCATGGCGATCACCGACAGCATGAACGCGGACTGGCCCGGCGACGCGCTGATGACGGCCGGACTGCTCGGTCCGCCCGGAGGGGTCGCGGTGGCGATGCTGCGCCACCGGCTCTTCGACGTCGAGGTGGTGCTGGGACGCGCCATCGTCTTCAGCCTGCTCAGCGGCCTGGTCCTAACGGTCTACTCGGCCGTCGTCGCGGGGGCGGGAGCGCTCGCTCCCGGGTCGGCGGCCGGCACGGCGGCGGTCGCGGTGGCCGCGCTGCTCGCGGCGGGCGGGCGCGGCGCGGTCCAGCAGGCCGTGGACCGGCTGCTGTTCGGGCACCGCCACGACCCGTACGCCGTCGTGTCCCGCGTCGGGCGCCACATCGCGCCCGCCGCCGAACCGGTGGAGGCGATGCAGCGCCTGGTCGACGGCGTCCGGCGGGCTCTTCGGCTGCCGTACGCGGCGTTCGACGGCCCCGCGGTGTACGCCGTGTCGGGCACCGCCGTGCCGGGCGCCGGCTGGCGGACCGTGCCGTGCCTGGCGCTCGGCCGCGAGGTCGGGGAACTGCACCTGGGGCGGCGGCGGGCGGGCGAACCGTGGACGGCGCAGGAGCGGGCGGCCGCGGAGGAGGTCGCGGCGCGGGCGGCGACCCTCGCGTACGCGGCGGGTCTCGTCGAGGACGTGGCCCGCAGCCGGGCGCGCATCGTCGCCGTCAGGGAGGAGGAGCGCCGGCGGCTGCGGGCCGATCTGCACGACGGGGTGGGCCCGTCGCTGGCCGGGACAGCGCACCAGCTCGACGCGCTCGCCCGGCGCGCGGCGGACCCCGAACTGGCCGAAGCCATCAGAGTCGTACGGGACCGGATGCGGGCCACGGTGGGCGACCTGCGGGGGGTGGTGAACGGCCTTCGCCCGGCCGTCCTGGACCAGCTCGGCCTGCCCGGGGCCCTGCGCGAACTGGTCTCGGGATACGACGTCCCGGTGTGCCGGTGCACGGTGGGCCCCGGATGCGGCGAGCTGCCGGCCGCCGTCGAGGTGGCCGCGTACGCGATCGCGGCGGAGGCCGTCGGCAACGCGCTCAGACACAGCGCGGCCGGCCGCCTGGCGCTGACCGCCCGGGTGGAGGACGGCGCACTGCTGCTCGCGGTGCGGGACAACGGCTGTGGCATCCCGCCCCGGTACCGCGCGGGCGTCGGGCTGCGCAGCATGAGCGAACGTGCGGCGGAGGTCGGCGGCCGTCTCACGCTGTCGGCGGCGCCGGGCGGCGGGACGATCGTATCGGTACGGATGCCTACAGGGACGGTGGCGTGACATGCCGGAGCCCGACGCTGTGCCCGTCCCCGCCCCGGTGTCCGTCACCGTGCTCGTGGTGGACGACCATCCCGTGTTCCGGGCGGGGATGGCGAGCGTACTGGCCCAGCTGCCGGGCGTGGAGGTCGTCGGCGAGGCTGCCGACGGCGCGGCGGCGGTGACCGAGACGCGGCGACTGCGGCCCCGCATCGTGCTGATGGACCTGCGGATGCCGGGGGTGGGCGGGCTGGAGGCGACGGCCCGGATCACGACGGCGTACCCGGATGTGGCGGTGGTCGTCCTGACGATGGACGAGGACGACGACTCGCTCTTCGCGGCGCTGCGGGCGGGGGCGCGCGGCTACCTGCTGAAGGAGGCGGACGGGTCGGACGTGCACCGGGCCCTGCTGGGGGTGGCGCGCGGGGAGGCGGTGTTCGGGCCGCGCATCGCCGAGCGGGTGCTGGCGCATTTCGCGTCGCCGCGGGCCGCCGGGCGGGCGGCGCCGGCGTTCCCGCAGCTGACGGACCGGGAGCGGGATGTCCTCACGCTGGTGTCGCAGGGGCTGGACAACGCGTCGATCGCGCGCCGCCTGACGCTCTCCGAGAAGACCGTGCGCAACCGGGTCAGCGACGTCCTGTGCAAACTCCGGGCCCGCACCCGGGCGGAGGCGGTGGCACTGGCACGGGACGCGGGGCTGTGACGTCCCGCCCCGGTTCGGAAAGGGCGGGAACGCTCGCCGTCGGCGGCTACGCCTGGCGGGAAGCCAGTTCCACCACCGTGATGTCGGAGTCCGCGCCCACCCGCACCGGCGGGCCCCACGCCCCCGCCCCCCGCGAGACGAACAGCTGCGTGTCGCCGTACCGCTCCAGGCCGGCCACCGTCGGATTCGCCTGTGCGGCGATGAAGTTGCCGGGCCAGAGCTGTCCGCCGTGCGTGTGCCCGGACAGCTGGAGGTCCACCCCGTGGCGTACCGCGTCGTGGATGACCACCGGCTGGTGGGCCAGCAGGACCGACGCGCGGGTACGGTCCCGGTCCCCCAGCGCCCTGACGAAGTCGGGCCCCTGCCCCTGCGACTCGCCCTCGAGGTCGTTGACCCCCGCGAGGTCGAAGCCGGCGATCTCGGCGCGGTCGTTCTCCAGCGGCCGCAGGCCGAGCTCCCGCACATGGTCGATCCACTGCTCGGCGCCGGAGTAGTACTCGTGGTTGCCGGTCACGAAGAACGCTCCGTGCCGGGCCTTGATCTGCGCCAGCGGCTCGGCGGCACGGCCCAGGTCGGCCACGGTCCCGTCGACCAGGTCACCCACGACCGCCACCAGATCGGGCTGTGCGGAGTTGATCGTGTCGACGATCCGCTGGGTGTGGGCGCGCCCGAGGATCGGCCCGAGGTGTATGTCGCTGACGACGGCGATCCGGAAACCGTGCGCGCCACGTGGCAGCTTGGCCAGCGGCACCCGCACCCGCTTCAGCCGCGGGCCCCGGAGCACGCCGTACGTCCCGTATCCCACGGTCCCCAGCGCGGCCACGGCAGCACCCGCCCCGACCACCCGCGAGACGAACAGCCGCCGCGAGAAGTCCCCGGAGGCCGTGGAGCCGCCGGGCCCGTCGGTGGCGTTCGTGGCGGGTGCGGCAGGCGCGGGCGGCTCGGGCTCCGTCACCGTGTCCGTGTCGCCGGGAGCCGGCGTCGCAGCCGCGCCGCGCCGCGAGGGGGCCTGGCCACCACCCGTACCGGAGCCGCGAGCCGGTGCCGGGGCAAGGGGCTCGGCGGCGGGCGCGGTGGGCGAAGCGCCTCCGGCGTTCGCCGCGGACTCCCGCCGCCGCAGCACGCGGCGCAGCAGCGGCCGCACGGCCTCCCCGGCCAACAGCGCCATCACCAGGTACATCAGCACCGCAAGCCACATGTACCCCGGCCACGCCAGTACCTGCTGCAGCCGGAACGGCGCTCCGGCCCGCCCCGCGACCAGCGCCCCGACCGCCAGCAGCGGCAGCACGAAGGCCGCCACCGTCCCGGCCCGCCGGGCGATGCCGCCGGGCGCGGTGGTGTCGCGGACCAGCCTGCGCCAGAGGTACCAGTGCGCCCCGGCCAGGAGGGCGGCGACCGAGAGCGCGATGAGAACGAAGACGACGACCACAGTTATCCCTGGCTCCGCTCACGTCGCAGGGCCCGCACACCACGGAACCCGATCACCCCAACGGCCGTCCCCAGAAGAAAGGACGTTACGGCGAGCAGCAGATGCACCCAGAAGTACGTGGTCGGGTCACCCGCGTCGTCGAAGGCGAGCCCGCTGCCGTCCTTCCACAGATTCTTGACGAAAGTGATCCAGATGAACCAGCTCCACACCCCGAAGGCGAGCAGGAACCAGGAGACGGAGCGGCTGAGCTTCATGGGCCCAGTATCGCCACCGGCCCCCTGCTCCCGCCGCCGGGGTGGGGACACCGGCCCGGGCCCGAGCGCGGCCGCACTTTCGGACACCGGTACGGAGCCGGGGCGGAGCGACTCAAGGCCGTTCACCCCTGCCATGTCCGCAACCACATCCGCGCCCTGTACTTTCTTGATCGTGTCTGCCGTTAAAAGGACCGCCCTGACGGTCCTCTCCGCCGCGCTGCTGCCCGCACTCACCGCACTGCCCGCGCACGCGGCGCCGGCGGACGACAAGCCCGGCGCCAAGCAGCCACAACCTCCCGCCGCGATGTCGACGGTCGGCGGCACACAACTCGGGCTGCCCGGTACACAGGTGGAGCTCGGGCAGGGCGCGCCGGTCCTCCCCAAGGAGCTGAGCGGCCGGTCGTGGATCGTCGCCGATGCCGAATCGGGCGACGTACTCGCCTCGCACAACTCCCACTGGCGGCTGCCTCCCGCGTCCACCATGAAGATGCTGTTCGCGGACACCGTCCTGCCGCGGCTGTCCAAGTCGCAGGTCTACAAGGTGAAGGACAGCGACCTCGCGGGGATCGGCGCGGGCAGTAGCCTCGTCGGCATCAAGGAGGACCACACCTACTCCGTCCACGACATGTGGCTCGGTGTGTTCCTGCGCTCCGGCAACGACGCCGTGCACGTCCTGTCGGAGATGAACGGGGGGTGGGACGAGACCGTCGTGGACATGCAGGCGCACGCCGAAGAGCTCCAGGCCCTCGACACCACCGTCGTCTCGCCCGACGGTTACGACGCCAAGGGCCAGGTCAGCAGCGCGTACGACCTGACGCTCATCGCCCGCAGCGGCATGCAGAAGAAGGACTTCCGCGAGTACAGCGCGACGGCGACCGCCAAGTTCCCCGGCGAGAAGAAGAAGGGGAAGAAGCGCGAGAGCTTCCAGATCCAGAACACCAACCGCCTGCTCACCGGAGCCTGGGGCGTCGAGCCGTACAAGGGTCTGGCGGGTGTCAAGAACGGCAACACGACGCATGCGGGAGCGACGTTCACGGGGGTCGCCCAGCGCGGCGACAAGGTGCTGCTCGTGACCGTCATGAACCCGTCCGCGGGCGAGAGCAACGCGGTCTACAAGGAGACGGCCCGCCTGCTCGACTGGGGCTTCGAGGCGTCCGGGAAGGTCACGCCGGTCGGTGAACTGGTGCCGCCGAAGTCCGCCGCGACGGGTCAGGGCGCGCCGTCCGGCAAGGGCAAGGGCGGCAAGGCCGGGAAGGCCGGCGGCGCGAACACCGGTGACACCGCCGCCTCGAAGGACGGGCCGACCCGGGCCGCGCCGACGGGCGACGGCACCAGCGGCGCGGGCACCGCGCTCGCGGTCACGGGCGGTGTACTGGTGGTACTGGCCGCCGGGATCTTCCTGGTCAACCGGCGCTGGCCGCTGCCCGCCCTGTCGCGTCGCCGCCCGCGCCGCTAGGGGGCCCGCCGGCGGGCCGGGGGCCGCTGGACGGGGGGCGGGTGGGCGAGGGGCCACTGGACGAGGGCTGCCCTGCCTCCCCTGCCCCGCCGGTCCCACTGGCCCCGCCCGCTTCCTCCGCGTCCTTCGCCTCCGCTTCCCCTTCCTCTGCCTCCGCGTCGGACGCCTCGCGCTCCGCGGCCCGCTCGCTGTCGTGCCGCGTCGCCGTCCATGCCGCGCAGCACAGCAGCAGCTTCGCCGTGAGGTTGATCCACAGCAGCAGGGCGACGGGAACGCCGAACGCCCCGTACATGCTCTTCGCCGCGACGCCCTTCATATAGCTGCCCAGCAGCACCTTGAGCAGCTCGAAGCCGATCGCGCCGATGAGCGACGCGGTGATCAGCCGGTGCCTGACCGGCTGCACCCCCGGCAGCAGAGTCAGGACGTACAGCAGGATCAGGAAGTCCGCGCCGACCGCCAGGGCGAGCGCGGCGATCTGCAACAGCACGCCGCCCGCGCCGCTTTCGGACATGCCGACCTGCTCGGCGGTCCAGTCGACGGCTGTCGAGCCGATCGAGGAGGCGGCCCAGGAGGACAGCCCGATCAGGCCGAGACCGGCCAGCACTCCGGCGTCCTTGAGTCTGCGCAGGAAGGGGTTGCCCTCGTCGGTGTCGTCCATTTCCCAGACGGCCCGCAGGCACTCCCTCATCGAGCCGACCCACCCGATGCCGGTGAAGAGCAGCAGGGCTCCGGCGACGATTCCGACGGTGCCCGCGTTGTCCACGAGGGACGCGAGGTCGAGTTGCCCCGAGATGCCGGGCACCTGTTCGGCGATCTTGCTCTCCATGCGCTGCAGCTGATCGTCGGAGAGCAGGGCCGCACCGATCGCGGCGGCGACCGTGATCAGCGGGAAGAGCGCGAGGAAGCTGATGAAGGTGATCGCGGCGGCCAGCCGGGTCCAGTGGACGCGATCGAGTGTTTCGTACGTACGCCATGCGTGAGTGACCGCCAGCCGCGTCACGAACGGGCCGACGACAGGCAGGTTCTTCAGCCAGTCCATGACGTGCGCCTACCCGCCGGGGCGAAAACCAGCGTCCGGGTGCCCCGGAATCGCAGGCCGGTCGCGAGGACCATGCAGACGACCGCTCCGGAGACGGTGTCGGCGCGGACGGCGCACGCACAGCCGGGGGCCGGCGCGAAGCCGCGCAGCTCCGCCCAGGTGACGCCCTTCGCGGCCGGACTCACAGATCGGCCACCGCGAGGCCGTACATCGCCACCCACACCAGGCCGATGACGGCGAGCCCCCGGTCGCGCAGGACGACGTCCTCCGGGGCTCCGGCCGTGCCCCGGTCGGCGAAGACGGCGTACCGCAGCACGGAGAGGATGAACGCCACCATCGACAGCTGGCGCCACGGCAGCAGGCTGCCGTTGGCCGTGCCGCCGCTCTCCAGGGCCCACAGGCAGTACCCCAGTACGGCGACTCCGGCCGCGAGCTGCCAGACGAAGCGGAGGTAGCCCGTGGTGTACTCACCGAGGAGAGCGCGGGTGGCACCGCGCTTCTCCGGGCGGCCGGCCATCTGCACGGCCTCGGAGTAACGTTTCGCCGCGACCATGAAGAGCGCCCCGAATCCCGCCGTGATCAGGAACCAGCGGGAGAGCGGGATGTGCAGCGCCACGCCGCCGATCATCGCGCGCATCAGGAAGCCGGTGGTGACGACGGCCAGATCGACGACGAGGACGTGCTTGAGCCGCACGCAGTAAGCGAGCTGCATGAGGACGTACGCCGTGAGGAGAGCGGCCGTCATCGCGTTGCAGAGCAGGGCCGCCACGGTCGGCGCGAGGACGGCGAGCAGGCCGCCGGCCGCGTACGCGACGCGGACGGGGACGTGCCCGGCGGCGACCGGGCGGCGGCATTTGACGGGGTGCGCGCGGTCGGCGTCGGCGTCGCGCGCGTCGTTGATCAGGTAGACGGCGGACGCGGCGGCGGTGAAGAGCAGGAAGACGACGACGAGTTCGGCGACGGCACGGTAGGACCCCAGCTCGCCCGCGGCGGCGGGTGCGGCCAGGACCAGTACGTTCTTGAGCCACTGGCGGGGGCGCGCGGTGCGCAGCAGCCCGGCGGGCAGGCTCAGCGGCCGCCGCCTCGGCGCGCGCGGTGGCGCGGCACGGCGGGGCTGCCCGATGACGGCGGCGGGGGCGGTGACCTGGGGGGCGGTTCTCCTGGTGCCGGTGGCGCCGCTACTGCGCTCAGGCATGCGCGCCGCCTCCCTCGGTCGCTGTCCCACCCACGGAGGCGGTCACACCCACGGAGGAGGTAGCGGCCACGGAGGCGGCGGCCGCCGTGGCCTTGGCGGCCGGCCCGGTCATCCAGGCCGCGCCGAGCCCAGCGGTGATCCCGCCGAGCAGGACGCCGGCCACCACATCGGTCGGGTAATGGACGCCGACCACCAGCCGGGACACGCACATCGCGGCGGCCAGCGGCGGCACGAGGTGGTGCCCGACGGGGCGCAGCGCGCCGAAGGCCACCGCCGCCGCGGCCGCCGACGCCGCGTGGGAGCTGGGGAAGGAGTGCCGCCCGGCCGTGCTCACCAGGGGCTCCAGGGCGGCGAGTTGGGGGCGGGCGCGGCGTACCGCCAGCTTGACCGCCATGCTCGCGAGGTGCGCCGCGCCGATCAGCGCCGTACCGCGCAGCCAGGCGTGGCGGCGCTCGTGGTCGGCTCCCGCCCCCAGGAGGCCGGCGGCGATCCAGACGGCGCCGTGCTCGCCGCACCAGGAGAGCCCACGGGCGGCGGCCGCCACCCGTGGGTCCGTGCCGCAGTCCCGCATTGCCGACAGCAGACGGCGATCAACCTCTCGCATCTGTCACCCCTCTTCCGTAGCGGCGACCCGGCCGTTCGGCCGGGCGCAGGCCAGGGGCGACTCTGCTCGGATTAAGCAGACTAGTCATGTTAATTGGGTACGACACCCCACCAATCACCCATTCGCCCAGAACACCAGGCGATTTACTGAACCCTGACGTTTAGGGGCGATACGGTCACCGACATGCCTGTCGACACCGCCTCAGTGGAAGTGACCGGTTGGGGCCGGACCGCCCCGACCACCGCCGCCCGCCTGGTCCGGCCGCGTTCCTACGAGGAGGTGGCGGCCGCGGTCCTCGATTGCGCGGCGCACAGTGCGCGCGGCGGCATCGCGCGCGGGCTCGGCCGGGCGTACGGCGACGCGGCGCAGAACGCGGGCGGCTCCGTACTCGACATGACCCGCATGGACCGCATCCGTACGATCGACGCCCGGACGGGCGTCGTGGTGTGCGAGGCGGGAGTGAGCCTGCACCGCCTGATGGAAGTACTGCTTCCGCTTGGCTGGTTCGTGCCGGTGACGCCCGGGACGCGGTACGTCACCGTGGGCGGCGCGATCGGCGCCGACATCCACGGCAAGAACCACCACGGCTCGGGGTCCTTCTCCCGTCACGTCGTCTCGCTCGAACTGCTCACCGCCGACGGCGAGGTACGTACCGTGCTTTCCGGTACGGGCCTCTTCGACGCCACGGCGGGCGGCATGGGCCTGACCGGCGTCATCCTCTCCGCGAGCATCCAACTCCTCCCGGTCGAAACCTCCTTGATGAGCGTCGACACGGAACGCGCCACCGACCTCGACGACCTGATGGCCCGTCTCACCGCCACCGACCACCGCTACCGCTACTCGGTCGCCTGGATCGACCTGCTGGCGCGCGGTGCGGCCATGGGACGCTCGGTGCTCACCCGGGGGGATCACGCCCCATTGGACGCGCTCCCGGCGCACGCCCGCCGGGCGCCGCTCGCGTTCCGGCCGGGCAGGCTCCCGGCCGCGCCCGGCTTCGTACCGGAAGGGCTGCTCGGCCGGGCGTCAGTGGGCCTGTTCAACGCGCTCTGGTACCGCAAGGCGCCCCGCACGCGGACCGGCGAGATCCAGAAGCTGTCCGCCTTCTTCCATCCCCTGGACGGTGTCCCGCACTGGAACCGGATCTACGGACGCGGCGGATTCGTCCAGTACCAGTTCGTCGTCGGGCACGGGCGGGAGGAGGCCCTGCGCCGGATCGTCGGACGCATCTCGGGGCGGGGCTGTCCGTCGTTCCTCGCCGTACTGAAACGGTTCGGGGACGGCGATCCGGGCTGGCTGTCCTTCCCGGTGCCCGGCTGGACGCTCGCGCTGGACATCCCGGCCGGACTGCCGGGGCTCGGCGCGTTCCTGGACGAACTCGACGAGGAGGTCGTGGCGGCCGGTGGCCGCGTCTACCTGGCGAAGGATTCACGGCTGCGGCCGGAGCTGCTGGCCGCGATGTACCCGCGACTGGCGGAATTCCGGGCGCTGCGCGCGGAGCTCGACCCGCGCGGCGTCTTCACGTCGGACCTCTCCCGCCGCCTCTCCCTCTGAGCTGCGGATTTCCCCGCTGTCGCATTCCAGCCTCCAGGAGCGCATTCATGAAGGACGCCTTCGGCACCCCCCAGTCCCTGCTCGTCCTCGGCGGCACGTCCGAGATCGGCCTCGCGACGGCACGCCGCCTGGTCACCCGCCGCACCCGCACGGTCTGGCTGGCCGGCCGCCCCTCCCCCGCCCTCGAAGCTGCGGCGGCCGGGCTGCGCGCGCTGGGCGCGGAGGTCCGGACCGTCGCCTTCGACGCGCTCGACCCCGTGACGCACGAGCAGAAGCTCGGCAAGGTCTTCGCCGAGGGCGACATCGACATGGTGTTGCTGGCCTTCGGGGTCCTCGGCGACCAGGCGCACGACGAGGAGCAGCCGCTGTCGGCGGTCAGGGTCGCCCAGACGAACTACACGGGCGCCGTCTCGGCCGGCCTGGTCTGCGCGAAGGCACTCCAGGGACAGGGGCACGGCTCCCTGGTCGTGCTGTCGTCGGTGGCGGGCGAGCGCGCCCGCCGCGCGAATTTCATCTACGGGTCGAGCAAGGCCGGCCTGGACGCCTTCGCCCAGGGCCTCGGCGACGCGCTGCACGGGACGGGCGTGCACGTGATGGTCGTACGCCCCGGATTCGTCCGCTCGAAGATGACGGCGGGGCTGCCGGAGGCACCCCTGGCGACCACGCCGGAGGCAGTGGCCACGGCGATCGAGGCAGGTCTGCGGCGGCGCTCCGAGACGGTGTGGGTGCCGGGGACGCTGCGTGCGGTGATGTCGGCGCTGCGCCATGTGCCGCGGCCGCTGTTCCGGCGCCTGCCGGTCTGAGCGCGGGGGGCTGCCTCCGGGGCTCCCGGGGTCCCTCCGGGCGTGTCCTCGAACGCCGGACGGCCGGGACGCACCCACTTTTCACCCGCGCGCGTCACCATCTGGCCGCTCCGGCGCTCGAGGAGCAGGGGCTCCCCGGCGCTCAGAAGCGCAGCGAAGGTGCCGCAGGCTGGTCCATCGGGGAATTCTGGGCCGGCACGACCCCTGCCGCACCGCCGCCGAACGCGTACTCGCGGAGCTTGCGCCACACGCCGTCCGCCCCCTGCTCGTACAGCGCGAAGCCGGTGCAGGCCCACTGCGCCTCGTACTCGGAGAGCTCTTCGTACGCCCGGTCCATGCCCTCTTCGGAGATGCCGTGGGCGACGGTGACATGCGGGTGGTACGGGAACTGGAGCTCGCGCACCAGCGGTCCCGACGCGTCCCTGACCCGCTTCTGGAGCCAGGAGCAGGCCGACGCACCCTCGACGACCTGCACGAACACGACCGGAGACAGCGGGCGGAACGTACCCGTGCCCGACAGGCGCATCGGGAAGGAGCGCCCGGACGACGCGACCTGCGCGAGGTGAGCCTCGACAGCCGGCAGCAGCGCGGCGTCGACCTCGGTGGGCGGGAGGAGGGTGACATGCGTGGGGATGCCGTGCGCGGCCGGATCCCCGAAGCTCACGCGCCGCTCCTGGAGCAGGCTGCCGTACGGCTCCGGGACCGCGAGCGAAACGCCGAGCGTTACGGTCCCCACGTCGTTCTCCTCCGTCGTCGTCCGGTAGTCCTGTGCGGTGCTCTGCGTGTGCTGCTGCCAGTGTGCAGTGTGGCGGCCTCGCCGCCCCCGTGACCAGAGTCCTTGGTCCGGACTTTGGTCACGCTTGCGCGCTCAGTGCTTGGCGGGCAGCAGACCGACCTTCTCGTACGCCTGCGCGAGGGTCTCCGCGGCGACCGCACGGGCCTTCTCGGCGCCCTTGGCCAGAATCGAGTCCAGCGTCTCCGGGTCGTCCAGAAATTCCTGGGTGCGGGTGCGGAACGGCGTGACGAACTCCACCATCACCTCGGCGAGGTCCGTCTTGAGCGCGCCGTACATCTTGCCCTCGTACTTCTTCTCCAGCTCCGCCACGGTCTCGCCGGTGAGCGTGGAGTAGATGGTCAGGAGGTTGCTGACGCCCGGCTTCTCCACGGCGTCGTAACGGATCACCGTGTCCGTGTCCGTGACCGCGCTCTTGATCTTCTTCGCGGTCACCTTGGGCTCGTCGAGCAGGTTGATCAGGCCCTTCGGCGTCGACGCCGACTTGCTCATCTTGATCATCGGGTCCTGGAGATCGAAGATCTTCGCCGTCTCCTTGAGGATGTACGGCGCCGGGACGGTGAACGTGTCGCCGAAACGGCCGTTGAAGCGCTCGGCGAGGTCGCGGGTCAGCTCGATGTGCTGGCGCTGGTCCTCGCCGACCGGGACCTGATGGGCCTGGTAGAGCAGGATGTCCGCGACCTGGAGGATCGGGTACGTGAAGAGGCCCACGGTCGCGCGGTCGGAGCCCTGCTTGGCGGACTTGTCCTTGAACTGCGTCATGCGGGAGGCCTCACCGAAGCCGGTGAGGCAGTTCATGACCCAGCCGAGCTGGGCGTGCTCGGGCACGTGGCTCTGCACGAAGAGTGTGCAGCGGTCCGGGTCGAGGCCGGCGGCCAGCAGCTGGGCCGCGGCGAGCCGGGTGTTGGCGCGCAGTTCGGCGGGGTCCTGCGGAACGGTGATCGCATGCAGGTCGACGACCATGTAGAAGGCGTCGTGCGATTCCTGCAGGGCGACCCATTGGCGTACGGCGCCAAGGTAGTTGCCGAGGTGGAACGAGCCTGCGGTGGGCTGGATGCCGGAGAGCACGCGAGGACGATCAGAGGCCATGAACTCATTCTCTCAGGTGTGGAACCCAACTCGGTTCTCCGGTGTATCAAGAGTGTGAGGACGCGGGAGGGGACCCTGGAGGGGGGCCGCATCGGCATCGACGATGATGCGGTGATCGCGCGCGTGCGGGCAGGGGAGCCCGAGGCGTACGCGGAACTGGTGCGCGCCTACACAGGAATCGCGCTCAGGGCGGCTGTGGCGCTGGGTGCGGGCACGGAAGCGGAAGACGTGGTGCAGGCGGCGTTCTTCAAGGCGTACCAGTCGCTGGGGCACTTCAGGGACGGCTCGGCCTTCCGGCCGTGGTTGCTGCGAATTGTCGCAAATGAGACGAGAAACACAGTGCGCTCAGCGGGTCGGCTGCGGGCCGCGACGGGTCGGGAGGCGGCGCTGCTCGGGGCGCCGCCGGTGATACCGGAATCGGCCGATCCGGCAGTGGCGGCACTGGCGGAGGAGCGCCGGCAGCAGCTGCTGGCCGCACTGGACGAGCTGAACGACGACCAGCGCCGGGTCGTGACGTACCGCTATCTGCTGGAAATGGACGAGGCGGAGACGGCGGAGGCCCTGGGATGGCCGCGGGGGACGGTGAAATCCCGCCTGAACCGTGGGCTGCGCAAGCTGGGCCGGATTCTGCCGGGAGCGGGGGAAGGGGGTGACGAGCATGAGTGAGGGCCGACGGGAGGAGGGGGCGGAGGAGCGGGCCGGACGCCTTCCCGGGGAGCGGGCCGGCGACCTGCCCGAGGAGGGGGAACGCCTTCCTGCCCGGGGCGGCCGCACGGGCGGGGAGGCGAGCAGCGAGCGGGGCGGGGTTCCGTCCGACGGGGCGGCCGAGGTGTGCCTGGCCGACGTCTTGCGTGGGGTGGGGCGGGGGATGCGGGTCCCGGACGTCGACGGGGCCACTATGGCCGAGCGGGTGCTGGCGCAGATCATCGCGGAGGCGGTGCCCGTGCCGGTGGCGGAGCCGCCGGGGCACGGTGAGCGGCTGCGGGCCTGGGCGCGGCGCAGGTGGCGGCTGCTGACCGCCGCGCTGTCCGGGCTGCTGGTCGCGCTGGTGCTCACGCCCCCGGTGCGCGCGGCGGTCGCGGAGTGGTTCGACTTCGGGGGCGTGGAGGTGCGGTACGACCCGACGGCCTCGGCGCCGCCCGGGCGGCCCGGCGACGGGCCGCCCGGTTGCCGGCAGGGGCTGACGGTGGCGGAGGCGGCGCTGCGGGCAGGTTTCGACCCGGTGCTGCCGGCCGGCCTGAGGGAGCCGACGGCGGCTTCGGTCTCGGCCGACCGACGCGTCCTGTCGGTGTGCTGGGGGGAGGTCCGGCTCGACGAGTTCAGGGCGACCATCGATCCGCTCTTCCACAAGGCGACGCCCGTGCCCGCCGTCTACACCGAGGTGGACGGGCGGACGGCCCTGTGGTTCCCGGAGCGCCACCGGTTGACGCTGAGGCTCCTGGACGAGGCGAGCGGTCCGTACGCGCGCGAGGTCAGGTCTGCGGGGCCGACGCTGCTCTGGCAGCGCTCCGAGGGCCTGACGCTGCGGCTCGAGGGCGTGACCTCCATGGACCGGGCGGTGGACATCGCGGAGTCCGCGGACCGACCCGGCTGAGGCGGAACCCGCGGGGGCCGAGCGGTGTATGAGAAGTGACACCGCGATGGGAAGCGATGCATCAACGGGGGAGGACGAACCATGCGACTGCTACGACGACTTGCCGCCCTGGCCGGGGTGGCGCTCGCCATGCGCCGGCAACACCGGCTCCGCGGCCTGGTGGTGGCCGATACCGGGGCTGGCGGCCGGGACCCTGGTCGGCTTCGCCGGGGTTGCCCTGGTCCGGCGCGGCACGGCCCGGCGGAATCCGGGCCCACAGGACCCGGGCCCGCGGGGGCCGCGCCGTCAACTCGTCGACGCGTAAAGGACGTCAGTCCGTCGGGAGGCCCGGTGCCGGGAAGGCGGCCATGAGGTCGGCGACCTCGGCGCGGATCGCGGCGAGTGCTTCCTCGTCGCCGGTGCGCGCGGCGGTGACGCCCCGGTCGATCCAGTCGGCGACCGCCGGCATGTGTTCAGCGGCCAGACCGCGGGAGGTGAGGGAGGGGGTGCCGATACGGACGCCGGAGGGGTCGAACGGCTTCCGCGGGTCGTACGGGACGGTGTTGTAGTTCACGACGATCCCGGCCCGGTCCAGGGCCTTCGCCGCGACCTTGCCGGGCACGTCCTTGGCGGTGAGGTCCATCAGGATCAGGTGGTTGTCGGTACCGCCCGAGACCAGGTCGAAGCCGCGGGCGAGCAGCGCCTCTGCGAGTGCCCCGGCGTTGGCGACGACGGCGTGCGCGTAGTCACGGAAGGAGGGCTGGGCCGCCTCGTGGAGGGCGACGGCGATGGCGGCGGTGGTCTGGTTGTGCGGGCCGCCCTGGAGGCCGGGGAAGACGGCCTTGTCGATGGCCTTCGCGTGCTCCTCGCGGGACATCAGCATCGCGCCGCGCGGGCCGCGCAGGGTCTTGTGGGTGGTCGTGGAGATGACGTCCGCGTGCGGGACCGGGGACGGGTGGGCGCCGCCCGCGATCAGTCCGGCGATGTGGGCGACGTCCGCGACGAGTACGGCGCCGGACTCGCGGGCGATCTCCGCGAACGCCGCGAAGTCGATGGTGCGGGGCAGGGCCGTGCCGCCGCAGAAGATCAGCTTCGGGCGCTCCTTGAGCGCGAGGTCGCGGACCTCGTCGAAGTCGATGCGGCCATTCGTGTCGGGATCCGCGGTGCGGCGTACGCCGTACTGGACGCCGCGGAACCACGTGCCGGTGGCCGAGACACCCCAGCCGTGGGTGAGGTGGCCGCCCATCGGAAGGGCCATGCCCATCACGGTGTCGCCTGGCTCGGCGAAGGCGAGATAGACGGCGAGGTTGGCGGGCGAGCCGGAGTAGGGCTGGACGTTGGCGTGGTCTACGCCGAACAGGGCCTTGGCGCGGGCGGTGGCGAGGCGCTCGACCTGGTCGATGTTCTGCTGGCCCTCGTAGTAGCGCCGGCCCGCGTAGCCCTCGCTGTACTTGTTCTGCAGAACGGTGCCGGAGGCTTCCAGTACGGCCTGCGAGACGTAGTTCTCGCTGGGGATCAGGCGCAGGGTGTCGGCCTGGAGCTGTTCCTCGGCTCCGACCAGTGCGGCCAGTTCGGGGTCCGTGGCGGAGAGGGCGGGGTGGCTGAGCGGGAGAGTCATCGTGTCCTCCGGGGCGAGCGGTCAGTGTCCGGTCGTGATCCCGGGGTGCCCAGGCGGGCGGCACCTCGTGCTGTTCCCCGCACGGCTTCCCCGCGGTCTGTTCCGCGTACGCCAGTCGCCGTGCTTACCGGCCACCCTAGCGCCGCACCGCCAAGCATGGTTTCTTCGTCCGGCATGCGAGCGACGATAGAAAGGGGCACCATCCATGCCCCTCGCCGGATGGATTTGTTTCGACGATCGGAGACCCCGTGTCGACCACCCAAGCCGCCATCGCCTCAGCCGAGGCCCACAGCGCGCACAACTACCACCCTCTCCCCATCGTCGTCTCCTCGGCGGACGGCGCCTGGATGACCGACATCGAGGGGCGCCGCTACCTCGACATGCTCGCCGGGTACTCCGCGCTCAACTTCGGGCACGGAAACCGCCGGCTCATCGATGCCGCCAAGGCGCAGCTCGACAGAGTGACGCTGACCTCCCGGGCCTTCCACCACGACCGGTTCGCCGAGTTCTGCGCGCGGCTCGCCGAGCTGTGCGGCATGGACATGGTGCTGCCGATGAACACCGGGGCCGAGGCCGTGGAGACCGCGGTGAAGACGGCCCGCAAGTGGGGCTACAAGGTCAAGGGCGTGATGGACGGCACGGCGAAGATCGTCGTCGCGGCGAACAACTTCCACGGCCGTACGACGACGATCGTCAGCTTCTCCACCGACCACGAGGCCCGCGCGGACTTCGGCCCCTACACACCGGGCTTCGAGATCGTTCCGTACGGCGACCTCACGGCGATCGAGGCCGCGGTGACCGAGAACACCGTGGCCGTGCTGCTGGAGCCCATCCAGGGTGAGGCGGGGGTCCTGGTGCCGCCGCCCGGGTACCTGGCGGGCGTGCGGGCGCTGACCCGTGAGCGGAACGTCCTCTTCATCGCGGACGAGATCCAGTCCGGCCTCGGGCGTACGGGCAAGACCTTCGCGTGCGAGCACGAGGGCGTCGTCCCCGACATGTACGTCCTGGGCAAGGCACTGGGCGGCGGTGTCGTGCCGGTGTCCGCCGTCGTGTCGTCGGCCGAGGTGCTCGGGGTGTACGGGCCGGGCGAGCACGGTTCGACGTTCGGCGGGAACCCGCTGGCCTGCGCGGTCGGGCTGGAGGTCATCGCGATGCTGCGCACCGGCGAGTACCAGCAGCGTGCCACCGAGCTCGGCGACCACCTCCACCAGCAGCTGGGCCTCATGGTGGGCGGCGGAGCGGTGGAGGCGGTGCGCGGCCGCGGGCTGTGGGCGGGCATCGACATCGCCCCGTCGCGCGGCACCGGCCGGGAGATCTCGGAGAAGCTGATGGAACGGGGCGTCCTGGTCAAGGACACCCACGGATCGACGATCCGGATCGCCCCGCCGCTGGTGATCAGCAAGGAGGACCTGGACTGGGGCCTCGACCAGCTCGGCGCGGTGCTGGCGAGCTAGGCGGAGGCGCCCTGCGGCCGCGCCGTGGGTGGTCTCCGTCGAGCAACGGAGACCACCCACGGAGTGGCACGACGCGGCGCTCGCGGCACCGGGCGGTCCGGCACCGGGCGGTGCGGCCGTCAGAGGATGACGTGCGGCAGGAAGCGGGCGTACTCGTCCGTGATCAGGCCCGAGGACTCCCGGATGCCGAGTCCCGCCGCCTCGTTCTCGACCACCCACGCGCCCAGCACCACACGGTTGCCGTCGAAATCGGGGAGGTGCGCCAGCTCCTGGTAGCAGACGGGCTGGCCCCCCGGGGCCGGCGGGGAGGTGTCCCCCGGCTCGTGGATCGTGACGCCGGCGCCCTCGCGTCCCAGCAGCGGCTTGGCGACGTAACCGGGGCCGTCCGGGGCGGCCAGCTCGCGCGGGCCGTCGAGGTACGCGGCGAGCAGGTTCGGGTGGCCGGGATAGAGCTCCCAGAGAATCGCCAGCAGCGCCTTGTTGGAGAGCAGCATCTTCCAGGCCGGCTCGATCCAGCAGGTGGTGCCGGTGCCGCCGCCGTTGTCGAGAGTGTTCAGTACGTGCGGCCCGAAGCGGTCGGTCGTCAGCCATTCCCACGGGTAGAGCTTGAAGCAGCTGCGGATGAAGCGCAGCCGGCCGTCGACGAAGCGGCCCGAGAGCCGGTCCCAGCCGATCTGTTCGACCGACAGCGCCTCCGTGGCGAGCCCGGCCTGCTGGGCGGTCTCGCGCAGGTAGGCGACCGTCATCAGGTCCTCGCCGAGCTCGTCGCCGTCCGAGTGGACGAAGTGGACGGGCCCGGGCGGCAGGAGGTGCGCCTGGCGCTTCCAGGCGTCGACGAGCCGCTCGTGCAGGGAGTTCCACTGGTCGGCGCCGGGGAAGCGCTCCTCCATCCAGAACCACTGCGGGCTGGCCGCCTCCACCAGCGAGGTGGGCGTGTCGGCGTTGTACTCCAGCATCTTGGCGGGGCCCGTGCCGTCGTACCGGAGGTCGAACCGTCCGTAGACGGAAGGAAGTTCGGCGCGCCTTCGCCACGCATCGGCGACGCGCGATGCCAGGCGCGGGTCCGTGATGCCGAGGTCGGCGAACCGGTCGTGCTCGACGATGTGCGCGGCGGCGGCCAGGCACATGGTGTGCAGTTCCTCGACGACCTCCTCCATCGCCTCGACCTCGGGCAGCGAGAACTCGTAGTACGCGCTCTCGTCCCAGTACGGGCGCAGCGACCCGTCGGGGAAACGGGTCAGCGGATAGATGAGGCCCTGCTCCTCGACGGTCTGCTGCCAGCCGGGGCGGGGTTCGATCGTGTGTCGCTTCATCGCTTGAGTGCCTGGATGCCTGAGCCCGAAGGCCCTGTCAGCCGCCGCCGGAGCCGGAGGAGCCGAAGCCGCCCCGGTCGACCGCGGACTTGTCGAAGCTGCCGTCGGTGACCTTGCCGCTGTTGACGTGGCCGCCGTAGTAGTACCTGCCGTTGCTGGTGCCGTCGTCGTCGCACTCGTAGTCGGGCAGCACTTCCTGGGTGACCGGGTCCACGCACCGCCGGTCCGGCTCCGAGCCGCATGCGGTGAGCGTCGCCGCGAGTACGCCCATGCCGCCGAGCAGGACTGTGCCCGACCTCAGTTTGCGCCGTCGTGCCGCCATGTCGCGGCCCCTCCCCCGTCGTTCGAACAGATTCTCCAGACCGTCCGACAGACTAGTTGGCCCGCTCCCGCCCCCGGAACCCGGTGCGCGATCTCCACCCCCTCTAGAGTCGTTTTGTGCTCCTTGGGATGATCTGCGCACTCTGTTCTGCGGTCTGCATCGGTACGGCCTCGGTGCTCCAGGCCGTCGCGGCCCGGGCCGCGCAGCCCGGCACCGGGAGCGGGGTCGACGTAACGCTGCTGCTGCGCGCCCTGCGTCAGTGGCGGTACCTGGTCGGTCTCGCGCTCGACTTCCTCAGTTTCGCGCTCCAGATCGTCGCGCTGCTCACCATCCCGATCTACGCCGTCGAGGCCACCCAGGCCGGGAGCCTCGCGGTCACCGCGGTGGTCGCCGCGCGCGTGCTGAAGGTCCGCCTCAGGGGCGTGGAGTGGGCCGCGGTGGCCGTCGTCTCCGCCGGTCTGGCCATGATCGGGCTCTCCGTCGGTGCGGAGGGTGACAGCGACGGGCCGCCCGCACTGCCGTACGCCCTGCTCGGCGTCGCCTTCGCCGTGCTGCTCGCGGGCGCGGTGGCGGGCCGCCTGCCGGGGCGGGCCCGCGCCCTGGTGCTCGGCTTCGGCGCGGGCACCGGCTTCGGGGTGGTGTCGGTCTCGGTGCGGCTGATCGACGACCTGGCGCCGTCGGCGCTCGTCGCCAATCCGGCCGTGTACGCCCTTCTGCTGGCCGGCGGTACGGCGTTCCTGCTGCTGACCTCGGCCTTCCAGCGCGGCTCGGTGACCACGGCGACGGCGGGCATGGTGGTCGGCGAGACGATCGGCCCGGCCGTCGTGGGCGTCGTATGGCTCGGCGACCGTACGCGGGAGGGCCTGGCGGTGCCGGCGGCCGTGGGCTTCGCGGTGGCGGTGGCGGGCGCGCTGGCCCTCGCCCGGTTCGGTGAGGCGGCGGCCGACGTGGTGACGGACGAGTCGTCCCCGGCCTCTTCGGCGCAGGACTGAAGGGCGGAAGGTCCCGGCCGGGGAACCCTCAAGGATGGTTTATCGTTCATCTTTACGAGGAGAGAACGCACCGCCGAAAGGCGATCGCGCGCCCCTCCCCGTACAGCCCCGGTCGGCCTCCCCCGTCCGGCCGGGGCTCCCCCTCCTCCCCGTAGAACCCGCGCCCGAGCTCAGCCGCGCGCCCGGGACACGCCCGGAGCCACGCGGGCCCGCGCACCCGAGCCGCCCCGCCGAAGCCGGCCGCGAGCCGTCACCACCGCGAGCCGTCACGGCAGTGCCCGGCACAGCGCGTCCAGCGCCCCCGTCCACGCGCTGTCCGGAGGCGTCGCGTACCCGACGACCAGCGCGTCCCGGTCCCGCCGCACCGACGGGTGACGGAAGCTCCCCACGCCGTTCAGCGCCAGCCCCTGCCACGCCGCCGCTTGCACCACGGACCGTTCGGTGTCCGCCGGCAGTTCCAGCACCGCGTGCAGCCCCGCCGCGATCCCCGTCACCCGTACCTCCGGCGCCCGCTCCGCCAGCGCCGCCACCAGCTGGTCGCGCCGCCGCCGGTATCGCAGCCGCATGGAACGCACGTGGCGGTCGTACGCGCCCGAGGCCATGAATTCCGCGAGGGTGAGCTGGTCCATGGCACTCGACACCCAGTCCACCACCCCCTTGGCCGCCGCCACCTCCGCCGCCAGCGCCTCGGGCAGCACCATCCAGGCCAGCCGCAGCCCCGGCGCGAGCGACTTGCTCGCCGTGCCCAGGTAGACGACCCGCTCCGGATCGAGTCCCTGAAGGGCGCCGACCGGCTGGCGGTCGTAGCGGAACTCCCCGTCGTAGTCGTCCTCCAGGATCAGTCCGCCCGTAGCGCGCGCCCAGTCGACCGCCGCCGCGCGCCGGTCCGGACGCAGGGCGACCCCGATCGGGAACTGGTGGGCCGGCGTCAACAGCACCGCCCCCGCGCCCCGTAGCCCTCCCAGCTCCCCGGTGCGCGATCCGTGCGCGTCGAACCCCAGCGCCGGCGTGCGCAGCCCGGCCTCGGTGAAGACGTCCCGGTGGAAGGGGAGACCGTACGACTCGACCGCCACCTCACGCACGCGCCGCTGCCTCAGCACCTTCGCGACGAGCATCAGCCCGTGCACGACCCCGGAGCTGACGACGACACGGTCCGGCGTGGCCCGCACGCCGCGCGCCCGCGCCAGGTACTCGGCGACGGCGGTACGCAGTTCGACACGCCCGCGCGGATCGCCGCACCCGAACGCCTCGTGCGGCGCGGCGGTCAGGGCGCGCCGGGCCGCCTTCAGCCACTCGGCGCGCGGAAAGGACGCGAGGTCGGGCGCGCCGGGCATGAGGCTGTACGCCGGTTCGCGCCGCGCGCCGTTGCGCGTCACGACGGCGGGCGCGGCCCGGCGCGGCGCGGCCCGCTGCGCGACCCGGGTGCCCGAGCCCTGGCGGGCGGTGAGCCAGCCCTCGGCGACCAGTTCGGCGTACGCGTCGGCGACGGTGTTGCGGGCGACGCCCAGGTCGACGGCGAGCGAACGCGAGGACGGCAGCCGCGTTCCGGGGGCCAGCCTGCCCGTACGGACAGCTTCGCGCAGGGCGTTCATCAGGCCCGAACGCAGCCCGGAACCGCCCAGCTCCACATGCAGGTCGACTCCATGAGTGGCCCATGAATCTGTCACGGAAATGGACCATACCGGTGCGCCAACGGCCCCGTAGCGTCGTCCCCATGACGACAGACACGAACACCACGACCACGACCACGACGACGCCCGAGTACGCCCACGAGCACCCGCCCCGGCTGGAGTGGGCCAAGCTCGCCCCCGACGTCTACAAGGCCATGATCACGCTCGACGCGGCGGCGAAGAAGGGGCTCGACCCGCTTCTGGTCGAGCTGGTCAAGATCCGCGCCTCACAGCTCAACCGCTGCGCCTTCTGCATCGACATGCACTCCAAGGACGCACTCGCGGCGGGCGAGTCGGTCGAGCGGATCGTCCAGCTCAGCGCCTGGGAGGAGTCCCTGCACTTCTACACGGAGAAGGAGGCCGCGGCCCTCGCGCTCACCGAGGCCGTGACCGTGCTGACCGACGGATTCGTCTCCGACGAGGTGTACGCGAGGGCCGCCAAGCACTTCGAGGAGCCCGAACTGACCCGGCTGATCTCCCTGATCACGGTCATCAACGCCTGGAACCGCTTCGGCGTGAGCACCCGCATGGTCCCCGGCCACTACACCCCGGGCGCCTTCAAGCACTGAGCGGCGACCGCGCTCAGAAGTCGCTCCAGAGGTCGGACATCGTCGCGTACGACGTCACGAAGTACACGCAGAAGGCGACCATCACGGCGCAGAACATCACGACGAACACCGCACCGGCGGTCGCCCGCACCGCGCTCGACGGCGGGTGCGCGGTGGCCCGCCCGGGCATGCCCGCCGGGTAGTGGACGGCGACGATGTCGCCCTCGACAGTGGTGCCCGGTCCGCCGGTCTCCTCGAAGCGGACGGTGCCGGGCCCGCCGGGGACGGTGAACTCGTACACGTGGTGCAGGGTGGTGCGGACCCCGCCGCTCTCGCCCCGGCTGCTCGTCGTCGTGTACGTGCGAAGGCAGCGCGCCTCCGCGGTCAGCCCACTGCGCCAGGCCGCACGCAGCCGCACCAGCGAGAGGACCGTCTTGGCGGCCATGAGCACGGCGACCGTCGCGATCAGTGCGGGCACGGCATAGAACATGAAGTCCATCTGTGATTCCCCCGTGAGTCCTGGTTGTACGCCGAAGGGCCTGTTACCAGTAACAGGCCCCTCGAACTCAACTGGCTGAAAGCCTACTTCTTGGGCATCCAGGCCTTCCACGTCGACTCGTTCGCCTTGACCCACTTCTCGGCCGCGGCCTCGGGCGACAGCTTCTCGTCCGCGATCATCAGGGCGACCTCGTTCTGCTGCTCGGTCGTCCACTTGAAGTTCTTCAGGAACTCCGCCGCCTTGCCGCCGTTCTTCGCGAAGTCCGCGTTGAAGAACTTCTGGAGCGGCGTGTTCGGGTAGGCGCAGGCGATCTTCTTCGGGTCGGCGTCGCAGCCTTCCTTGTACTCCGGCAGCTTGACCTCGACCATGTCGATCTCGGCGTTCAGCCACTGCGGGGTCCACCAGTACGTCAGGAACGGCTTCTTCGCCTTGGCGTACTTCTTCATGGCCGTGATCTGGCTGGCCTCGGAACCCGAGTAGTTCGTCTTCAGGTTCAGCTTCAGGTTCTTGATGATCGCGTCGTCGTTGGTGACGTAGTCGGGCGACCCTTCGAGGATCTCGCCCTTGTCACCGCTCTCCGCGGTCTTGAACTCCTTGGCGTACTTGTTGAGGTTCTTCCAGTCCGTGACGTCCGGGTGCTTGTCCGCGAAGTACTTCGGCACGAACCAGCCGATGTGCCCGGTGACACCGAGGTCGCCGCCCCCGACGACGGTCTTCTTGGTGTCGACGTACTGCTTTTCCTCCTTGGGGTGGCCCCAGTCCTCCAGGATCCCGTCGATGTCGCCCTTCGACAGCGCGTCCCACGCGAGGACCTCGCCCATCTGCTGGGTCTTGACGGTGTAGCCGAGCTCCTTCTCCAGGAGATACGCCGCGACGGCGGTGTTGGCCTGCGCGCCGACCCACGAGGGGACGGTCAGCTTCACGGTCTTCTTGTCACCGGCCTCGTCGCTCTTGCCGGTCTCGGCGGCGCCGCACCCGCTGAGGGCGAGCAGGCCGAGGGCGGCGGCGGTAGCGATGGCCGTGCGGGCTGTGCGGGAATTTCGCGTATTCGTGCGCATGGTGAGGGTGACTCTCTTCTAGGCAGGAATGAAGCAAAAAGCGGGGGCTGGTCAGCTGTCCTGACGACGACGGGAACGCCCCGCGCCGGGCTGGGTGAGGCGGTCCAGTACGAGTCCGAGGCAGACGATCGCGGCGCCGGCCGTCATGCCGACACCCATCTCGCCGCGTGAGAGGCCCTTGACCACGTCGTAACCGAGCGCGCCACCGCCGACGAGGCCACCGACGACGACCACGGCGAGCACCAGCACCACGCCCTGGTTGACGGCGAGCTGGAGCGCCGGGCGGGCCAGCGGCAGCTGCACCTGGAGGAGTTGCTGCCGGGAGCCGGCGCCCAGGGAGCGCGCGGCCTCCAGGGCCGAGGGGTCGACCTCCCTGATGCCCTGGGTGGTGATGCGGACGACGGCGGGCAGCGCGTACACGACGGCCGCGATGATCGCGGACGCGCGCGTCACGCCGAACAGGGCGACCACCGGGATCAGGTACACGAACTGCGGCATCGTCTGCATCGCGTCGAGCACCGGTCGCATCCACCGTTCGAACCGGCCCGCCCGCGCCGCCGCGATGCCGAGCGCGAAGCCCAGCAGCAGCGTCACGAACAGCGCCGCGATCACCTGGGACAGCGTGTCGAGGGACTTGGTCCATACGCCGAGTACGCCGATGGCACCCATAGCGAGCGTCGAGGTGAGCGCGGTCGCCCACGATCCGACCAGCCACGCCAGCGCGGCCACGATCAGCAGCAGGGCCCACCAGGGCAGCCAGACCAGACCGTCGCGCAGCGGGTTGAGCACCCACAGCGTGAAGTTCTCCGACCACACCTCGGTGCCGCCGAGGACCGGGATGCCCGAGGCGAGGTGCTCGGTGATCCAGTCCTGGGCCTTGTTGACGGGCGTGGAGATGCCGTACGTCCAGGCCTCCGGCCACGTCGGCGTGAGCAGCGCGCGGTTGACGGCGGCGGCAGCCGCGGTGACAACGGCGACCAGCGCCCAGGCGCGCCACCCGTGCAGCAGCCGCGAGCCGCCCGGCACGGAGGTGCCGAGACGCTCGCCCGCCGCCGCGGTCGTACGGTCGAGCCAGACCGCGATCAGCACGATCGGGATGCCGGCCGCGAGCGCCTTGCCGACGTCGACCGTCGACAGCGCCGAGTAGACCTCTTCGCCGAGACCGCCGGCGCCGACGAGCGCCGCGATGACGACCATCGACAGCGCCATCATGATCGTCTGGTTGAGGCCGAGCAGCATTTCCTTGCGGGCGAGCGGCAGCCGCGCCGTCCACAGCCGCTGCGGGCCGCTCGCGCCGAGCGAGGCCGAGGCCTCCAGGACCCCGGCGTCGGCACCGCGCAGGCCGAGCGCGGTGAGGCGGGCCATCGGCGGGGCGGCGTAGATGACCGTGCAGAAGAGCGCGGCGGGCGTGCCGGTGCCGAAGACGAGTACGAACGGCAGCAGGTACGCGAAGGCCGGCATCACCTGCATGGTGTCGAGCACCGGGCGCAGCATCCGGTGGAAGCGGTCGGAGAGTCCGGCCGCGAGACCGAGCAGGATGCCCAGTACGGAGGCGAGCGCCACGGCCACGACCATCAGCGCGATGGTGAGGAGCGTCGCGTCCCACATGCCGAGCACCCCGCACACGGCGAACACGACGGCCGCGATGCCCGCCGTCTTCGCGCCGCGCCGGTCGAGTCCGGCGGCGCGCCACGCGAAGAGCACGGCCATGGCTCCGAACCCGGCCCAGCCGAGGGCGTCGAGGCCGTTGTAGACGGCGTCGACGGCGTCGGTGGCGGTGTTGGAGAGGTGCAGCAGGAAGTACAGGAAGAGGGGGTGCGTCTCGCGGTTGTCGATGACCCACTCGTTGACGTCGTCGAGCGGACCCGACACGTCGACGGTCAGACCGGCGGGCCAGCTGCCACCGCCCCACAGAACCGCCCCGAGCGGCACGAGCACGAACGCGGCGACGGCGAGCGCGAGCAGCTTGCGCCCGGCGCGGTGACGTACGACGGCGGCGAACCGGCCGGTGGCGCCCTGTGTCGTCGCCTCGTCCTTCACGGGTACGGTGACGGCCGCCGTCATGCGGCGACCGCCTCAGCCGTATCGATGCCCGCGACGACCGCGAGCAGCGCCTGCTGGTCGACGATGCCGATGCAGCGGCCGTTCTCCATCACGCGGGCGGGCTCACCGGTGCGGGCGACGGCCTCGATGGCGGCCGAGACAGTGGCATCGGGAGAGACGGAGGCTCCGCTTTCGGTCTCGCTCACGTCGTCGGCGGGCCGCATGGCCGTCCGTACGGTCATGACCTGCTCGCGCGCCACGTCACGGACGAAGTCGCGCACGTAGTCGTCGGCGGGCGAGCCGACGATCTCCTCGGGGGTGCCGAGCTGCACGATCCGGCCGTCGCGCATCAGCGCGATCCGGTCGCCGAGCCGCAGCGCCTCGCTGAGGTCGTGGGTGATGAAGACCATGGTGCGGCCCTCTTCGCGGTGCAGGCGGATGACTTCTTCCTGCATGTCGCGGCGGATCAGCGGGTCGAGCGCGCTGAACGGCTCGTCGAAGAGGAGCACTTCGGGGTCGACGGCGAGGGCGCGGGCGAGGCCCACGCGCTGCTGCTGCCCGCCGGAGAGCTGCCCGGGGCGGCGCTCCTCCATCCCCGCGAGGCCGACCTTCTCGACGACCTCGGCGGCCTTGGCGCGGCGCTCGGCCCTGCCCATGCCCTGGATCTCCAGGCCGTAGGCGACGTTGTCGACGACGGAGCGGTGCGGCAGCAGGCCGAAGTGCTGGAAGACCATGGAGGCGCGGTGCCGGCGCAGTTCGCGCAGCCGCGACTTGTCCATGGACAGGACGTCCTCGCCGTCGATGGCGATGGCGCCGGAGGTCGGCTCGATGAGCCGGGTCAGGCAGCGTACGAGGGTGGACTTTCCGGAGCCCGAGAGCCCCATGACGACGAAGACCTCGCCCTTGTGCACGTCGAAGGAGACGTCACGGACAGCGGCGGTACAGCCGGTGCGGGCCCGCAGTTCGTCTGCGGACAGTTCGGCGCACTCCTTGTTCGCCGGTATTCGGTCGGCCTTCGGTCCGAATACCTTCCACAGGTTCTGTACGGAGAAGACCGGTTCGGCGGCGTTCGTCTGTTCAGTGGCGGTCATCACGCATCACCTCCCGGTGCAGTTGTTGAGCCAAGCAGTTCGGCGCACTTCTCCCCGACCATCAGGACCCCGAGCATCGGGTTCACGGCGGGCATCGTAGGGAAGACGGATGCGTCGGCGATGCGGATGCCTTCGAGCCCACGGATTTTCAAGTCCGGTGACACTACGGCAAGTGCGTCGGAGGAGGCACCCATCCGGCAGGTCCCCGCCGGGTGGTACACCGTGTGCGCGACCTTGCGGGCGTACTCGCTGATGTCCTCGTCGGTGGTGACGTCGGGCCCGGGGCAGACCTCGCGCTTGAGCCACTTCGCCAGCGGTTCGGCCTTGGCGATCTCGCGGGCGATGCGGATGCCGTCGACGAGCGTCCGGCCGTCGTAGTCGTCCTCGTCCGTGAAGTAACGGAAGTCCAGCGAGGGCTTCACGGACGGATCGGCGCTGGTCAGGAAGAGGCGGCCGCGGCTGCGGGGCTTGGGGATGTTCGGGGTCATCGACACGCCGTGCCCGGGGCGCTCGTAGCCGAGCCGCTCCGGGTTGTCGGTGAACGGGATTTGGTAGAAGTGGAACATCAGGTCGGGCCCCGGGCTCTCCGGGTCCCTCCGTACGAACAGACCCGCGTCGGAGTCCATCGCCGAGTTCTCGGGGATCGGCCCGTGGGTCTCCCAGACGATGACCGACTCGGGGTGGTCGAGCAGGTTCTCGCCGACGCCCGGCAGGTCGAGCACGACCGGAATCCCGAGCGCCTCGAGGTCGGCCTTCGGGCCGATGCCGGAGTGCATCAGCAGGCGGGGGGTGTCCACGGCGCCCGCGCAGACGAGCACTTCACGGCTCGCCTCGACGAGGATCTCCTCGCCGTCCTTCGTCCGCACCCGCACGCCGGTCGCCCTCGTCCCGTCGAGCTCCAGCTTGTACGCCCAGGTCTCCAGCATGATGTGGAGGTTCGGCCGGTCGAGGAACGGGTGCAGGTACGCGACCGAGGCGGACGAGCGCTTGTTGTTCTCGGGGTGATAGGCGAGGTCGAAGAAGCCGGCCCCCTCGTGGAAGGGCGCTTTGTTGAAGCCCTCGACGCGCGGTACGCCGATGGCTTCCTGCGCCGCGTCGACGAAGTCGCGGGCGATGGCGTTCCGGTCCTTCTCGTCGACCGGCACGATGTTGTTGCGGAGCTTGTGGAAGTACGGCCCCATGGCGGCCGCGTCCCAGCCCTCGGCCCCGGCGGCCGCCCACTCGTCCCAGTCGGACGGCAGGGGCTGGAAGGCGATGAGGGTGTTGTGCGAGGAGCAGCCGCCCAGGACACGGGCGCGGCTGTGCCGGATGTGGGAGTTTCCGCGTGGCTGCTCGGTGGTGGGGTAGTCGTAGTCGAGCTCACCGCCGAGCAGGCCCATCCAGCGGCGCAGCGTCAGCACTTCGGGGCGGTCGACGTCGGAGGGGCCACCCTCGATCACGGCGACGCGGACGGACGGGTCCTCGGTGAGCCGGGACGCGATCACCGAACCCGCGGTGCCGCCGCCGACAACGACGTAGTCGTATACAGGCATGGGTTGCTGCTCCTCTTTCGTGCGGCCACGTGTCCTCACCGGCCGGGAAATCGGCCCGTCCGGCGTCTGAGGACCGGGGTCTGGGGCGGAGCCCCAGGGTTGGGAAGGCGTGGGCAGGGGGTTGATCCCTCAGCCCGCGAACCAGCGCACCGGGCGCGGGTCCAGGTTCTGGTAGACGTGCTTCGCCTCGCGGTACTCGGCAAGACCGGAGGGCCCGAGCTCGCGCCCGATGCCCGACTTGCCGAACCCACCCCACTCCGCCTGCGGCAGGTAGGGATGGAAGTCGTTGATCCACACCGTGCCGTGCCGCAGCCGTCCCGCGACGCGCCGGGCGCGCCCCGCGTCGGCCGTCCACACCCCGCCGGCCAGGCCGTAATCGGTGTCGTTGGCCAGGGCGACGGCCTCGTCCTCGGTACGGAAGGTCTCCACCGTCAGGACGGGCCCGAAGACCTCTTCCCGTACGACGCGCATCTCGCGGTGGCACTGGTCGAGGACGGTCGGCGCGTAGAAGTACCCGTCGGCCGGCCGAACGTCGGACGGTTCGGGGCGGGCGCCGCCGGAGCACAGCACCGCGCCCTCCTCCAGGGCGGAGGCGACGTACATCTCGGTCTTCGCGAGCTGCTGGGCGGAGACGAGCGGTCCGCACTCCACACCGTCGGCCGTGCCACGCCCGAGGCGGATCTTCGCGGCCCGGCGGGCGAGCTCGGCGACGAAGCGCTCGCGCACCGACTCCTCGACGATGAGCCGGGAGCCGGCCGAGCAGACCTGGCCGCTGTGGATGAACGCGGCGTTCAGCGCCTGGTCGACGGCGGTGTCGAAGCCCTCTTCGGTCGCGCAGGCGTCGGCGAAGACGACGTTGGGGTTCTTGCCGCCCAGCTCCAGCGCCACCTTTTTCACGGTGACGGCCGCGGCCTGCATGACCTTCGTACCGCTGGCGAGGCCGCCCGTGAACGACACGAGGTCGACGTCGGGGTGCTCGGACATCCGCGCGCCGACGGGGTCGCCGGCGCCGGTCACGAGGTTGGCGACACCGGCCGGAAGCCCGGCCTCCACCAGCAGCTCGATCAGCGCGACGGTCGTCAGCGGAGTGATCTCACTCGGCTTGATCACGAAGGTGTTGCCCGCGGCCAGGGCCGGAGCGATCTTCCAGCTCGCCTGCAGCAGCGGGTAGTTCCACGGCGCGATGAGCGCGCAGACACCGACCGGCTCGTGCACGACGACGCTGTGGATCTCAGGGGAACCCGCGTCGACGACCCGGCCGCCGCTCTCGTTGACGACGAGGTCGGCGAAGTACCGGAAGGCGTCGGTCACGCAGTCGACGTCGACCCGGCCCTCCTCCAGGGTCTTGCCCGCGTCGCGGCTCTCGAGCAGCGCGATCTCCTCGCGGTCCCTCTGGAGCAGCTCACCGACGCGGCGCAGCAGCGCGGCCCGCTCGGCCACCGGGGTGCGGGGCCATTCGCCCGTGTCGAATGCCGTACGGGCCGCCGCCACCGCGGAATCGACGTCGGCGGCACCACCCTCGGCGACGACGGCGAAGGGCTTGGCGTCCGCGGGGTCGATGATCTCGCGCGTGGCACCGGAAGCGGCTGCCTGCCACTTCCCGCCCACATGGATGGTCTGTTGTCCCGACACGTCGCGTTTCGCCTTCCGTTCCCGATATGTTCCGCCAGTAAAGAAGACCGGCAACCGGGAGCCCTCCCCCCGACGCCAGGAACCATGCGTAATACGTGGCTGAAAGTGCCCTGCATCACGAACGTTGTGAGTCAAATACGGTCAAAGCGTGTCATTCGGTTGGAAGTATTCGGCAGCCGTATCGAGAACTTTCTCCTGTAACGGCCACTCTCCGGCCGGTGCCGCGACCAGCACGGCCCACAGGTCGCCGCTCGACACGCGGAAGACGCGCTCGACGCCCCGCCTGCGTCCGCCGCTCTCCTCGCTGTCGTACTCGTAGACCAGCTCGGCGGACATCCCCTCGTCGACCGCCCCGTCCACCGGGCCCACCCGGATCTCTTCGTAGCCCTCGGTGCCGTCCCGCAGCCCCGTGGAGGCGAGACGGACGGCCTCACCTGGGGTCATTCCCTGCTCGGTGACCTGGAAGATCTGTACGAGGGAGGCTCGGTCGGCCGTCCGGTAGAAGACGCGGTCGTTCTCCAGGCTGCGCTCCCAGTCCTCGGGGACGGCGATGGTGAAGCCTTCGGAGTCGGCCACCAGACGGTATCCGGCAGGCACCTCGGGACTGCCCGTCGCGTCCGGCGAAAGCGACTCCTCCGTCGTGGTCCCGCCCGGCGGGGTGGTCCCGTCCTCTGCGGTGGTGCCGTCCGGCACGGTCGTCGCGGGGGCAACGCGCTGCGAGGTGCCGGCCGACCGAACGGCCGACGCCCCTTTCGCCCCCGTACGCTCCCCTTCCGCGCCGCGGCTGCCCACCGTGAACCACACGGTCACCGCTCCCAGCGCCAGTACGACAACGGCGGCCCCGGCGGCAAACGGCGAAAACCAGCCCCGTAAGGAACGGGTGCCGGAGCCCACCGCGCCCACGGGGGCAGGGGCGGGGTAGTACGACGGAGCCACATACACCGGGGCGAGCGGGTCCACCGGCGTCGGTATCGACGACGGCAGGGGCGGCAGCGGGGGAGGCGGCGGGGTGTGGGGGGCGGGCGGCCCCTCGTCACCACTCTCCCAGCGCTGCGCCTCGTCGTTCCAATACGGCCCGGCCATCGGTCAGCCCCCCAGCAGCGATCCGACCGCGGCCACGGCGGCGGCGCCCGACGCCAGGACCTCGACGCTCGGACCAGCCGCCGTGAGCGCGTCGCGCAGCCGGGCGAGGCGCCCGGGGGTGGCCCGGCCCGCCTCCTCGATCTCCTCCTCGGTGGACACGAGTTCGGCGTCGAGGACGGTGGTGGTGTCGGTGGCGACGAGCCGGTCCAGGTCCGCCCGGAGTTCCCGTACGGCGAGGAGAAGCTCTTCGTGGGCGGGATCGCGGGGCGGCGCGGCACTGTTGTTGGTGGTGTTGGTGGTGGTGACTGTGTTGCTGTTCCCGATACCAATGGCGCTGTTGTTGGCGGTCCCTACGTGGACCGACGGCTGCTCATCAGGCTTTCCCACTGCGGGCTCCCCCATCGTTACCTGCGCTGTTGCTGCTCTTGCTGCTGCCGTTGTTGTTGGTGGTGACGGTGTTCTTGTCACCAATGCCGATGGCGCTTCCGTCCGCGGACTCGATGAAGACCCCACCGGCACCGACGTTCACGATCTTCTGCTCGAACTCGTCGGTCTGCCAGCCCGCTTCGTACAGCGCCAGCCGCACCCCGCCGGTCACACGGTCCTGAATGCTCTTCAGGTAGCGGTTGATGTCCATGTCCTGGAAGAGCGACGCGTCCCGGTCGGAGCCGAGTTCCCGCACGGACCGCGCGGGTCCGTCCGGCAGCGCGCCGCCGTTGCCGCTGGTGAGCATCTTCCAACCGCTGATGGCGCCACGGCCCAGCGACCCGAGGGCGCGTCCGAGCGAGCGGGGCGTGTGGGTCAGGGCCCAGACGGCCTTGCCGAACCAGTTGTTGTTGCGGTGCCGGTGAGCGGTCCGGTCGGCGTCCTGGAACATCTGCCGTACGGGCAGCAGCACGTGGGGCGCCACCTCCAGCATCAGCATGCCGCCCTGGGTGTGGACCCGTACGAAGACCGTGACCACGACCTCTTCGCTCCAGCCGCCCACCCGGATCCGCAGGAAGTGCCGACGGCTCTCGCCGCCTTCCTCCACCGAACCACTGCGGTGGGACTCGAAGCCCACGGAGTCGTACGGCGCCTGGTCGCGCCGGGTGAGCCCGGTGACCGGCAGGAAGACGCACTCGTCGGTCCGGAGCTCCCGCAGCCGGTCGCGCACAGCGGCCGCGAGCTGCGGCGACCCGTGGGGCGAGGGGATGCGCAGCGCCTCGACCAGCGGGACGATGCGGTCGATGATCTTGGCGTTGTCGATGGCCTCCGGAGTGCTGTCCTTGCGCGGACGGAGCTCTACGGAGAGATTCCACGGCTGGTACGGGCTGCCGGCGCCGCAGAAGGGCTGCGCGTCGTTGTACATGACCAGTGGCGCGTGCTGCTCGACCCGGATGTGCTGCGCGAGCCGGCCGTAGCGCACTCCCGTGCCGCGCTCGGCGGGGTCGGCCGCGTGGTTGGGGAACTGCTGGGGCGCGAGTTCGCCGGTCAGGATCCGGGCGAACTGCCCGCGCTGGAGCGCGACGACGGCGGTGAGCGAGGCGAGCAGAGCGAGGATGCCCCAGGCGGTGCCGGCACCGCCGAAGGGGAGCTCCGACCCGGACACGGGTCCGAAGAGGTCCTCGGCGCCGAAGGAGTCCGACCCGAACGCGCTGGAGTCCCCGTAGCCGTCCGAACCGCCGAACACACCGAGTCCGCTGCTGCCGCTGCTCCCGCTGTACTCGTAACCGCCGGAGTCCTCGGCCTCCTCGGGGTCGAAGGCGGTGGCGACGAGAGCCACGAGGACGAAGGCCAGCAGGATGCGCCCGTACCAGCGCAACAGGAAGGCGGGGATCCGGCGGTAGAGCGGCGGCTGCGGGGTGCTCCCCCTGAGCCATCCGGAGAGGCTGAGCATGAGGCACGGGCCGACGAGTACGACGAACATGCCACCGGTCAGCAGGACGGCGCACACCCACAGTGCCACCACCACGGCGGCCCAGGCGAGTTCGGTACGCCGGGCGCGCAACGCGTGTGCGAGGACGCGGGCGGCGTCGAAGCCGTACGAGGGGGCGGCGATGCGCTCCTCGTGGACGTACAGCTCGTCGATGACCGCGTCCCGATAGCCGTCGTCGAGGTAGACCCCCGCACAGAGCAGCCGGGTCGCCTCACTGGCGGCGGGCGCCACGGGATCCCGCCCGCGCAGATCGTCCGGGCCACCGGGCTGCGTGGGTAAGGCGGTTTGAGACACCGTTCCCCTTTCACTGTGCGAACAGGCCTTCGAAAGGGGCGAGTTCGGATGGAAAGGGGTGACATTCTAAACCCACTGGGGAAGGTGTGGCGATGCACGCCGGGCGCGGGCGCCTCGGGGCGCGGACACGTCGGGCCGCGAAGGGGCGCGGGGCGTCGGGAGGCGTGCATCTGGGGCGGGCGCGTCAGACCCCCATGAGCTCCTCGCTGGGCTCGTCCTGCACCATCAGCCCGGCCACCCACAGGGGCATCAGCCAGTGCACGGCCAGCATGGCGGTCAGGACGGGCGCGATCAGCCCTTCGACCTGTACGTCACCGATCCAGCCGGCCACACCGACCCCGAGGACCGCTGCCAGCAGGAGCCCGGAGGTCAATCGGTGCGCACGGGCGCGAGCTCGGTCCCGGTCGGCGAGCTGCCGCTCGTCGAGGACGCGACCACGCAGTTCGAGCAGCCCACGGGTGGCGCTGTTGATGACGCCGGTCGCGAAGCACCAGGGAAGCAGCAGGACCAGCGTGGCGACGAGCGCCCAGACTTGGCGCTCGCCGAACACCACGACGTTCCAGCAGGCGACGGAGGCGACCGTCATGAGGACGTGGGCGGCGACGAAGAGCTGCCGACGGGCGGCTGTGGCGTGAAGGGCGGAGCCTTCCTCGCGGTTCATCAGCGCGAACATGCGCCGGTCGTGCCTGGTGACTGTGGGTGCGACTTGCTGTACGCGTGCCTTCGCGTGCCCATGTCCTGCGGTCATTACTTCTTCCTCCCGTAGACCTCGTCGGTGAGCGGCCGGAACGGCCGGAGGGAGAACAGCGCCTCCACCGGCAACTCGAAGAACTCGGCGATTTTCAGGGCCAGATCGAGACTCGGGTTGTACTGCCCGCGTTCGATGTACCCGACGGTCTGGTAGTGCGCCCCGACAGCCTCGGCCAACGCCTGCCGCGACACGCCACGCTCAGCCCGAACCATCGCCAGCCTGTTGTGCACCTGCTCGCTCATGTATAAGAAGTACTACATTGCGGTGCAGGACTGCAAGGCGGGGAGGGGGAGTTGGGGTCGGGGAGCCCACGGGGAAGCTCCGGCAAGTAGTTGCTCGTGCGCGGGTGAACCACAGGCTGGTTCAAGTGCCGGGTTGGTCGCACTCAAGGGGACGAGACCGGGGAATGGAGAGCGACTTGAGCGCGGGTCCAGGTTTCCGTCGGATCGAATGCGTTCGCCTCCCACGTTGTCGAGGTCAACGTCCCGCGCCCTTGGTACTGGCGCATGATCGCGACGTGAAGCGGCCAGGCGACGAAGTGCCGCAGGGCGGCTGCGTCGCGCCAGACGGCAACCGCACCGCACCGACGCGCCGTGGGCATCGCCCACAGCCACAACCCGTGCGCTCCCTCCAGCTCCGACCAGCCCGCTGCGAGCCGGCGGGCCGCTCGGTAGACGCCCGGCAGGTCCGTGATCCTTTCGAGCCTGAAGTCGGTGACGCTCACCAGTACCGGGCCGCTGCCGCGGCTCTCGCCCGGCACCCACGAAGACCTCAGCATGCCGTCTCACCGGCTGCCCGCCAGGTCGACGACCTGCCCAGAGCCGCGAGGATCCGCTCCATTGTGCTCGCGTCGGGATACACAGCCAGCCCCGGCCCGAAGGGGCCGTTCGGCGCAAGCCGGGAGGCGTCGTCCGGTACGGCACGGGCCACGGGCAGGGCGGCTCGCAGGAGCTCGGGACTCGGGGCGTACGCGAGCCCCAGGCTTCGTGCCACGTCCCAGCTGTGCACCACACAGTCGACCAGGTGGAAGGCGACGGCTTGCGTGGCGGCGAACGTGCGGGCGGTGGTGAATTCCGGCAGGGCAAAGGCACGGTCCGGCGTGTCCACCGTCGCGAATGCGGCAATGACCTGGCCGGCCGCCTCGCCGTACTCGGCGACAGCGTCCTCTCCGAGCGGGCGAACGGCCCAGCGCCTCAAGTCCCGACCGCGCCCCGACGCGGCGGCCGTGAACCCCCGGTGCTGAGCCGTCATGTGGGCGAGCAGGTCGGCCAGTGCCCATGCCGCGCAGGGCGTCGGCCGGGGCAGATCGTCGGGCGTCACCCGCCGCACCAGGCTCACGCTGCCCCCGACAGCCTCCGCATGCAGCTGTCGCAGCCGGTCGAAGTCCTCGACATTGATACGCATGCGCTTACGATCAGCGTGCGCCTATGGATTGTCAACGGGTATTTTCATGCCATGGCTGAGAAGGTGACTCACGGGGACACCGCACCAGAGGGAACGCCGGTCCGTCCCGATCTCGCGGCGATGGTCGTGCCGTTGGGGCGCTCCCTGATGTCTGCGGAGCAGCCGATCCTCGACGCCCACGGTCTGAGCATGTGGGCGTATGCGGTACTGCTCCACCTCGACGAGAAGCCGATCCGCACCCAGGCCGCACTGGCCGAGGCGATCCGTGCGGACAAGACCCGCATCATCGCCGTCCTCGACGACCTGGAGACTCGCGAGCTGATTCGCCGCCGGCCCGATCCCAAGGACCGGCGGGTACGCCTCCTGTCGCTCACCGCCGAAGGCCGGCACCTGCGGGACGCCGTTCAATCCGCCATCCAGGAGGGCGAGGAACGCCTGCTCGCTCGACTGCCGGCGGCAGACCGAGACGGTTTCCTCAGAGGCCTGCGGGCCTTGTCGGCACTGCGTGACCTGACACTGGAGGCCACGTGACCACCGCTCGTTCGTCAGAGCAGTCCGTGATCCGCGGCAGAACTAATCCTTGCGGCCAGCGGCGGCCACGGTGACGCCGAGGCCGATCATCGTGAGCCCACCGACCCCTCCCACCATGGCGAGCCGCTGCGGCGAGCGGGCGAACCAGCTCCGCGTGGTCGCCGCGACCAGCCCCCACACACTGTCGGAAACCAGCGCGATGGCATTGAAGACCAAGCCCAGCACCAGCATTTGAACCGGCACATTCCCCTGACTGCGGTCGACGAACTGAGGCAGTACGGCGGCGAAGAACACGATGGTCTTGGGGTTGGCCACGCCGACCGCGAACCCTTCCCACAACGTACGGGCGCTGCCGTACGCGGGACCGTCACCGGTGAACGAAGCGTGCAACGACCCGCGCTGCCGTACCGCCTTGACGCCTAGGTACACCAGGTACGCGGCACCCACCAGCTTCAGCACCGTGAAGGCGACGACCGAGCGCTCCACGATCGATCCGACGCCGAGCGCGACGGCCACGACGAGCGCATACGCTCCGAGCGTGTTCCCCACGACCGTGGTCAGGGCGGCACGGCGCCCCTGCGCCAACGCCCGCCCGATCACGAACAGAACGCTGGGGCCGGGAATCACGATCAGCAGGAACGACATGGCCGCGAAGGCCAGAAGTCGGTCGGTGGACACCATGAAGCCATGTAACACGGAGACCGTTCAGACCTGCAGCCCCTTTTTGCCCGACGAAATTCAGCGTTGGGGCCTCCGCGCGAACCGAACCCGGCACATGACGTGGCTTGCAGCCACCGAACGCGCTTGTGGCCCGACCGACCACCGGCGGGGGCGGACGCCGAACCGGCCCGAGTCCCCCATGCAACTCTCGCGCCCCACCCACTCGCCCGACGGGCACCATCCCACCCGCGCCGCTCCCCCACCTGCCGTGCAGGGCGTTTTTCTTTGGGCCGTCCCCCTACAAGCGTTAGGGGTGAGCCGAGAAAAAAGGGGGGTTACCCCCACTGCCACAGGCCGTTCCCGCTCCGTAGCGTTGTCACCATGGAAGCCCGCGACCCTGAGCTGAAAAAGGAACTCGACGCTACCTTGCATGCGCGCAAGGAGCTCGGGGACGACTACGAGTCCGCGCTCGTCGAGTCGTTCCTGGAGAAAGTCGAGCAGCGCCTCGACAGTACGGTCGACCGTCGCGTCCGGCGCCAGCTGGCCGAGCAACAGATGGTCGTCGCCAGAGGGAGCAGCAAGCCGCCGCACAGCGAGACGAGCTTCGGCGAGCGGTTCGGCTTCGGCGCGATCTCGCTCGTACTCGCCATCCCGCTGTCGGCGATCGGCGTCGCCAACGCGGGGATCGACGGCTTGGTCGTCGCCTGGCTCGGCATCGTCGGCGTCAACGCCGTTCACGCGACGCGCGGCCTGTCCTGGCTTCGCAGGAGGCGCGAGAAGTCCGACTGGGAAGGCTGAGCGAAGACAGCCGAGTCGGCCAAGCCAGCGAAAGGCCTCGAACAGACACAGACGGCGAAGAGATGTCGCGGGGACCGCCGCACCCTCGGTTGCCCGAGGGCCGGGACGACAGCGGTCCCCGCGAGGGACGCGGTCCGGGTCAGGGCCGGCCTCGCGTCCAGGCGTCCATGGAGGTCCGGGAGCCGCTCCGGTTGTCCGTGACGCCGACAACACCAATGTGCACGAGGCGTGTTAAGCCGGTGCTGCGCGGACGTGTCGCGCTCGTACCACTTTTGCGAAGCTGCGGCTTTCCTTCAGCAGGCCAGGAACCTGGATGCCGGAATGCCAGAAAACCGCAGCCACCGCTACACCTGCACCTACACCTGCGGCTTCGCCAGGAACGCCAGCAGGTCCTGCCTGCTCACCACACCCGTCGGCTTCCCTTCGACCAGAACGATGGCCGCGTCGTGCTGCCCCTTGCTGCCCAGCACGGCCATCAGGTCCTCCACGGGCTCCCCCGAACCGACCTGCGGCAGCGGCGCGCTCATGTGCTTCTCCAGCCGGTCTCCCAGCTGCGCGCGCTGTGCGAACAGGGCGTCCAGCAGCTCCCGTTCGACGACCGAGCCGATGACCTCCGCGGCCATGACGTCCGGGTGTCCCGCCCCCGGCTTCACGATCGGCATCTGCGAGACGCCGTACTCCCGCAGTACGTCGATGGCCTGCCCCACGGTCTCCTCCGGGTGCATGTGCACCAGGTTCGGCATGTCGCCCTCCTTGTGCCGCAGGACGTCACCGACGCTCGCGTGCGTCCCCGACTCCTCCAGGAAGCCGTAGTCCGCCATCCACTCGTCGTTGAAGATCTTACTGAGGTAGCCGCGGCCGCTGTCCGGCAGCAGTACGACGACCACATCGTCGGGGCCGAGACGCTCCGCCACGCGCAGCGCGCCGACGACCGCCATGCCACAGGATCCGCCGACCAGGAGGCCCTCCTCCTTGGCGAGGCGGCGCGTCATCTGGAAGGAGTCCTTGTCCGACACCGCGACGATCTCGTCCGTGACGGTCGCGTCGTACGCCGACGGCCAGAAGTCCTCACCGACGCCCTCGACGAGGTACGGCCGGCCCGATCCGCCCGAGTACACCGATCCCTCGGGGTCCGCGCCGATGATCTTGACCTTGCCGCCGCTGACTTCCTTCAGGTAGCGGCCGGTGCCGGTGATCGTGCCGCCGGTGCCGACACCCGCGACGAAGTGCGTGATCTTCCCGTCCGTCTGCGTCCACAGCTCGGGACCCGTCGTCTCGTAGTGCGAGCGCGGATTGTTCGGGTTGCTGTACTGGTCGGGCTTCCAGGCGCCCGGCGTCTCGGTGACCAGACGGTCGGAGACGTTGTAGTACGAGTCGGGGTGCTCGGGGTCGACGGCCGTGGGGCATACGACAACCTCGGCGCCGTACGCGCGCAGCACATTGATCTTGTCCGTGGACACCTTGTCGGGGCAGACGAAGATGCACTTGTAGCCCTTCTGCTGGGCCACGATGGCAAGGCCGACGCCGGTGTTTCCGGACGTCGGTTCGACAATCGTGCCGCCGGGCTTGAGCGCGCCGCTCTCCTCCGCCGCCTCGATCATGCGCAGGGCGATCCGGTCCTTCACGGATCCGCCGGGATTGAAGTATTCGACCTTGGCCAGGACTGTTGCCTGGATTCCGGCCGTTACGCTGCCCAGCCTCACAAGCGGGGTGTTGCCGACGAGGGTGATCATCGAGTCGTGAAATTGCACGATGCGCTCCGGGGTCTCCGTAATGGTGCCGCCCAGCGTAAAGGGCCGACAACGGTGCGTTCACGTTCGGGCGCGATTGAAGAGCGCCCACTACCGGGCAGTAAGCACTTGAGCGCGAGACTGCGAGGCCTGGAGGAGGTGGCTGCGACTGTGTCGAGAGCAAGGGTGGCACGGCGGATCGCCGCTGGCGCGGCGTACGGAGGGGGCGGGATCGGTCTGGTCGGCGCGGCCGCGGTGGGGATCTTCCTCGCCGAGATGCAGCTGGCCAAGCGGTCGGTGGGCGGGGGCCGGGCTCCGGTCCCTCCCCTGGCGGACGGGCTGTACGGGATGCCCCTGGCCGGGTATCCCATGGACACCCCGCTGCGGCTCGCCATGCTCGGCGACTCGACGGCGGCGGGCCAGGGCGTACGGCGGGCCGGTCATACGCCGGGGGCGCTCCTGGCGTCCGGTCTCGCCGCGGTGGCAGAGCGTCCGGTCGTGCTGCGCAATGTGGCGCAGCCGGGGGCGCAGTCGGACGACCTGGAGCGCCAGGTCACGGTCGCACTGGCGGACCGGGAGCGGCTGCCCGACGTGTGCGTGATCATGATCGGTGCGAACGACGTCACGCACCGGATGCCACCCACACAGTCGGTCCGTCACCTCGCTTCGGCGGTACGCCGCCTCCGTACGGCGGGAGCGGAGGTGGTCGTCGGCACGTGCCCCGACCTCGGCACGATCGAGCCGGTCTACCAGCCGCTGCGCTGGCTGGCCCGGCGCGTCTCGCGGCAGCTGGCGGCGGCGCAGACGATCGGAACGGTGGAGCAGGGCGGGCGCACGGTGTCGCTGGGCGACCTGCTGGGGCCGGAGTTTCTCGCGAATCCCCGCGAGCTGTTCGGGCCGGACAACTACCACCCGTCCGCGGAGGGATACGCGACGGCCGCGATGGCGGTGCTGCCGACGTTGTGCGCGGCGCTCGGGCTGTGGCCGGAGTCGGACCGCCTGGACGCGACGCGCGACGAGGACATTCTGCCGGTCGCCAAGGCGGCGGCGGAGGCGGCTTCGGCCGCCGGTACGGAGGTGACGGGCGCACGTGCGCCGTGGGCCCTGCTGAAGCATCGTCGGCGGCGGCGCCTTCCGGCCACGACGGAGCCCGCCCAGCAGCACTCGGAGACACGCCGGGCGCTTTGAGGGGGCGGCGGGGGCGCGGTGCGCGTGCGGGACGGGTACGGGTACGGAGTACGGGTGCGGTGCGGGTACGGGGTGCGGCACAAGCCGACAGGCCTGGCTGGAGCCGGACAGGCCTGTCGGTGCCGACAGCATGGAAGCGGACACGCCGCCGCCCCCAGCCCTGAAGGCCCGACCCCAGTTTCGGGAAGGCCCAGGTGGGGAAACAAACCACACCCCCACTGAGCGAGCGCTTAGAAAAGAGGCCCGCATCACATCGCTCGCACGATGACCCGAGCCATACGTGCGGGTAACTTCCCATTCAGCCGTGCCTACTCGCCTTCTCGCCCTCATGGAGCCGTCATGCCCGAAGCCGTGATCGTTTCCACTGCCCGTTCGCCCATCGGCCGCGCCTTCAAGGGCTCGCTGAAGGACCTGCGGCCCGACGACCTGACCGCCACCATCGTTCAGGCCGCCCTCGCCAAGGTGCCCGAGCTCGATCCCCGCGACATCGACGACCTCATGCTCGGCTGCGGCCTCCCCGGCGGCGAGCAGGGACACAACCTGGGCCGCATCGTCGCCGTACAGATGGGGATGGACCACCTCCCGGGCTGCACCATCACCCGGTACTGTTCCTCCTCCCTCCAGACCTCCCGCATGGCGCTGCACGCCATCAAGGCCGGCGAGGGCGACGTCTTCATCTCCGCCGGCGTCGAGATGGTGTCCCGCTCCGTCAAGGGCAGCTCCGACGGCATGCCCGACACCCACAACCCGCTGTTCGCCGACGCGGAGGCCCGTACCGTCACCGTCGCCCAGAGCGAGGGCGCGGACTGGCACGACCCGCGCGAGGACGGTCTCGTCCCCGACGCGTACATCGCCATGGGCCAGACCGCCGAGAACCTCGCCCGCCTCAAGGGCATCTCCCGCGCCGAGATGGACGAGTTCGGCGTACGGTCGCAGAACCTCGCCGAGCAGGCCGTCAAGAACGGCTTCTGGGAGCGCGAGATCACCCCGGTGACCACGCCCGACGGCACCGTCGTGTCGCAGGACGACGGTCCCCGCGCCGGCGTCACCCTCGAGGGTGTCCAGGGCCTCAAGCCGGTCTTCCGCCCCGACGGCCGCGTCACCGCCGCCAACTGCTGCCCGCTCAACGACGGCGCCGCCGCCCTCGTGATCATGAGCGACACCAAGGCCCGCGAGCTGGGCCTGACGCCGCTGGCCCGGATCGTTTCCACCGGCGTCTCCGGCCTCTCGCCCGAGATCATGGGATACGGCCCGGTCGAGGCCAGCAAGCAGGCGCTGAAGCGCGCCGGGCTGAGCATCGGCGACATCGACCTCGCCGAGATCAACGAGGCCTTCGCCGCCCAGGTCATCCCGTCCTACCAGGACCTCGGCCTGGACCTGGACAAGGTCAACATCAACGGTGGCGCCATCGCCGTCGGCCACCCCTTCGGCATGACCGGCGCCCGTATCACCGGCACGCTGATCAACAGCCTCCAGTTCCACGACAAGCAGTTCGGCCTGGAGACGATGTGCGTGGGCGGCGGCCAGGGCATGGCCATGGTCATCGAGCGCCTCAGCTGACCCCGCCCGGGACCACGCCGGCCCGGCCCGTCGCGCCCGGTACGCAGCCCGGTTCGTAACCCGGTTCGTAACCCAATCTCCCCCAGGATGTGATCTATCTCCTGGGGGAGAGGCATACCCCCAGGTCAAAGATGGTTACGCACTAAACCACCGACCAAAAGAGCTGTCCATTTCGTGACGTAATGCACTGACAGATGGCGCGCACTCCCCTCAAGCTGATGTAGGAAGTCGGGGGATCGATGAAACCGGGAGTAAGTCAGTGAGCGCCATGCCTCTTGCCCTGTTGCTGACCACCGCCGCCGCCACGGCCGTGGGCGCCGCTGCCCTGCACGCAGTCCACGGACTGCGCAAGCAGGTCACCGCCCTGCGTACCGAGCTGACGGCCGCGGCCGCGCTCAGCCGTTCCGGGGCCGCGGTCCCCCAGCAGACCCGCGCCGCCGACGCGGACGGGATACGGGCCGCAGTAGCCGAAGCCCTCGCCGAGGAGCGTGAGCGAGAGCTGGCCGAGGCACGGGCCTTCTGGGCCGCCCAGGAGGCACGCGACGCCGCCGACGCCCCGTCGCTGCTGGGCGGCCTGCCCGGCCTCGGCGACGAGACGCCTCCGTTCTTCGTCCCGCGCCAGGCGGACTTCACGGGTCTGGAGTCACTGGACGCGTACGACGCTCTCGAAGCCCTCGACGGCCCCGACGCCATGGACGCCATGGAGGGCCTGGACGAACTCGAGCCGGCAGACGCGTTCCCCGAGGACTCCGCCGAGCTCGCGGCGGCCCGTCGCCGCCACCCTTCGCACCCCGACTTCGTTCCGGTCCAGACACCCGTCGTGGCCGACCACGAGCGCACCGTGACGCGTCTGGAAGAGCTCGCGGCCGCCCGCACCGCGCTCGCCGACGTACGCCCGGGACCGCTCGGCACCCTTGACGTGTACGTCTTCACGGACGGCACGACGCTCTGTATGACCCCCGGCCACCGCGAGACCGCCGAGCGCCTCGCCGAGTCGCTGCGCGTCGGCGAGTCCCCGGTCCTGCTCGGTGGCTCCGGCATCTCCGGCGCGTACGCCCTGACCTTCGCCTGCGGCCAGGAGAGCGTCTACATCCTTGCCGACCGCGTCATCGCTTCGATCTAGACGGCTGGACGGCGGGCGGCGGGACGGCTGGACGGCGGACAGCTGGGGCCGCTGGGCGCTGGCCCCTGGGCCCTGGGCCCTCAGAGCGCGGCCCGCGCCGCCGCCGCCTTCACCAGACGCACGGCCTCGTCCAGTTCGGCCACGACGGACGGGGCCGTTCCCGTTTCCCGTTCCGCCGCGCACGCCTTCTCCAGTGCCCCCGCCAAATCACGACCCGCCACGGCCAATTGATCGGCCACCACGAACGCGCCCGCGTCCGGCATGATCCGCGGCTCCCCCACCGGCTCTTCGATCCGTTGCGCCCGTACGGACAATTCCCTGGCCAGAGCCAGGCCTTCGGCGGCGGCGCCGCGCTGGAGGCGGCTCTGCGGAGCGGCTCGCAGCCGGTCGGCGAATCGGTCCACGGCGGCCGTCAGGAGCGTTGTATCGAGCACGCCGCGACCCTACGCGCCCACCCGGGGCTGTTGCCAACGGGCGAACACTCAGGCACGGTGACATGAAGGAGCACTCGCGCAATGCGTCCGGAGGCGCCGAATGTCCCAAGTCTTCTCCGAAGAGACCCATCAGAACCTGCTCTCCCGAATCCCCCAGTGCACCGGTCGTGAAGTCTCCGACTGGCTCCGCGCCGTAGACGACGGCCCAGCTCTCTTCCGCTTCGAGGAGAAGGTCAGCTGGCTCCGGAGTGAACACAATCTCGCCTACGGCCACGCGAAAGCGATCATCCACGAGTACGACCTGAGGCGCGCCGCCCGGCGATTGCTCTAGTCGCCCCGGCCGTCGACATGCGGAAGGGCCCGCCCGGCGAACGCCGGACGGGCCCTTCCGCATGTGTGCCCAGGGGTGACTAGTCGTCGCCGCTGAGGATGGAGACCAGCCGCAGCATCTCCAGGTAGATCCAGACCAGGGTCATGGTGAGGCCGAAGGCCGCCATCCAGGACTCCTCGCGCGGAGCGCCGTACGCGACCCCGTCCTCGACCTGCTTGAAGTCCAGGGCGAGGAAGAACGCGCCGAGCAGCACACCGACGACACCGAAGAGGATGCCCATCCCGCCGCTGCGGAAGCCGAGGCCGTCGCCGCCGCCGAACACCATGAACAGCAGGTTCACGGAGGTCAGCACGAGGAAGCTGATCGTGGCGATCATCAGGTAGCGCGTGAAGCGCTGGGTGACCCTGATGATCCGGGTCTTGTACAGCACGAGCATGGTGGCGAAGACCGCCATCGTGCCCAGCACCGCCTGCATCGCCGCACCCTGCGCCACGTACGTGTTCACGTAGTTGCTGAGGGCGCCGAGGAAGATGCCCTCGAAGGCCGCGTAGGCGAGGATCAGCGCCGGAACGGGCTTCTGCTTGAAGGACTGGACCAGTCCGAGCACCATCGCCACGAGAGCGGCACCGATGGCCAGGCCGAGGCCGATGTTCATGACCCAGGCGACGGTGGCGCCGGCGATCACGAGGCCGAGCGTGATGCCCGTCCGCGCGACGACGTCGTCCATCGTCATGACGTTGCCGCGTACGGGCGCCTGCGGGGCACCGTACTGCGTGTCCTGCTGGGCGTACGGGTTCGTCGCGTACGGGTTCGCGGGGGCGCCCTGGGCGTACGGGTTGCCCTGCGCCGTACCGACGGCGGGGCCCCCGGCCTGCGGTGCCGCGGTGAAGCCCGCGGTGCCGTTGTCGCGGCTGAAGCCCCGTCGCGAGAAGACCGGGTTGCTGCTCCTCATCTCACTCCTCCATGGCCACCGTGTGTGGCCTTGCGTCAAGAGTAATGGGAAAGCAAAAGGAACACCCTAGTGCCAGGGGAGGATCTTTCGGGCGCCCCGCTGCACCGCCCGTGGCAAGCACGCCCACGTCAGGTCCTGCGCACCCCTTCCGCGAGCTCGCCCGCCAGCGACCGTACGGCGGCCAGCCCGGCCGGCAGGTCCGGCGCGTCCAGCAGCAGCTTCACGAAGGCCGAGCCGACGATCACCCCGTCGGCGAAGGCCGCGACCTCCTTCGCCTGAGCGGCGTCGGAGACGCCCAGCCCGACGCAGACCGGGAGCTCGGTGGTGACCCGGGTGCGGCGCACGAGGTCCTGGGCCTGAGCGCCCACGGAAGCCCGGGTGCCGGTTACGCCCATCAGGGAGGCGGCGTAGACAAAGCCCGAACCGGCCTCGGTGATGGTCGCCAGGCGTTCGTCCTTGCTGCTGGGCGCCACGACGAAGACGGTCGCGAGACCGTGCTTCTCCGCGCACGCACGCCACAGGGCGGACTCCTGGACGGGCAGGTCGGGCAGGATGCAGCCCGCGCCGCCCGCCTCCGCCAGCTCGGTGGTGAACCGCTCTACGCCGTAGCGGTCGATCGGGTTCCAGTACGTCATCACCAGGACCGGGGCCCCGGTCGCCTCGTGCGCCTCGCGGACCGTGCGCATCACGTCGGCGATCTTCACTCCGCCGCGCAGGGCGATGTCGTCGGCCGTCTGGATGACCGGGCCGTCGAGCACCGGGTCGCTGTGCGGCAGCCCGATCTCGACGACGTCCGCGCCGCCCGCGACGACCGCCTTGACCGCCTCGATGCCGGCGTCGACGGTCGGGAACCCGGCCGGAAGGTAGGCGATGAGGGCTGCCCGGTCCTCGGACCGGGCCTTGGCGAGCGTGTCGCTCAGCAGCTGGATGCGTCCGGTCGTGGCGGTGGCCGTGCTCACTTGTTCTCCCCCTCGGAGTCGTACAGCCCGAAGTAGCGGGCGGCCGTGTCCATGTCCTTGTCGCCACGCCCGGACAGGTTGACCACGATCAGGCCGTCCTCGCCCAGCTCCTTGCCGAGGCCGAGGGCGCCGGCCAGGGCATGCGCGGACTCGATGGCCGGGATGATGCCCTCGGTGCGCGACAGCAGGCGCAGAGCCCCCATCGCCTGGGCGTCGGTGATCGCCCGGTACTCGCCGCGCCCCGTGTCCTTGAGGTACGCGTGCTCCGGGCCGATGCCCGGGTAGTCGAGGCCCGCCGAGATCGAGTACGGCTCGGTGATCTGGCCCTCCTCGTCCTGGAGGACGTACGACCGCGAGCCGTGCAGGATGCCGGGCTCGCCCGCCGACAGGGTCGCCGCGTGCTCACCCGTCTCGATGCCGTGCCCGGCGGGCTCGAAGCCGATCAGGCGTACGCCCGTGTCGGGGATGAAGGCGTGGAAGAGCCCGATGGCATTGGACCCGCCGCCGACACAGGCCGCGACGGCGTCCGGCAGGCGTCCGGCCCGTTCCAGGATCTGGCGGCGGGCCTCGACGCCGATGACGCGGTGGAAGTCGCGGACCATGGCGGGGAAGGGGTGCGGCCCGGCGACCGTGCCGAAGAGGTAGTGCGTACGGTCGACATTGGCGACCCAGTCACGGAACGCCTCGTTGATGGCGTCCTTGAGCGTCCGGCTGCCGGACTTCACGGCGACGACCTCGGCGCCGAGCATCCTCATCCGGGCCACGTTCAGCGCCTGACGCCGGGTGTCGATCTCGCCCATGTAGATGGTGCATTCGAGACCGAACAGGGCGCACGCCGTGGCGGTGGCCACACCGTGCTGGCCGGCGCCCGTCTCCGCGATCACCCGCGTCTTGCCCATGCGCTTGGTGAGCAGCACCTGGCCCAGCACGTTGTTGATCTTGTGTGAGCCGGTGTGGTTGAGGTCCTCGCGCTTGAGGAAGATGCGCGCACCGCCCGCGTGCTCGGCGAACCGGGCCACCTCGGTGAGCGAGCTGGGCCGGCCGGTGTAGTTGACCATGAGCTCGTTCAGCTCGGCCGCGAAGGCCGGGTCGGACTTGGCCTTGTCGTACTCGACGGCGACCTCGTCGACCGCGGCGACGAGCGCCTCCGGGATGAACTTGCCGCCGAAGTCACCGAAGTACCCCTCGGCGTTGGGGACGAGCCCCTCCGGGCCGGGAGCGAACGAGGTCGCCGGCGTCTCGGTTGTCGTCGTCATGAACTCTCCTGAGTGGTTCCGTGCGCCTGCGAGTTCTTCAGTTCCGCCACCGCCGCCGCCGGGTCGGCCGAGCGCATCAAGGTCTCCCCCACCAGCACCGCGTCCGCCCCGTCGGCGCGCAGCCGCCGGGCGTCCGCCGGGCTTCGTACGCCGCTCTCCGCGACCAGTACCCGGTCCGCCGGGACCTGCGCCCGGAGCCGGCCGGTGAGGCCCAGGTCGATGCGGAAGTCGCGCAGGTCGCGGTGGTTGACCCCGATGTTGAGGGCGCCGAGGGCGAGGGCGGTGTGCGCCTCGGCCTCGGTGTGGACCTCGACGAGGAGGTGCAGGCCCAGGGAGGCGGCGTACGCGTAGAGCTCCATCAGCCGGGACTCCGGGAGCGCCGCGACCACCAGCAGGACCGCGTCCGCGCCGTACGCGCGGGCCTCGGCGATCTGGTACTCGTCGACGATGAAGTCCTTGCGCATCACGGGCAGTCCCACCGCCTCCCGCACGGTCGCGATGTCCGCCGGATGGCCGCCGAAGCCTTCGGTGTGCGCGAGGACGGAGAGCGCACAGGCACCGCCGGCCTCGTACCGCCGGGCCAGCTCGGCGGGCCGGTAGTCGTCGGTGAGCGGGCCCTTCAGCGGGCTGCGGGGCTTGAGCTCGGCGATGACGCCCAGGCCCGGGGCCCGCAGGGCCGCGCCGAAGTCCCGTACGGCGGCCGCGGTTTCGGCTCGGCTCTCCATCTCGGACAGGGGGACTTCGGCCCTGCGGGCCGCCGTCTGGCGGTGCGCGGCCCCGATCAGCTCCCCGAGCAGGCCGGGCAGGACGGATGGACTGGTCAACGTGGTGCTCCTTGTTCGCGTCGCGGTGTCATGCGGCTGCCCGGGCGGCCGGCCGGGCGCCCGCCGCCACCCAGCTGTCCAGGACACCGGCCGCGGAGCCGCTGTCGATGGCCCCGGCGGCCCGGGCGATGCCCGCGTGCCAGTCCTCGCACTGTCCGGCCGCGCGCAGTGCGGCGGCCGTGTTGAGCAGCACGATGTCCCGGCGCGGGCCTGGTTCGCCCGCCAGAATGCGGCGTACCGTCTCCGCGTTCTCAGCGGCGCCGCCGCCCCGCAGGTCCGCCAGGGTGGCGCGGGCGAGGCCCAGTTCGGCGGGGTCGAGCCGGTAGGAGGTCGTCCTGCCGTCGGTCAGTTCGACCACGCGCGAAGGCGAGCAGGTGCTCAGCTCGTCCAGGCCGTCGTCGGCGCAGAACACCAGGGCGCGCTCGGTGCCGAGCCGGTGCAGGACCTCGGCCATCACTTCGAGCAGGGCCGGGTCGGACACCCCGAGGGTCTGGTAGCGGGCGCCGGCCGGGTTGCAGAGCGGTCCCAGGACGTTGAAGACGGTCCGTACGCCCAGCTCCCGGCGGGGCCCGGCCGCGTACCGGAAGGCGGGCTGGAAGACCGGCGCGAACAGGAAGGTGATGCCGACCTCCGCCAGGCAGGCCGCGGCCTCCGCCGGGCCCAGGTCGATGCGTACGCCCAGCGCTTCGAGGACGTCGGCGCTGCCGCAGGCGGAGGAGGCGCTGCGGTTGCCGTGTTTCGCGACCGGGACCCCGCAGGCCGCGGCGACGACGGCCGCGGTGGTGGAGATGTTGAAGGTGTCGTGACCGTCGCCGCCGGTGCCGCAGGTGTCCAGGACCCGGCCGTCGCCGGTCAGACGGGCTCCGAAGGCGCGGGCGGTGGCGACCAGTCCGACGATCTCCTCGATGTCGGCACTCCGGGCGGACAGCGCCATGGCGAAGCCGGCTATCTGGCCGGGGGTGGCTTCCCCGCCGAGTACGGCGGCCATGGCCCGGCCGGCCTGATCACGGGTCAGCCGGCGGCCTTCGGCCAGGGTGCGCAGTGCGGTTTTCACCGGACCCCCTCGAGTGGGTGTGAGTGGAGCTGTTCGACGGACTGGACGAAATTGACCACGATGCGCATGCCCTGCTCGGTGAGGACGGACTCGGGGTGGAACTGCACCCCGTACGTCGGGTGGGTGCGATGGCGCAGCCCCATGACCGTGCCGTCCTCGGCCCAGGCGTTGGCGAGGAGCTGGTCGGGCATGCTCACGCGGTCGACGGCGAGCGAGTGGTAGCGGGTCGCGGTGAACGGGTCGGGCAGGCCGGCCAGAACGCCGGTGCCGTCGTGCCGTACGCGCTCCGTCTTGCCGTGCACCGGGCCGACCCGGACCACTTCGGCGCCGAATGCCTCGGCGATGGACTGGTGACCGAGGCAGACGCCGAGCAGGGGCAGGCGGCCGCTGAGGTCGCGGACGGCGGCGAGGCTGACGCCGGCCTGGCCCGGGGTGCCGGGGCCGGGCGAGATCAGGACGGCGTCGTGGGCGGCGAGTTCGCCGGTGGTGACGCTGTCGTTGCGGTGGACGACGGGTTCGGCACCGGCCTGCGCGAGGTACTGGACGAGGTTGTACGTGAAGGAGTCGTAGTTGTCGACGACGGCGACCCGGACACGGGCCGGGACACGGGCCGGGCGGCTCATGCGGAGGCCTCCGCCCGTTCCACGGCGGCGAAGAGGGCCTGCGCCTTGTTGAGGGTCTCGCGGTACTCGGCGGCCGGGTCGGAATCGGCGACCACCCCGGCCCCGGCCTGGACCCAGGCGTTCCCGTCGGCGATGACCAGGGTGCGCAGGGCGATCGCCGTGTCCAGGCTGCCGCCGGTGCCGATGAAGCCGAGCGCACCGCCGTAGACGCCGCGCCGCTCGTCCTCCAGCTCGGCGATGATCTCCATGGCACGGATCTTGGGGGCGCCGGAGACGGTGCCGGCCGGGAAGGTGGAGCGCAGCGCGTCCAGCGGGGTAAGGCCGTCGGCGAGGTCTCCGCTGACGGTCGACGACAGGTGCATGACGTGCGAGTAGCGCTCGACCTCCATCAGCCGGTCCACGCGTACGGTGCCGGGCGCGGCGATCCGGCCGATGTCGTTGCGGCCGAGGTCCACGAGCATGACGTGCTCGGCGCGTTCCTTCTCGTCGGCGAGGAGTTCGGCCTCCAGGGCGGCGTCGGTCGCGGCGTCGGTGCCGCGCCAGCGGGTGCCCGCGAGCGGGCGGGTCTGCGCCCTGCCGTCCTCGACCTTCACCAGCAGTTCCGGGGAGGCACCGATGACGTGCCGGCCGCCGCCCAGGGCGAGGTGGAACATGTACGGCGACGGGTTGACGGCGCGCAGGTGGCGGTAGACGTCGAGGGGTTCGGCGGCGAGCGGCTTGCTGAACCGCTGGGAGAGCACGACCTGGAAGATGTCGCCGGCCCGGATGTACTCGCGCGCGGTTTCGACCATGTCGAGGAAGCGTTCCTCGCTGGTGTGGGTGCGCCAGGCCGAACGGTCCTGCTGTTCGGCGGTACGAGTGGGCGCGAGCGGTCTCGCCCCGGGACCGCCCGGACCGTGGTGCGGGTGCGGCTGGTCGGTGAACAGCCGGTCGCGGGTGGCGGCGAGCCGGCCGACGGCGTCCTCGTACGTCTCGGCGGCGGTGTCGTGGAGCGTGGTGATCAGCAGCCGGCGGGTGGCGTGGTCGAACACGACCAGGTCGTCGGACTGGAGGAACACCGATTCGGGCATGCCGGGGCCGGGTCCGGCGGCCGTGGGGAGGCTCTCGAAGTGGCGGGCGCTCTCGTAACCGAGGTAGCCGACGGCGCCGCCGTGGAAGGGCGGCAGCCCGGGGACGCGTGCGACGTCCCGGTCGGCGAGTGGCCGGAGCGCGACGAGCGGGTCGCCGTCGCCGAGCGGGACGGGGCGGGTCCGGTGTGCGATGTACGAGTAGCGGCCGACCGCGATGCTGTTGTCGGTCCCGATGACGCTCTCCAGCAGCAGACCGGGGCCTTCCAGGCCGGGGCCGCACAGCCGGGCGAACGCGGTGACCGGGGAGAGGGTGTCGGCGAGCAGCTCGATGTAGAGCGGAACGTAGGCGTGCGCGGCGGCCAGCACCTGTGCCGCGCCGGGGCCGGGAACGACACCCGCGACGGCAGGGGCGGAAACGGCGACGGGAGCGGTCACGCGCCGGCCTCCGCTCTCGGGAGCGGGTCCGTCGTACGGTCCACGACGGCTGCGGCCCGGTCCAAAGCCTGCCCGCAGGCGCCCTCGTCCGGTCCTACGGCGACCAGCGCGGCGAGCCTCGGGATGGCTTGACGGGGCGGCAGCAGCAGCCGGTCGCCGGGCTCGGCGAGGACAGCGGTGTGCGCGATGCCGGGTACGGCCGCGGCATCGGCGAGGTCGAGCGCGCGGGCCTGGCCGTCGGTGTCGGAGTAGACGAACCGGACCTCGGCGGTGCGCGCACGGGTCGGGGTGAGGTCGGGGAGCCGGCCGAAGGACAGCTCGGCGGCGGCCCTGACCAGGTCGATGCCGGTGGCGAAGGAGCTGATGAAGGGGATGAGGTCGCCGCCGAGCCGGGCATTGAGCTCGATGAGACGCGGGCCGCGGGAGGTGAGGCGGACCTCGGCGTGGGTCACGCCCGTGGTGACGCCGAGTACCTGGTGGGCGGCGGTCACCAGCGCGCGGACCTCGTCCGCCCGCGGTTCGTCGTACGTGGCGGTGACGAGGTGGCCGATCTCCTCGAAGTACGGCGCGAAACCGAGCCGCTTGCGGGCGATGTGGACGATGTGGACCTCGCCGTCGTGGACGGCGCTGTCGATGCTGATCTCGGGGCCGTCGAGGTACTCCTCGACGAGGATGCCGTGGCCGGTGGGGAGCGTGGCGAAGGCGGCGCCGTCGGCGAGCGCGAAGGCCTGCCGCACCTGACTCTCGTCGTCGGCACGGGTCACCCCGATGCTGCCGGCGAGGGCCCGGGGCTTGAGGACCACGGGGTAGCCGAACTCGTCCGCGGCGGCGACGGCTTGGTCCGCGGTCGTGACGAGCCGGTGGCGGACGGCGGCGAGGCCGGCCTCGGACATCAACGAGCGGGTCGCGTACTTGTCGCGGCAGTGGCGGGCCGCCTCGGCGGACAGTTGCGGCAGCCCGAGCTTGGCGGCGGCCTCGGCGGTGGCCTCGACGGCGGTCTCGTCCCAGGTGAGTACGGCGACCGAGGAGCCGACGGGGCCGGCGAGGAAGAGAACGGCGTCGGCGATGGCGACCGGGTCGGACACGTCGGTGACGACGTACGAGTCGAGGTACTCGCGCTGCCAGGTGGGCTCGGCGGAGAGCACCGCGGAGAGCCTGTAGTGCGCGTGCAGGGACTGGAAGGAGTACTCACGGTACGGGCGGCCGCCGCTGCCGACGACGACCAGGCGCTCGGCGTGGACAGGCACGGACTGCAGGGACGGTGCGGTCATGGCTGCTTCCTCTCAGACCTGGGCGGGGCCGGCGCCGGTGTCGGCGAGCAGCTTGGCCAGTTCGTCCAGCACGCAGGTCAGTTCGCCGTCGAGACCGGCCGGGGCCCGGAACCCGTCGGGGCCGGTCAGCTCCGCGATGCCGGGGACGGAGATGCTGCGCTCGGCGGGGCGGAAGCCGATGCGGGCGAGGATCGGGCGGAGCGCCTCGACGGCGGGTACGCCGCCGGAGGGGCCGGCGGTGTAGCTGAGGAGGGCGACCGGCTTGTCCTGCCACTCCTGGTGAAGGAAGTCGACGGCGTTCTTCAGGGGGGCGGTGAACGTGCCGTTGTACATCGGCATCACGAAGACGTAGGCGTCGGCGCGGGAGACCGTGGCGCTCCAGTCCTTGGTGTGCTGGTGGACGTACGCGGCTTCGGAGGGGTGCTCCGGCTCGTCGAAGAAGGGCAGGCCGATCTCGGCGAGGTCGACGGTCTCGATGTCGAAGCCGCCGTGGCGGCGGGCTTCCCCCGTGGCCCAGGCGGCGACGGAGGGGCCGACGCGGCCGGGGCGGGTGCTGGCGATGATGAACTGAAGGCGGGGCATGGCGTGTTCTCCCTTGCGGACGGTCCGGTGTCACCGCGGATCGTCCGGAGGGTCACGGGCCTCCTGGAACGAGCAGTAGATAAGCAGCAGCCCGTGCGGAGCGCAACCGGCGCCGTCCTCCGTCCCCGCCGTTCGCCCGGTTCCGTCCCGTTCTGACCGCCGGGACCCCCCTGGCGTATTCACGACAGCCGTAAACGCGCAGCCCGGGCGGCGGCGCCGACGGCCGACGGCGGTGCCACAGTGAAATCACGTCACCGCGGATCGCTCCACCGCCTGAATTCCACACCTTCTTGAGCGTGCGAGCTCTTTTGCCTACGAGACCTCTCCGGCTCTCCTCGCTTCTTCGCATCTCGCATCTCGCATCTCGATTCTTCGCCTTCCTCAAGTTCCCGGATTTCCCCGGCATTCCGGCGCCGCCGCGATCCGGCACGCCCCGATCCGGAAGAAATGGAGACCGCCCATGGAGAATTCAGCCACCGTCCGCTATCTCACGGAAGCAGCGCAACCGGACAGCGGGCTGCGCACCCTGACCTCGCGGGCCGCTGTCCCGGCGGAGTACGAGAAGTCCTACGGACACGTCCTGCTGCCCCGCCCGATCTTCGTCTCCGAGCGGGAGATCGGCGCCTTCGCCGACGACCTCGCGGCGGTCTTCCGGATTCTCGTCTCGCTGCCGCGTCGCTGCTTCGACGGCGACCTGAACCGCTACGGCGCGGCCATCGGGCTGCCCGAGGAGCTGGTCGAGGTGATGAGCGAGGGCGCGACCGGCGACCCCCTGCTGTACGCCCGCGCCGACGCCTTCCACGACGGCAACGGCTTCCGGCTGCTGGAGCTCAACGTCGGCAGCGAGCTCGGCGGCGTTGACATCGCCCAGCTCAACCGCGCCTTCCTCGACGTCCCCGCCTTCCGCGCGTTCGCCGAGGCCAACAGCCTGCGCCACACCGACACCATGGACCACCTCGTGGCCGAGCTGCGTGCGGCGGCCGCCGGTGTCGAGGGCGCCGACCCGGTGAGCCCGGTGGTGGCCCTGATCGAGGGCCCGGACGCGCTCGGCGACCACGACGGTGTCTTCCTCTCCATCCAGGAGGACATGCGGGGGCACGGCATCGAGCTGCTGCTCGGCGAGGTCCAGGAGCTGGCCGAGGGCGCGAGCGGCAAACTCGCCCTGCACGGCCGCCCCGTGGATGTCGTCCTGCGGTACTTCGCCGCCGGCCAGATCGCCGGCCACCCGGTCGCCCGTGCCGCCCTGACGCGGGTCAACCGCGCCCACGCAGCCGGCCGTACCGCCCTGTTCACCCCGCTCGAAGGGGCCCTGTTCACCAGCAAGGCCGCGCTCGGCCTGCTGTACCGGCCGGCCGTCCGCGCCGCACTGGCCGACGCAGAGCGGGAGCTGGTCGACCGGGTGCTGCCGCGCACCTGGGTGCTCGGCACCGAAGGCTCCGAGGACGCTCTCGCCCACGCCCGGGCGCACCGCGCCTCGCTCGTCCTCAAGCCGGGCATCGGCTACAGCGCCGACGGCGTCGTCATCGGCCGCGATGTCAGCGACGCCGAGTGGGAGGAAGCCCTGGCGGTGACCGCCGTACGGGACTACGTGGCACAGGAGTTGGTCGTACCGGCCCTGGAACCGGTCGTCGACCCGGAGACCGGGCGCACCGGGGAATGGGTCGCGAACTGGGGGATTTTCGTCACGCCCCAGGGATTCGGTGGCGCATTCTGCCGCGCCCTGCAACCGCAGGACGGCGCCGTGATCACGTACGCCAATCCCGGAACCCGCGGCACCTGCGTATTCACCTACCCGGAAGCCGAATTCGAGGAGTCCCGCATATGACCGACCGTCCGCACATTGTCGTGATCAACCGCTGGCGCGAGCGATACGCGGAATTCACCAGCTACGTCGACCACATCGAGAACCGGGTCAGTTATGTGACCACCGAGGTCGGCACCGGTTCCGTACCGGCCGAGGCCCACGAGGTCGTACTGGTACCCGCCACCGACGACCTGGAGCGGGTCCGCGCCGAGGTCCGCGCGCTCGCCGCCCGGCACGGCGCGCCCGCCGCGATCGTCGCCCTCAAGGAGGACGACCTGCTGGTCGGCGCCGCGCTCCGCGAGGAGTGGGACGTACCCGGCCCCCGCCAGCCGTCGCAGATCGTCTTCCGCGACAAGTACGTGATGTGCAGGGCCGTCGCGGACGCCGGCCTCGACGTGCCGGCCTTCGCCGCCGCCACCGACACCGCGGCGGTACTCGCCTTCGGCGCGGCCGCAGACTGGCCGGTCATCGTCAAACCGCGCACGGGCAGCTCCAGCGCCGGTGTGGTCCGGGTGGACGGCCCCGAACAGGTCACCGGCCTGGACCTGGACAGCGAACCGATGTTGGTACAGGCCTTCGTGGAGGCCGCCATTTCCCATGTGGACGGCGTCTTCGACGGGCAGCGGCTGCTGGCCTGGCGTGCCTCCCGGTACCTCAACACCTGCCTGGGCTTTCGCGGCGGCACCTTCCTCGGCTCCGTCGAGATCGACGACCCGGAGGTCAACGAGGCGATCGACCGGGCCGCCACCGCCTACCTCGGCGCGCTGTCCCCGGGCCGCGCCACCGTCTTCCACCTGGAGCTCTTCCTCGACCGGGACGAGAACGGCCGTACGGTCTGCCGCTTCCTGGAGTGCGGCGCCCGCGTCGGCGGCGCCGAGATCCCCTTCCTCTGGCGCGAGGTGCACGGCTACGACCTGATGCACGCCGCCTGGCAGCTCCAGCTGGACCGCCCGCTGCCGCCGGTGCCGCGGAAGGCCGCCGCGCCGTACGCCGCCGGCGAGGTGGCCGGCTGGATGCTCGTGCCCGCTCCGGCCGACCGGCCCTGCCGGATCACCGAATCCACCTCCATGACCGGCCGCGCCGAAGGCCCGTACGCCGAGGTCGTGCTGCACCCGGGCGAGGTACTGCCCGACGCGGACGCCTACTACGAGCACGTCGGCGGCCGCTTCCGGTTCCGGGCCTCCGACGGCGCCGCCACCGAGGCCGCCATCACCGCCACCGCCACGGACTTCCGGGTGTGCGCCGAGCCGCTCGCGCTGTCCACCACGAACGCCTGACAGGAGCACCGTGTCCAACGACTACTCAGTTCCCGTACTCGACGGAGAAGGGGACAACGACTACACGCGCTACATGCGCACCGACGCGCTGCTCTCGCTCCAGCGCCGCCCGGAGGACATGATCCACCGGGACGAGATGCTCTTCCAGGTCGTGCACCAGTCGACCGAGCTGTGGCTGAAGCTCGCCTGCTACGAGGTCGCCGAGGCGGGCCGGCAGCTCGACGCGGGGCAGATGGACACCGCGGCCCGGCTGCTGGGACGCGCCTCTCTCGGCGTACGCATGACGGCCGACCAGCTGGAGATGATGCGGCATCTCGCCCCCGCGGACTTCCAGATCATCCGCCCCATCCTCGGCCACGGCTCGGGTTTCGAGTCGCCGGGCTGGAAGGCGGCCCGGGTGGTCAGCCAGGACCTCGACAAGTCCTTCCGCCGGCTGATCGAGGCGCGCGGCACCGACCTCGTGGAGGTCTACAACAGCGGTCAGGACACCCCCGAGTACCGGCTGGCCGAGGCGATGATCGACTGGGACGAGCGGATCTCGCTGTGGCGCACCCAGCACTACAAGATGGCCACCCGGATCATCGGCCACTCCGTGGTCGGCACGAAGGGCGCGCCGGTCGACTTCCTGGCCAAGCTGATCGGCCACAAGTTCTTCCCGCACCTGTGGGAACTGCGGACCGAGCTGACCCTGTCCGGCCCCATGGGCGACGCAGAACCGGCTCCCGAGTACGCCGAGGAGGCCGCGCCGCCGGTCTGCCCGGTGACGGGAGGCGGGAACGCGCCCCCCGTCGGGACGAGTACGGCATGAGCCGCGGCAGCGCGGCCACCGCGCCCGCCCCGGCCCCCATGGCCCCCGCCGTCGCGCCCGTCACGGCCGCGGCCTTCCGCCGCGGCTTCCCGATGCTGGAGCGGACGGTCCACCTGGCCAGCTGCAGCCTCGGTGCCCGGTCCGACGCCGTCGACGAGGCGCTGGAGCGGATGCAGGAGGCCATCACGGCCCACGGTGCCCCGTGGGCCCGGTTCGAGCAGGAGATCGAGGAGGCCCGGCAGCGCTTCGCGGCCCTCATCGGCGCCGGCCCGGACCAGATCGCGATCCTGCCCAACGCCTCCGTCGGCGCCTACCAAGTGGTCTCCACGCTCTCCCTGGAGACCCGGGTCGACATCGTCACCACCGTCGAGGAGTTCCCTTCGGTCGCGCACGTCTGGCTCGCCCAGCGGCCGCGCGGCGCCCGGGTGATCTTCACGGGCGACCAGCACACCGGCCGCATCCGGCCCTCCGACTACACGGCGGCCCTGGGCGACGGCACCGCGCTGGTGTCGGTCCCGATGTCCACCTACCAGTTCGCCGAGCGGCCGCCGGTCGCGGAGATCGTCGAGGCCGGCCGGGCCGCCGGGGCGCTGACCTTCGTCGACGCCTACCAGGCCGTCGGGGTGATGCCGGTGGACGTCGCCGACATCGGCTGCGACTACCTCGTGGCGGGGACGATGAAGTACCTCGCCGGACTCCCCGGCCTGGCCTTCCTCTACGCCCGCTCCGGCCTGACCAGTGATCAGGACCCGCAGCTCACCGGCTGGTTCGGGCGGGTGGAACCGATGGCGTTCGACCCGTTGCGGCTCGACTTCCCGGCCATCGCCCGGCGCTTCGAGACCGGCACCCCCGCGGTGCCCGCCGTGTACGCCGCCAATGCCGCGCTCGACCTGTTCCGGGACGTCGACCCGGCCGACGTACGGCGGCACATCGGCGCCCTGATCGACCGCACCGCGCGCACCCTCGTCGCCCAGGGCGAACGGGTCCGCAAGGCCGAGAGACCGGAACTGCAGGGCGCCCACCTCGGCCTGTACGACGCCGACCCGCGCGCCCTCACCGGCTGGCTCGCGGGCCAGGGCATCGCCGTCAGCCCACGCGGTCCCGTCGTCCGCCTGTCCTTCCACTACTACAACTCCACGGACGACGTGGAGGCCCTCTGCCAGGCCATGCGCGAGTTCCGCGCGCTGACCGGCCCCGCCCCCGTCCCGCTCCCGAAGGTGAGACCCGCAGCGTGAAAGAGCTGACCGACTGGCTGGCCGATCCCATTCCCAGCCGGTTTCCGTACCCCGCGGTGATCCACGAGTTCCACCGCGTCGGCAAGCACTTCGTCCCGGACGAGATCCTGAAGTCCCTGGCCCTGGCCAGGGAGCGGCTCGCCCCCGTGGCGCCCACTCCCGCCGGCACGGCCCCCCGGCTGCTGCTCGACCGGTTCCTGGACACGGCACTCGACAAGTGGGACGGCCGGTACGACTACCCCACGTACACCTCGCTCAGCGTGCTCGGCCTGCCGACCGCCGACGACGGACCGGCCGCCACCGCGGCCGCCCGGGTCACCCGGGACCGGCTGACGGTGCAGCTCCTGGCCGACCTGCTGCGGTTCGAGCTGGCGGCCGCCGAGGGGCGCACCGCGTGGCTCCCGGAGATGCGGCCCGACGCCCGGCTGGTGGAGAAGCGCTGCCGGCTCGCCGTCCGGGTGGCGAAGCCCGCGCTGGTCAGGCTCGGGTACGGCGAGCGGCTCACCGCCGCCGAGCCGGCCCAGCAGGCCGCCCAGCTGTGGGAGTTCGTCGACGGCGAGCTGCTGGACCCGCACGAGCGCCAGGTACTGAAGCTCAGCCTGCTGCCGGTCTACATATCGCACGACGAGCACATGTTCATCCGGGTGCTGCAGACCTTCGAGACCACCTTCGCGCTGCTGGCCCTGAGCATCCGTACGGCCATCGGCGACCTGGACGGCGCCCGGACCACGGACGCGACCGGACACCTCGCGGTCGCCGAGACCGTGCTCGCCGAGTCGGCCCCGCTGTTCTCGCTGCTGGCCACCATGCAGGTCGAATCGTTCCGCACCTTCCGCGAGTTCACCGACGGCGCCAGCGCCATCCAGTCACGCAACTACAAGCTGGTCGAGTCCCTGTGCCGGGTCCCCGACCAGGACCGGCTGGACTCCTCCGCCTACCGCTCCACCCCGGAGGTGCGCGGGCGGATCCTGGCCGGTCAGCCCACCCTCGACGACGCGTGCGGCGCGGCCCTCGCGGACACCCGCTTCAGCGCCGCCGACCGCGAGCTGCTGACCGCCTCCATGCTCGGCTTCGCCGGCGCCCTGCGCCGCTGGCGCCAGACGCACTACCGGATCGCCGTCCGGATGCTCGGCACCCGCTCCGGCACCGGCGCGACCGAAGGCACCCCGTACCTCAGCTCGGTACGGAAGATCCCTGTCTTCCGCAGCGTCACCGAAACGCCCGACGCCGACGCCACGGACACCGACGCTCCCACCGACACCCCCACCGACACCGCACCCCGTACAGAGAGAGGAAAGGCAGCATGAACAGCGACCTGATCCCGGTAGGCATCGTCGGTGCCGGTCCCGTCGGCATGGCCCTGGCCGCCCGCCTCGCCTCCTTCGGCATCCCGAGCGTCCTCTTCGAGCGCGACCCCGAGCTGCGCAGACAGGGCTCCAAGGCCTGCCTCATCCAGGGTGATGTGCTCGAAGTACTCGACAAGTTCGGCTGCGCCGAGACCATCGGCGCCGAGGGCGTCACCTGGACCACGGCCCGCACCTATGTGCGCGGCAAGGAGATCCGCGCCGCCGAGTACCCGCGCCGGATCGGCTACGGCCCGTTCGTGAACATCTCCCAGTACCGCATCGAGCAGCTCCTGCTGGAGAAGGTCGAGGCCGAGCCGCTCACCGAGGTCCGCTGGGCCCACGAGATCACCGGCGTCGAGCAGGACGGCGACACGGTCACCGTCCTCGCCGACACCCCGGACGGCCCGCGCGACTACCGCTGCCAGTACGTGGTCGCCTGCGACGGTGTCCGCAGCCCGATGCGCAAGCTCACCGGCGTCGAGTGGACCGGCTACAGCCACCAGGACCGCTTCCTGATCACCGATCTGAAGGTCAGGCTGCCGCTCGCCAAGGAGCGCCACTTCCACTACGACCCGCCCTTCAACCCGGGCCGCCAGCTCGTCATGCACCCGCAGCCCAACGACATCTGGCGCATCGACTGGCAGCTCGCCCCCGAGACCGACATCGAGGCCGAGCGCGCCGACGGCCGCTTCGACGCCCGCGTCCGCGCCGTCATCGGCGACGTCGACTACGAGATCGACTGGCTGTCCACCTACCGCTTCCACCAGCGCGTGGTCGACGCGTTCCGCATCGGCCGGATCTTCTTCGCCGGCGACTCCGCCCACTCCCTGCCGCCGTACGGCTCCCGGGGCATGAACAGCGGCATCCAGGACGCCGACAACCTCGCCTGGAAGCTGGCCCTGGTCATGCAGGGCAAGGCTGAGGACTCGCTCCTCGACACCTACCACGACGAGCGTTACGCCGCCGCCAAGGAGAACCTCGCCGTCACCGAGGCCACCATCAAGTTCATGGTGCCGCCGAACCTGGTGCGCCGGCTCGCCCGCAAGGTGCTGCTGTCCCTCTCCCGGCCGTTCCAGGGCGCCCGCGACAAGGTCAACAGCGGCAGGATGGCCGAGCCCCACACCTACGTCGACTCACCCGTCGTCGAACCCGTCGGCCGCCACCCGCTGATGGGCGCCTTCGCCCCCGACGCACGGATCGACGCCCCCGGCGCCACCCGCGTCCGCGAGCTGTACGGCGCCGGCTTCACCGGGCTGTACTTCGCCCCGGACCGGGACACCGCGCGCGCCTTCGCCGAGCGGGCGCTCGCCGACACCCGCGGTCTGACCGCGAACCTGATCGTGGTCCTGCGCGAGGGCGAACTGGCCGTACCGGCCGCCGGTCCCGCCGCGGACCTGCCCGACGGCGTCACCGTGCTGCGCGACCGCGACAGCGTGCTGCGCGAGGCGTACCGGGCCGACGAGGGCACCTGCCTGGTCGTCCGCCCCGACGGACACATCGGCGCACTGGCCGACGCCGGCCGCCCCGAGACGTTCGGCGCCACCCTCGCCCGCTGCGCCGCGGCCACCGCTCCCGCCGCCGCCCCGGCCGCCGCGCCGCGCGTGCCCGCCGCCGTCTGACCCCCCTACCCCGCGCAGGAGCACGAAGTGACCACACCCGAACTGCCCACCCACGCCTGGCTCAACGGCACCGTCGTCGACTGGGACCAGTGCACCGTCCACGCCCGCTCCCAGGGAGCCTTCTGGGGCGCCAACGTCTTCGAGGGGCTGCGCGCCTACCGCCGCCCCGACGGTGACGGCCTCGCGGTCTTCCGGATCGACGAGCACCTGGCCCGGCTGCGCCGCTCGATGAAGAGCCTGCGCATGGAGATCGACTTCTCCGACGAGCAGCTGAAGCAGGGCGTACTCGACGTCCTGGAGGCCAACCGCTTCGACGAGGACGTACACATCTGCGTCGTCTCGTACTTCAACATGGGTCCGAACGCGGACCCGCTCAGCCACACCGAGGACGCCGGCGTCCACATCACCTCCACCCGCGCCCCGCGCGGCCGGGGCTTCGAAGACGGCCTGGCCGCCACCGTCTCCTCCTGGCGCCGCATCAGCGACGACTCCATGCCGCCGCGCATCAAGGCGGGCGCCAACTACCACAACAGCCGTCTCGCCCACCACGAGGCCATCCGCAACGGCTACGACACCACGCTCCTGCTCAACCAACGAGGCAGCGTCTCCGAGGCCCCCGGCTCCTGCGTGGCGATGCTGCACGACGGCAAGCTCGTCACGCCGCCCGGGACCAGCGGCGTCCTCGAAGGCATCACCGTCGCCACCATCGGCGAGCTCGCCCGGCGGGAACTCGGCATCCCCATGGAGCGCCGGGAGATCGACCGCACCGAGCTCTACACCGCCGATGAGATCTTCGTCGCCGGCACCCTCGCCGAGATCGCCCCCGTCACCAGCCTCGACCGCATACCGGTCGGCGACGGGAGCCCGGGCGTGATGGTCCGCAAGCTCCAGGACCTGTACGACGCGGTGGTCAGGGGCCGGCACCCCGAGTACCGGCACTGGTCCACCATCGCCCGCACCACCGGGGGGAAGTGACATGCCCGCCGACATGGACACCCAGCCCTCCAGCCCGACCGCCCCCCTGCTGACCGGCCTGCTCGACGGCTCCGTGGAGGTCGTCGACCTCACCTCGCCGCTGTCCGAGGAGACCCCCCTGATCCAGCTCCCGCCGGAGCGCGGTCAGCCGTGGGCCTTCGAACGCGAGGTCATCAGCCACTACGACGAGGCGGGACCCACCGTCTACTGGAACAACATCCGCCTCTCCGAGCACACCGGCACCCACTTCGACGCCCCCATCCACTGGCTCACCGGCAAAGACCTCGACGACGTCTCCCAGGTCCCGCCGCAGCGCCTGGTCGGCCCCGCCTCCGTACTCGACTTCTCCGCGGAGGCGGCCGCCGACCCCGACTTCCTCCTGGAGCGCCATCACGTCGAGCGCTGGCAGGAGCGGCACGGTCCGCTCGCCGCCGGCGGCTGGCTGCTCTACCGCACCGGCTGGGAGTCCCGGCAGGTCTCTCAGGAGACCTTCCTCAACGACCGGCACACGCCCGGCATCTCCCCCGCCTGCGCCCAGTGGCTGGCCGAGGAGACCGAGATCATCGGCGTCGGCGTGGAGACGGTCGGCACCGACGCCGGGCAGGCCGGGGAATTCCAGGACCAGCCGTACCCCTGCCACTGGTACTTCCACGGCGCGGACAAGTACGGCATCACCCAGCTCCGCAACCTGCACCGGCTCCCCGCACAGGGCGCCGTCCTGATCGCCGCGCCGCTGCCCATCGTCGGCGGTTCCGGCAGCCCGGCGCGGGTGCTCGCCCTCGTGTCCCGCTGACCGCTGCCGCTGATCCCGCTGATCCCACGGAAGGTTCGTACGCCCATGCTCCGGACGCCCGACGGCCTGGCCGCGCTGCGCCGCAGGTCGGTCAACCGCATCCTGGTCCTGCACGGCCTGTCGTCGTTCTGCTACGGCATGGTCTTCCCCTTCATCGGCATCCACCTGGCCGCCCAGCCGGACATCGGCACCGCCGGAGTCGCCGTCTACTACGGCGTCTCCGGTCTGGCCAACCTGGCCGTCTCGCTGCTGCTCGCCTCGGCGGCCGTACGGCTCCCCCGGCACGCTCTCGGCATCGCCGGCCTGCTGCTCTGGCTCAGCTGCTTCCTCCTCCTGACCCGGGGCGACAACCTGGCCACCGCCGCGGCCGCGGCGGTCCTGGGCGGTGCCGGGCAGGGCTGCTTCATGGCCGCGATCATCCCGATCGTCAACTCCCTTGTGCCGCCCGAGGAGCGCCGTCAGGTCTTCGCCCGCCGCTACCAGATCCTCAACGCCACCCTGGCGGCCGGCTCACTGCTGGCCGGCCTCCTCCTCACCGTCTTCTCCCGGGAGGCCATCACCTGGCTGCTCGTTGCGAACGCGATCGGGTACCTGCCCGTGGCTCTCGCCCTCGGGCTGGCCCGCAAGGTCCCCGAGATCGCGGAGCCGACGGAGACAACGGAGACCGCCGGGACCGCCGCCTCCGCGGAGACCACCGCGTCCGCCGGGACCACGGACGCGCAGGCCTCCGGCAAGTCCACCGGAGCGGCCGTCTCCGCCCTCGGCACCGGCATGCTCATCAAGGTCGCGCTCGGCGCCGCGCTCTTCCAGTTCGGCGCCTACCTGATCGGCTACAGCCAGTTCGAGGCGACCGCCCCTCTGGTCGCCGACCACCTCATGGACACGGGCATCGGCTGGATCTCCGTGATGCTCACCCTCAACGTCGTGGTCATCGTGTCCGTCCAGCGGCCGGTCACCAAGCTGCTGGAGAAGCGCCCCGAGGAACACGGGCTGCGCCTCGCGGTCGCCCTGTGGGCCGCCGGCCTCGTGGTGGCCGGCCTCACCGCCTTCGGCCCGGGGCCGGTGCGGCTCACCGGACTCCTCGCGTACGCCGTCCTCTTCGCCCTCGGCGAGTGCGCGTACTCCTGCTCCTTCCATCCCTGGCTGATCTCCAAAGTTCCCGACCGCGAACTCACCCGCGCCAGCGCCCTGTGCAACTCGATGATGGGCGTCGGCATGTTCTTCGGCCCCTCGATCGGCGTCGCGCTGATCTCCCTCGACCACGCCGCCTGGGTGTGGCTGCCACTCGCCGCGCTCTGCGGCCTCGTCGCCCTCACCACCGTGCGCCGCAAGACGCGCGGCGCCGCCTCCGCCCCCGCGGACCCGGATCTCGTACCCGCCGGCTGACCCCACCGACCTCACGGACCCCACCGACCCCACCGACCCCACGCGCCGACCACGAAACGGAACTGGAGCCCACCATGTCCGACGACATCGCCACCCTCGATCAGCAGATCATCCAGCTCGTCGGCCGCCGCGCGGCCGCCGCCCGGCAGCAGACCCACGCCCGCGTGAGCTCCGGCAGCTCCCGGACCTCGCTCGCCGAGGAGAACGTGGTCATCGACCGCTACAGCGAGGAACTCGGCCGGCCTGGGGTCAACCTGGCCCTTCTGGTGCTCGGCCTCTCCGACCGGCTGCCGACCCGGTGACCCCCGTCCACGCCGCCGCCCCTGTGCTGGGCCTGCGCTGTTTCGTGTACGTCCGTACGCCCGGCCCGGACGCCCGGCAGCCCTGGCTGCTCGGCGTCCTGCCCGGCGGCGGTCTCGAACTGCCCAGCGAGCACCTGCCCGGGGACGCCGACCCGGCCGACGCGGCGCTGGGCGCCGTGGCCCGGCTCACCGGCCGGGCCCCTTGCCTGGTCATCCCGCCGGTGCCGCCGCTGGGGCAGCCCGGGGCGGCCGGGGCGGTGTTTCCCCCGCCGTGGTGGATCCGGGCGCCGCACAGCGGCCCCTACGAGAGCGAGTACGAGTACGTGATGACCCTGCCCGGCGCCCCGCCGGGCGGCCTGGACTGGCTGGAACTGGCCGTCGCCCGCGCCCGGGCACACGCCGAGGACGACGAGAACCTGCACGTCGCGACGGCGCTCGGCACGGTCCTGGAGCCGCTGCTCGAAGGACAGATCACCCCGAGCGTGGTCCGCGCACTGACCCTCGGACACAGCCGCCGGGGCGTCGGCCGGCCCCGGAGCGCGGCCGCCGCGCCGTGGTGAGCCGCCCTAGGTGACCGCGCCCGCCTCCACGGGCGGGGCGCCCCCCTTGTCCAGACCGATCAGATAGCCCGTCTGGAAACGGCTCTTCGCGTCGAGCGACCGCATGATCTCGGCGACGTGGCGCTGCACGGTCCGCACCGACATGCCCAGGCGGCGGGAGATGACCTTGTCGTCCAGCCCCTCGGTGAGCAGCCGGACGATCGACTGGCGCAGATCGTCGGAGACCTGTTTGGCCCACTCGCGGTCGAAGCCCACCGGGAAGGGTTCGGCCGCCCGCCAGGCGGTCTCGAAGGAGGACACCATGAACGCCACGAGGTTGGGCTCGTACACGACGACAGCGTGGGCGGAGTCGCCCTGCACGCTGACCACGGCCGCCTTGCGGTCGTAGATCAGCATCCGGTCGGGGCCGTCCGCAAGGGTCCGCACTTCGGCCCCGCGCTCCATCATCCACTCGGCGAACTCCACCGTGTGCTGGCTGTAGCGGGCCGGGTGCTGGTAGATCGAACGGCTGCTGACCCCGCGGTCCAGCAGCCGGCCCATGCTGCCACGCGCCTTGAGCAGCGCCTCCGGGTCCCTGGCGCCGCCCGGCTGCACGTGGAGCGCCTCGGTCCGGCAGCTGTCCGTCAGCTGGTCGATCAGCCGCCGTACGTCGGCGAGATCGGTCAGCAGTTCCACTTCCCTGGACTGCTGGCGCTGCCGGCCGTTCTGGTAGCAGGGGCCCAACGCGGCCAGGGCCGTCCGTATGCGCTCGACGCTCTCCGACTGCTGGCGTATCTCGTGCTCCATCGGCCACAGCAGCTGGCCGGCCGCGAACTGCGGCGAGACCACGGTCAGCCGGTCCGGGTGTTCGGCGTCCCGCCGCAGCAGCCGCATGCCCTCCAGCCGCTGCACGGCCGAGAAAAGTTCCGTCTCGTCCATGCCCAGCGTGCAGCGGGCCTCCGACGGCGTGAACGAGGCGACCCCGGACGCGTACTCGTAGAGCCTCAGGCCGTCGGGGGTCAGCTCCGCGGCCGCGGCCCCCTCCTCCAAGTACTCCATCGCCTTCCACCCTTCGTGTTTGCGACAGGCGTGAATACAGCGGGTCAGATGCTCTGCCGAGCTGCCGTCAATCACGGCAAGCTGACGGCGTCAAAGGCAGCCGGAACCTACGGCCAGACCTGAAACAGCGGCACAACGACGCACAGCGACGCCCTGTCTGACCCCATCAGGATTCTCACAAAGGACACTCCACATGCAGTCGTTCTCTGCTCGAATCGCCCTGATCGTCTCTGGTTTCGCCGCGGCACTGGCGCTCATTATCGGTCACTCCGCCGTCGAGTCCACCCCTGACCGGGTCGTTGCCGACAACGGCTGGTCGAACCCCGGCCCGGCGGTCCTGCTTGACAACGGCTGGTCCGCCACCGGCCCCGCGACGCTGCTCGACAACGGCTGGTCCTAGACCAGTCCTTCCGGACGATCGTCACCGGCTCCGGTACCCGAGAAGGGCCCGTACGAAGGCTGGTGCCCGGAGCCGGACTTGAACCGGCACGCCCCGAGGGGCAGCGAGGTTTAAGCTCGCCGTGTCTGCATTCCACCATCCGGGCAAGGTGCGCGGCTCCGCAATTCGCGGGTCAGAGCCTATCCGGACGCTTCCCCCGAACAGCGGAACACCCGGGCGATGTTGTCTTATTTTATTGATGCCTGAGGGTGTGTCAGCACGCGTAATGCGCTGTAGGCACATGCCGGGCGCGGTGGACGGGCGCAAGGGGCCGCCTGCGGGAAAGGCGCAAACTCGACTGCGCGCGCCCTCGCCGGGGTCCGGGACGGCCCCTGGCAGCACGTCGGGGACGACGTCATACCAAAGGAGGACGGGCGTGCCCGGCGATGCGACTCAAGAGGGCCACACGAACGGGCACGAGGGCTGATCCGCGGGCGCCGGCCGGACGGGACGATGAAGGGGTCCCTTCAAACGTCCCCGACAGGAGTGCCCTCTCGTGACCACCACCCCCACCGCCACCGCCCACCGCGCCACCGCGGTGGCCGCACGCGCCACGGAGCTTTCCAAGGTCTACGGGCAGGGCGAGACCCAGGTCGTCGCCCTGGACCGCGTCACGGTCGATTTCCGGCAGGGCGAGTTCACCGCGATCATGGGCCCCTCCGGCTCCGGCAAGTCGACGCTGATGCACTGCGTCGCGGGGCTCGACTCCTTCAGCTCCGGCTCCGTACGGATCGGCGAGACCGAGCTGGGCACCCTCAAGGACAAGCAGCTCACCCAGCTGCGCCGGGACAAGATCGGCTTCATCTTCCAGGCGTTCAACCTGCTGCCGACGCTGACCGCCGCCGAGAACATCACGCTGCCGATGGACATCGCCGGCCGCAAGCCCGACAAGGACTGGCTGAAGACGGTCATCGACATGGTCGGTCTGTCCGACCGCCTCAGCCACCGGCCCACCGAGCTCTCCGGCGGCCAGCAGCAGCGAGTGGCCGTGGCGCGCGCCCTCGCGAGCCGGCCGGACATCGTCTTCGGTGACGAGCCGACCGGAAACCTCGACTCGCGCTCCGGCGCCGAGGTCCTCGGATTCCTGCGCAACTCGGTCCGCGAGCTGGGCCAGACCGTCGTCATGGTGACGCACGACCCGGCAGCGGCGTCGTACGCGGACCGTGTGATCTTCCTGGCCGACGGCCGGATCGTCGACGAGATGCTCAGCCCGACCGCGGACGGCGTCCTCGACCGGATGAAGGAGTTCGACTCCAAGGGCCGCACCAGCTGATCCGCTGGTCAGACCGCCCTCACCTCTCCGGCCGCCCCCACCCCAGGACTGACAGAATCATGTTCCGTACCGCCCTGCGCAATGTGCTCGCGCACAAGGCCCGGCTGTTGATGACGGTGCTCGCCGTCATGCTCGGCGTGGCCTTCGTCTCCGGCACCCTCGTCTTCTCCGACACCATCGGCAACGCCTACAAGAACAAGTCGGCGAAGAGCTTCGACCATGTGTCGGTCGCCGTCCAGCCCGACCACTCCGCCGACTCCTCCGGCGGGGACGGCCAGAACGCCAAGCAGCAGCCCCGGCTGACCGACGCCCTGCTGAAGAAGATGCGGGAGCTCCCCGGAGCCTCGTCCGTCATCGGCGACATGTCCGGTTTCACCGCGCTCGCCGACAAGAACGGCAAGCTCGTCGGCCAGAACTGGGGCACCATCGGCGCCAACCACTTCCCGGGGGCCGACGGCAAGGACTCCCGCTACACCTTCACCGACGGAACGGCGCCCCGGAAGTCCGGCGAGATAGCGCTCGACAGCCGCACCGCCGAGCGCACCGGCTACAAGGTCGGCGACACCGCCCGGCTGTCCACCGACGGCCCCGTGTCGCGCCAGACGGTCAGCGGCATCTTCGACACCTCCAACGGCAATGTGGTCGCCGGCGGCAGCCTGGTGCTGTTCGACAACCACAGCGCGCGCAAGATGCTCGGCAAGACCGAGTACGACGAGATCGACATCAAGGCGGCCGCCGGCACGTCCCAGGCGGACCTCAAGAGCGCGGCGAAGAAGGTCCTGCCGGAGAACACCACCGCCGTCACCGGTGACACCCTCGCCGACGAGCAGGACCGGATGATCGCCGAGCAGACCAGCGCGCTGAGCCAGACGCTGCTGTACTTCGCGGCCATCTCGCTCTTCGTCGGCATCTTCATCATCGCCAACACCTTCACGATGCTGGTGGCCCAGCGCACCAAGGAACTGGCGCTGATGCGGGCCATCGGTGCCTCGCGCCGCCAGGTGACCCGTTCCGTACTGACCGAGGCGTTCCTCGTCGGCCTGATCGCCGCGGTGACCGGCTTCGCCGTGGGCATCGGTGTGGCGGTCGGCCTGCGGTCGCTGATCAACTCGATCGGCGCCTCGCTGCCGGACGGTCCGCTGGTCGTCGCCCCGACGACGATCCTCGTCGCGCTGGTCATCGGTGTGGTCGTGACCATGCTCGCCGCCTGGCTGCCCGGCCGCCGGGCCGCGAAGATCCCGCCGGTCGCCGCGATGAACAGCGTGCACGCCACGCCCACCGTGCGCGGTCTGGTCGTACGCAACACCATCGGCTCGGTCATCGCCGCACTCGGGATCGGCGCCCTGTTCATGGGCGTCTCCACCGGCGGCACCGACGGCATGCCGTTCATGGCGCTGGGCGCCGGGCTGATCCTCATCGGCGTCATCGTGCTCACGCCGCTGCTGTCGCGTCCCGTGATCGCCGCCGCCACGCCCCTCCTGAAGCCGTTCGGCGTCACCGGGAAGCTGGCCCGCCAGAACTCGCTGCGCAATCCGCGCCGTACGGCCTCCACCGCCGCCGCGCTGATGATCGGGCTCACCCTGATCACGGCCATGACGGTGATCGCGACCTCGATGCAGAGCGCCATCAACAAGATGGCGGCGGACTCCCTGAAGTCCGACTACACCGTCTCCATGGCCAACTACCAGCCGCTCTCCCCCGAGGTGAACAAGAAGCTGGCCGCCCTCCCCGACGTCGAGGCGAGCAGCCCGCTGCGCGTCGCCTACGGAGAGGTCGACGGTACGTTCACGAGGATCGCCGGCGTCGACGAGAAGCACATCGGCCGGCTGCTGAACCTCGACTTCACCAGCGGTTCGCTCGATGCCCTGACCGCCGGCACCACGATCGTGGACCACGACACCGCCGACCGCGAAGGCCTGACGGCGGGTGACACCACCACGGTCAAGTTCGACGACGGCAAGTCGGCCCGGCTGAAGGTCGCGGGTGTCTACCGCGAGAACGACATGCTCAACGGTCTGTTCACGCCGACCGCCGTGGTCGACCCGCACCTGGAGAAGACCGCCGACGAGCAGGTCCTGCTCAAGATGAAGGACGGCCCCTCCGACCGGGCCGAGGACTCCATCGTCAAGGCGCTCGGAGAGAACCCCGCCATCAAGATCCAGGACAAGCAGTCCATCAGCGACGAGGTCGGTGGTGCCATCAACCTGATCCTCAACATGCTGTACGGGCTGCTGGCGATGGCCGTCCTGATCGCGGTGCTCGGTGTCATCAACACGCTGGCCATGTCGGTGTTCGAGCGCAGGCACGAGATCGGCATGCTGCGGGCCATCGGCCTGGACCGGTCGAAGGTCAAGCAGATGGTGCGGCTGGAATCGGTCGTCATCTCCCTGTTCGGCGCGGTGCTCGGCATCGGCCTCGGGATCTTCCTGGGCTGGGCGGCGGGCAGCGGCATCAGCGACTCGGTGAAGACGTACACCATGCAGATCCCGTTCGGCCGGATCGCGGTCTTCCTGGCGCTGGCCGCGCTGGTCGGTGTGCTGGCCGCGATGTGGCCCGCCCGCAGCGCCGCGCGGCTGAACCCGCTGGCGGCGATCAAGGCCGAGTAGAACCGGCCGGCACGACAGACGCGGTACGCACACGGTGAAGGGCCGGCCCACGGAGGGCCGGCCCTTCACCGTGGCCGTTACCGGACCACCGGATTCCAGGTCCGGGCGCGCAGTGGCATCCCCGACGCACCGCCCTCCCCCGGCCGTACGGCGAGGACCTGATTGACGCCGATCTTGTTGTGCTCGAAGGAGAGCGCGGAGGCCGCCATGTAGAGCTTCCAGACCCGGGCCCGCCCGCGCGAGGTCGCCCGCACCGCCGCCGCCCAGTTCGCCTCCAGGTTGGCCACCCACTGGCGCAGCGTCAGGGCGTAGTGCTCGCGGATCGACTCGACGTCGCGCACCTCGAAGCCCGCGTCCTCCAGCGTCCCCACGGTCCGGCCGACCGGTGCGAGCTCGCCGTCCGGGAAGACGTACGCGTCGATGAACTCGTCCACGTGGTAAGCCTCTTCGTTCGGCTCGGGGCGCCGCGCGATCTGATGGTTCAGCAGCCGGCCGCCCGGCTTCAGCAGGGCGAACAGGTCGTCGGCGTACTCCCCGTACTGGACCGACCCGACGTGCTCGGCCATCCCGATCGACGAGATGGCGTCGTACGGACCGTCCCTGACGTCCCGGTAGTCCTGCACCCGGATCTCGACGCGGTCGGTCAGTCCCTCGTCGGCGATCCGCTTGCGGGCGTACGCCGCCTGCTCCTTGGACAGCGTGACGCCGGTGACGTGGGCGCCGTACTCGCGCGCCGCGTGGATCGCCATCGAGCCCCAGCCGCAGCCCACGTCCAGCAGCCGCGTCCCTTCCCGCAGGGCCAGCTTGCGGCTGATCAGGTCGAGCTTGGCGTACTGGGCCTCCTCGAGGGTCAGCCCCTCGGCGGAATCGTCGAAGTACGCGCACGAGTAGACCATCGAGGGGCCGAGGACCAGCGCGTAGAAGTCGTTGCCCACGTCGTAGTGGTGACTGATCGCTTCCTTGTCACGGCGTTTGGTGTGCAGCGGTCCCGTGCGGCGTCTGACCTCTTCGGCGGGCGGGGGCGGCGGCGGCCAGGGCCCCGCGACAGCGATCAGGCCGCGGGCGGCGGCGCGCAGGCGGGGGTCGCGCACGGGGTGGACGATGGACTTGGTCTCGGCGCCGCGCTCCCAGAGCAGCCCGGCGACGCGGTCGAGGGCCTCGTACACGTCGCCCTCGATGTCGAGCTCACCGGCCACCCAGGCGCGTGCCAGGCCGAGTTCCCCGGGCTTCCACAGCAGGCGGCGCAGCGCGCGGCGGCTGCGGACGACGAGGACCGGGGCGTCGGAAGGGCCGGACTCACTGCCGTCCCAGGCGCGGATACGTACAGGTAGTGGGGTTCCGAGGAGTTCCTCGGCAATCGTGGTCAGCCGCAGGGCGGCGTCGGCCATGGTGCACACCTCCGTGACAGTGTTGCCCGGATCACTGAGCGTTCACCCCAGATAACACCGCCGGACACCCCGCAGCATCCCGGTGCCGGGCAAGGGATCAGCAAAGTGAATGGCTACTGCACGCACTGGCCGCACGCGAGGTCCGGCGGGAACGCCGAAGGGGCCGCCCGCACCACGGATGGCGGGCGGCCCCTTCGGGCTGCGCTTCACTGCGTACTGCTTACCGGTGGATGCTCACCGGCGGAAGAGCGTCAGGACGCCTTGGCCTTCTCGCTGCCCGCGGGCGCGCTCGCCTTGGCGGCCGGCGCCGGCGCCGGCTTGGCGGCCTCGTAGAACTCCTCGCGCGGAGTCTCCATGGCGCCGAGCGAGACGACCTCGCGCTTGAGGAACATCGCGAGGGTCCAGTCGGCGACGACGCGGATCTTGCGGTTCCAGGTGGGCACGGCCAGACCGTGGTAGCCACGGTGCATGTACCAGGCGAGACGGCCCTTGAGCTTGATCTTCATCTTGCCCATGACGATCATCGCGACGCCCTTGTGCAGGCCGAGACCGGCGACCGCACCCTTGTTGGCGTGGCTGTACTCCTTCTGCGGGAAGCCCCGCATGCCGGAGACGACGTTGTCGCCGAGGACCTTGGCCTGACGCAGCGCGTGCTGGGCGTTCGGCGGGCACCAGGCGTTCTCGACGCCGGCCTTGCGGGCGGCGACGTCCGGGACCTGGGCGTTGTCGCCCGCGGCCCAGATGTAGTCCGAGCCCTGGACCTGGAGCGTGGTCTGGGTGTCCACGTGGCCGCGCGGGCCGAGCGGCAGGCCGTAGCGGGCCAGCGCCGGGTTCGGCTTCACGCCGGCGGTCCACACGATGGTGTTGGAGTCGACCTCGAGGCCGTTGTTCAGCACCACGTGGCCGTCCACGCAGGAGTCCATGCCGGTCTTGAGGTAGACCTCGATGCCGCGGCTCTCGAGGTGCTCCTTGCCCCACTTGCCGAGCTCGGGCCCGACCTCGGGGAGGATCTTGTCGGCCACGTCGACGAGCAGGAAGCGCATGTCCTCGCGCTTGACGCTGGTGTAGTACTTGGCCGCGTCGCGGGCCATGTCCTCCACCTCGCCGATGGTCTCGGCGCCGGCGAAGCCGCCACCCACGAAGACGAAGGTCAGCGCCTTGCGGCGGACGTCCTCGTCGGTCGTCGAGTCGGCCTTGTCCAGCTGCTCCAGGACGTGGTTGCGGAGGCCGATGGCCTCCTCCACGCCCTTCATGCCGATGCCCTGCTCGGCCAGGCCGGGGATCGGGAAGGTGCGGGAGACCGCGCCGAGGGCGACGACGAGGTAGTCGAAGGGCAGCTCGTAGGCCTCGCCGACGAGCGGCGCGACCGTGGCGACCTTGCGGTCCTGATCGATGGTCGTGACCCGCCCGGTGAGCACCTCGGCCTTGGGCAGGACGCGTCGCAGGGGGACGACGACGTGCCTCGGCGAGATGCTGCCGGCGGCAGCTTCGGGGAGGAAGGGCTGGTACGTCATGTACGAGCGCGGGTCGACAACCGTGACGGTCGCTTCCGCATAGCGCATCTTCTTGAGAATGCGCCGTGCTGCGTACAGGCCTACGTACCCACCGCCTACTACGAGGATCCTGGGACGCTCCGTGGTGCTCATGCCATCGAGTATCCACCCCTCGGACGGGGGTGGCTCGTGAGCCCCTTCACAAGCTCCTTGAGTACCTCTGCTACACTCCGCCGCCCACGTGACCCAGGTCATGGCGCGGCGGGGGAACCACGGTGTACGACCGGACGTTGCAAACCCCCCGTGAGCTGGACGCACGAGGGGTTTCAGGGGGTGTACCACCGGTCCGCGGCGGACCGGGTTCACACCGGCGCAACGCTCGGGGAACCGCCCGAAATGCGAGCCGCACACCCAAGTTGAGCCTCAAGAGGAGCTGCGGACCCACATTCGTAGGCCCAGAGCCCCCAATTCCTTGTGAAGAACTTCACGAAGTTCCTCCGTCAGGCGATGGACCAACTGATTCCGTCGAGGATGTCGTGCTCGCTGACCACGACTTCCCTGGCCCCGGTCCGCTCCATGATCTCCAGCAGTACGAGCGCTCCGGCCCCGATCACATCGACGCGGCCCGGGTGTATGGCCGGGATCGCGGCCCGCTGGTCGTGGGTCGCGGCGAGCAGGTCACCGGTGATCTCCTCGACCCGCTCGTACGGGATGCGGGAGTGGTGGATCGCCGCCGAGTCGTACGCCTCCAGGCCCAGCGCGATCGCGGCCACGGTCGTCACGGATCCCGCGAGCCCGACGAGGGTGTGCGCCTCGCGGAGCGGCACCGTCTCCTCGGCGAGGTCCAGCGCTGCCCGGATGTCGGCCCGTATGGCGGCGATCTGGGCCTGGGTGGGCGGGTCGGAGACGACGCCGTCCCGTACGAGGTGGCGCTCGGTCATCCGCACACAGCCCATGTCGACGGAGCGGGCGGCCCGTACGTGGCCGTCGCCGACGACGAACTCCGTGGAGCCGCCACCGATGTCCACGACGAGGTAGGGCCCCGTCAGGTCCTCGCGGCCCGTCAGCTCCTTGGTGGCGCCGGTGAAGGAGAACTCGGCCTCCTGGTCGCCGGTGATGACTTCGGGCTCCACGCCCAGGATGTCGAGGACACCGCGTACGAAATCGTCACGGTTCTCGGCGTCGCGGGAGGCGGACGTGGCGACGAACCTGGTCCTCTCGGCGCCGTGCGCCGTGATGACCTCGGCGTACTCGCGGCAGGCGGCGAAGGTGCGTTCCAGGGCCTCGGGGGCGAGCCGGCCGGTGCGGTCGACGTCCTGGCCGAGCCGCACGATCGTCATGCGGCGGTCGATCTCGACCAGCTCGCCGGTTGCCGGGTCCGTGTCGGCGACAAGGAGGCGGATGGAGTTCGTACCGCAGTCGACGGCGGCGACCCGGGTCACTTGGCCTCCCCCTGGACGGTGCCGTCCGTCTTGCTCCCGGCGCACGGTGTCACGCACGGGCCCTTCGCCCACCACTCGGGCAGCAACGCGAGCGCCTCGTCGCCGAACGGGTTCACCCCGGGGCCGGCCACCAGCGAGTGGCCGACCAGGACGTGCAGGCACTTCACGCGGTCCGGCATGCCGCCGGCGCTCGGGAAGCCCTGGAGCACCTCGATCGCGTCGCGGCGCCCGATGTAGTCCTCGTGGGCGGCGCGGTAGGCGGCGGCCAGCTCCGGGTCCTCGGCGAGGCGGTCCTGCATCTCCTTCATCAGGCCGGAGCCCTCGAGGGTGCCGATCGCGCCTGCCGCGCGGGGGCAGGTCAAGTAGTACAGCGTCGGGAACGGCGTGCCGTCCTCCAGACGCGGGGCCGTCTCGACCACGTCCGGCTGTCCGCAGGGGCAGCGGTGCGCGATGGCGCGCAGACCGCGCGGCGGGCGGCCCAGCTGCAGCTTGAACGCTTCGATGTCCGCCTCGGTGGGCTCGGTGCGCGGGGTGGTCGGGGGTGCGGCGTCCATGCGTGCGTTCGTGCCTTCGTGTTGGGGGTGACTTCGGGTCGATGACGTGCTGATGGGTCGTTACTTGTCCGGGCGGTCGGCGTGGTCCACGCCGTCCCAGAGGTTCGTGTACCAGGGGCGGTCGGCGCCGCCCTGGTCCTCGCGGCGCTTGCCGCGGGCGTCGGGGTCGATGACGGTGAAGCCCGTCTCCCCCGGCCGTACGAGGTGGAGGTGTTCGCGGGCGAGGCGCTCGATGTAGGCGTCGTCCTTGAGCCGGGCCTTCTCGTCCCGCAGCTCCTCGACGCGCCGGCCGGCCTCCCGCATCTTGCGCTGCTGATCGGCGATCTCGCCGCGCTGCGACACGTACTGCCGCATCGGATAGGCGAGCGCCACGATCAGCGAGCACAGGACCAGGACGAGCAGCGCGGCCCGGCCGGTGAGCCGGGAGCGGCGGGCCTGACGGCGGGTCTGCGAGCGGTAGACACGGGCGGCGGTCTGCTCGCCGATCAGCCGAATCCTGGTCGCAGTGGAGAACCGGTCCCGGTCCTTCCCGGCCATGTCTCCGCCTCCCCTTGTACGCACATACGTCCCCGCACACGGTACGGGACCGCGTGCGGGGACGTATGGAGGCTGGGGCCTTCAACCCTTGCCGTGCTTAACCCTTGCCGCGCTTAACCCTTGAAGCGGGGGAACGCGCTGCGGCCGGCGTACACGGCCGCGTCGTCGAGGATCTCCTCGATGCGCAGCAGCTGGTTGTACTTGGCGACGCGCTCGGAGCGGGCCGGGGCGCCGGTCTTGATCTGGCCGCAGTTGGTGGCGACGGCGAGGTCGGCGATGGTGACGTCCTCGGTCTCACCGGAGCGGTGCGACATCATGCACTTGAAGCCGTTGCGCTGCGCCAGCTCGACGGCGTCCAGGGTCTCGGTCAGCGAACCGATCTGGTTGACCTTGACGAGCAGCGAGTTGGCGGCGCCTTCCTCGATGCCGCGCGCCAGGCGCTCCGGGTTGGTGACGAAGAGGTCGTCGCCGACGATCTGGACCTTGGTGCCCAGCTTGTCGGTGAGGACCTTCCAGCCGGCCCAGTCGTCCTCGAAGAGCGGGTCCTCGATGGAGACGAGCGGGTACGCCGCCACGAGCTCCTCGTAGTACTCCGTCATCTCGGCGGCCGAGCGGGACTTGCCCTCGAACTCGTACGAGCCGTCCTTGTAGAACTCGGACGCGGCGACGTCGAGCGCGAGCGCGATCTGCTCACCGGGGACGTAACCGGCCTGCTTGATGGCCTCGAGGATGAGGTCGAGCGCGGCGCGGTTGGAGTCCAGGTTCGGGGCGAAGCCGCCCTCGTCGCCGAGGCCGGTGGACAGGCCCTTGGACTTCAGTACGGACTTGAGGGTGTGGTAGACCTCCGTGCCCCAGCGCAGGGCCTCGGAGAACGACTCGGCGCCGATCGGCGCGATCATGAACTCCTGGATGTCGACGTTGGAGTCGGCGTGCGACCCACCGTTGAGGATGTTCATCATCGGAACGGGCAGCAGGTGCGCGTTCGGGCCACCGAGGTAGCGGAAGAGCGGCAGGTCCGACGCCTCGGAGGCGGCGTGCGCGACGGCGAGCGAGACGCCGAGGATGGCGTTGGCGCCGAGGGACGCCTTGTTCTCGGTGGCGTCCAGGTCGAACATGGCCTGGTCGATCAGGCGCTGCTCGGTGGCGTCGTAACCGACGAGCTCCGGGCCGATCTGCTCGATGACGGCGAGGACGGCCTTCTCGACACCCTTGCCCTGGTAGCGGTTCGGGTCACCGTCGCGAAGCTCGATGGCCTCGAACGCTCCGGTGGAGGCACCGGACGGAACAGCAGCACGACCGGTGCTGCCGTCGTCGAGGCCGACCTCGACCTCGACCGTGGGATTGCCTCGGGAGTCCAGGATTTCCCGGGCTACGACGACGTCGATGGACGGCACGAGCATCTCCTTCTGGGATGTGACGCTATGGGGTGCAGGGTCACTTTGGCCTTGCGACAAGAGCCTAACCGGCTCGGAGGCATCGATCGGCCGTTCGCCCGCCCCCTGGGACAAGAAGAGGTGCGAATGCCCGCAACAGCGGACGTAACTCCGGGCGGGACGTGCCACGTACTGGGACTACTGGGCAGTAACTGACGGCGAAACCCCGGCCCGGCGCGTACGGGGGAAGCGCGCCGGACCGGGGTGCTCTGGGTTCCGCGGGGGATCGGCCGGAAAAGCACGGTCGATCGGCCGAATGCCGCGGACTGCTCCGCGGGTGCCGCGGCCTGCCCGGCGGAGTGCCGCGCGCCCGCTCGGCGGGGCGCGGCGAGCCGGAGCGGCCTGGGCGCCGCGAGCCGGATCAGCTGAGGTGCAGCTGCTGACCGGGGTAGATGACATCGGCGTCGTCGACGATGTCCTTGTTCAGCTTGAAGAGCTTCTCCCAGCCGCCCTTGACCTTCTCGGCGTCGGCGATCTTGCCGAGGGTGTCGCCGGCCTTGACCTTGTACTCGCCGTCACCCTTCTCGATCTTGGCGGGGGCGGCGGGCTTCGCGGTCTCGGCCTTGGGCGCGGAACGGACCTCGCTGCGCGAGGCCGGCTGCTCGGCGGCGCGCGGGGCGGCCTGCTGCTGCGGCTGCTCCTGCTTCGCCGAAGAACCGGAGGTGTCGACACCCGGGTCGACACCGTCGTTGGTCAGGCCGCCGGCGCCCGCACAGGCCCAGGCACCGGGGCCCTGCATGTCGAGAAGCTTCTCGGCCGTGGCGATCTGCTGCGCCTTGGATGCCTTGTCGGCGGTCGGGGCGTACTGCGTGCCACCGGCCGCCGCCCAGCTGGACGCGGAGAACTGCAGGCCGCCGTAGTAGCCGTTGCCCGTGTTGATGGACCAGTTGCCGCCGGACTCGCACTGGGCGACAGCGTCCCAGGTCTCGACGGAGGCGGCGGAGGCCGAAGTCGCACCCATCAGCGGGACGGCTACAGCGGCGCCGGCGACACCGGCGAGCGCGGCGAACCGAGTGGCCTTGGACGGGCGACGGTGCTTGGCGTTGCTGGAAAACAGCATGCGACATCTCCTCACCGACGCCTACGAGGTGAGCTGTCGGGTTCGGGCCAAGTGAGTGCCCGGCGCGCGACCTGCGTCGCGCGGCTTAACCCCAAGCCGGTTCCGTTCGTCTTTCGACGTACGGGCCCGGCGACCTACCTGGGTCCCCCGCTCCTGCCTACGGCGCTTTACGCGTCAGTTCCCCCCGACCGACGGCAGGATTCGGCGTGACGGTCGACGGGGCCCGCGGTGGCGAGCGGTCCGACGGTAAACACATGAGCCCTTGATGTTCAAAAAGGCCCATCAGGGAGATTTCGCCCTTCCCTGCCTTCACTTCGTCCATATCTGCGCAGGTCAGGGGTGACACGAGGGGATCGTCCGGGCCGCGTACGCGAGTTGAGGCAAAGAGACCCTTGTCTCACTTGCTTCAATCCGGACATAGCGGCCCGAACTGCCCTTCGAAATCAGCTCAGATCGAGGTTCTGGCCAGGGACGATGAGGTCGGGGTCGGACCCGACGGTCTCCTCATTGGCCGCATAGAGAGCCGTCCAGCCGCCGCGCAGGTCGTGCTCGGCGGCGATGGCCGAGAGGTTGTCGCCGGTACGGACGGTGTAGTGGCCGTCGGCGGCCTCGGCGCCGTCCGTCTTGGCCGACTCACGTGTCGACCCGTCACCCCGCGAGGCGTGACGTCCCGATTCGCGCTCGATGCCCGATTCGCCGGATACGGCGTCAGCGCCCTCCCGGGCCACCTCGCCGCGGTGCTTGCCCTTGGAGGCACCCTCCTCGGCGGCCGGCGGCGCGGGGCTCTTGGAGGCTCCGCCCGACTCCTCGGACGTCCCGGACGCCGGGGGCGACGTCGGCTCGGCGGACTTCGTCGAGCCGCTCTTGCCGTCCTTGCCGTCCTTGACGCCCTCACCGGCGGACCCGGCGGGCTTGTCTTCCGTCGACTCGGACGACTCCGGGTTCCCGGAGCCCTCCGACACCGTGTCCGACGTGTCGGCCTTGGACTCCGCGGTGGGCTCGGCGCTCGCGCCGTCGCCGGGAGCCGCGTCGTCACCCTCCGTCAGGCCGGAGATGAGGGCGCAGCTCGGCCACGCCTGCGGCCCCTCCTCGGCGAGCACCTTCTCGGCCACCTGGATCTGCTGGGAGCGACTGGCGAGGTCGGCGCGCGGCGCGTACGCCGTACCGCCGAACTTCTGCCAGGTCTCCGGGGAGAACTGGAGTCCGCCGTAGTAGCCGTTGCCGAGGTCGGCACTCCACATGCCGCCACTCTCACAATCGGCGACCCGGTCCCAGGTCGTGGCTTCGGCAGCGGACGCGCCGCTCGCGCCGAGCAGCGGGATGGCGATGGCCGATCCGGCGACTCCTGCCGCGACGACGAGAGCTGGAGCCTGACGGGGGCGGCGGTGTCTACCGTTCCCGGAGCGCATGCGGTTGCCTTTCGAGTGACGGCTGAGGTTGACGGTGAAGGTAGCGGTACTCGAACGTTTGTCACAAGTCGATGCAGCGCAGATCACGTGAAGGTCTCGAATTGACGCAGCGTCACTTGTTTTCGGCGTCGAACTCCACGGGCAGGGTGCGCAGTCCGCGCATGATGAGGCCCCCACGCCACCGCAAATCGTCAGGATCCCCCGCAAGTCGCAGATCCGGCAGGCGCAGCAGCAGCGTCGCGATCGCCGTCTGCCCTTCGAGCCGGGCCAGCGGGGCGCCGAGGCAGTAATGGATGCCGTGCCCGTAGCCGAGGTGCTGGTTGTCGCGGCGCGAGAGGTCGAGTGTGTCCGGCTCGCTGAAGCGCTCGGGATCCCGGTCGGCGGCGGCGAGCACGACGAGTACGGGCTCGCCGGCCGCGATGTCCTGGCCGCCCAGGGTCAGCGGCTCGGTGGCGTACCGCCACGTCGCGAGCTCCACGGGCCCGTCGTAGCGCAGGAGTTCCTCGACACCGGTGGCGAGCAGCTCCGTGTCCCCCTCGGCCAGCGCGCGCTGGAGGCGCTCGCGCTGCTCCGGGTTGCGCAGGAGCGCGTACACGCCGTTGCCGATGAGGTTGACCGTCGTCTCGAATCCGGCGAAGAGCAGAATGAACGCCATCGCCGCCGCCTCGTTCTCGGTGAGGTGCTCGCCGTGGTCGCTGGCGCGGATGAGCCCCGAGATGAGGTCGTCGCCCGGTTCCTCCCTTTTACGGTGGATGAGTTCGGCGAGGTAGTTGCGCATCTTCTTGACCGACCGCGCGACTCCCCCGCGCGGCCCGCCGCCGTGCCGGATCATCATGCCCGCCCAGTCGCGGAAGTCGTCCTGGTCCTCGCGCGGTACGCCGAGCAGGTCGCAGATCGCGTAGATGGGCAGCGGGAAGGCGAAGTCGTGGATGAGGTCGGCGCTCCCCTCCGCCGCGAACCTGTCGATGAGCTGGTCCGTGAGCTCCTGCACCCGCGGCGCGAACTCGGCCACCGTGCGCGGTGTGAACGCCTTGGACACCAGGCGCCGCAGGCGCGTGTGGTCCGGCGGATCGATGTTCAGCAGATGCGTCATGAGCTCGGCCTTGCGCTCGCCCGGGATGCCCGTCCTGCCCCTGGCGTGCGCGGAGCCTGCGTGGTGGGCCGGGTCCTTGGACAGCCGCTGGTCGGCGAGCGCCTGCCGCGCGTCGGCGTACCGCGTCACCAGCCACGCCTCGACCCCGCTGGGCAGCGACGTCCGGTGCACGGGCGAGTTCTCGCGCAGCCAGGCGTACGCCGGATAGGGGTCGGTCGCGAACTCCCAGGTGAAGAGCTCGGGCACGGGGCCTTCGGACCGGGATGCGGGATGGTTCTGGTGGTGCGGCACGCGGTCGACCGTATCCCTTCCCCCACCACCACCGACCGCCCACACTGCCCCGCAGGCGCCCGTGACGGGCCGGGCCGCGCCACAGCCGGGAGCTAGTCGGTGTGGCCCTCCGCCGTGCGGATCGCGTCGCGGTATGTGCGGGCCGCCGCGCGGAGCGCCGCCTCGGGGTCGACGCCGGCTGCCTCCGCCCGTACCGCCATGGCCAGCAGTTCGTAGCCGATGCCTTCGCCCGTCGGGAGGGGGACGTCGAGGTTCGCGTGGCGTACGCGTGAAGAGAGCTTGGCGACGAGGGCCAGGCCCGGCTGGCCGAGAGGGACGCCGTCGGTTGTCGAGTCGCGCTGCTTTTCGATCGCCTTCGTACGGAACCAGTGCTCCTTGACGTCCTCCGGGGTCTCGGCGGTGTCGTCGCCGAAGACGTGCGGGTGGCGGTGGATGAGCTTCTCGACGATGGTGCCGGCGACGTCGTCGATCGAGAAGGGCTCGGACCCGTCCTCCGGACGGCCTTCCTGGGCGATGCGCGCGTGGAAGACGACCTGGAGGAGTACGTCGCCGAGCTCCTCGCGCAGTGCGTCGCGGTCGCCGTCCTCGATGGCCTCGACGAGTTCGTACGCCTCCTCGATGCCGTACTTCGCGAGGCCCTCGTGGGTCTGCTGCGAGGACCACGGGCACTCGAGACGGATGCGGTCCATGACCTGCACCAGATCCAGGAGGCGGGCGCCCGGCAGGTCGTACGAGCCGGGCAGCAGTTCCAGGTCGGGCATCTGCACCCGCCCCGAGCCCGCCAGCCGCGCCAGGCCGTCGGTCAGCGCCTGGTCGCCCTCGCCGGACGGGAGCACGACCACGGTGCGGCCGCCCTCGCACGCGTCGACCAGCTCCTGGGCGGTCGGCGCCGCCTGCTCGACGGTGACACCCGCCTCGCGCAGGTACGGCAGCTGCGGGTGGCCCGCGTCGGCGCACAGCACGCGGTCGGCGGCGCCCAGCGTCTGCCAGGCGGGCCAGGACAGCAGCCCGGGCGCGACGCGGTGGCTGGCCGTGAGGAGGACGATGCGGCCGGGGGCGGCGGGCGCGGGTGCGGATGCTTCGCTGGTCACCTGTCGAACGTACCTCGCCGGCCCGACACGCCGGGGCCCAGCCCCCGGCCCCGTCCGGCGGCGAGAGACCGGGCGCCGCTCGGTGCTACGCGCCCGCCTGCGCGTCCGGCGCGGCCGCTTCCTTGGTCACCTGGGTGATCCACGGCGCTTTGTAGTCGCCGAGCTGCATCTTCTCGTCGTCCCACGTGCCGTAACGCGGGTTCACGTCGATGTCGAGGGCCTTCGACGCGGCGACGAACGCCTCGTTCACCTTCTGCTGGCCCTCGGGGGTGTTCGTCGCGCCGATCTTCGCGGCGAGCTTGCCGACCAGGACGTCCCGGCGAAGGGCTCCGTCGATCTGGTCCGGGGCGACACCGCGCTGCTGGAGGTACATCGCGACGAGCTGCTCCTCGCCCCCGGCCTGCTGGGCCGCGTTCACCCGCGCCTTCTGGACGTCCTTGCGGCTCGCGCTCGCCCCGGCGTCGTCCGCCGCCCGCTGGACGACCCTGTCCACGATGAGGTCGTAGAGCTTGGCGCGCCCGAGCTGCCCGGTCGAGCCGATGAGCTGGGCGGACTGCGGCGAGGTCTGCTGGGCCTGGCGGACGTCCTTGACCTGCGCCTGGAGGGCGGAGACCTCGATACGGCCGCCACCCACGACGGCCGCGGCTCCTGGATGCGCCTCATTGCCGCACGCGGCGAGGAACGGCGCCGCGACCAGGAGCGCGGCGGACACGGAGAGCGCGGTGCGACGGCGGCGGTGCAAAGGGTGCCTCCCGGCGGTGATCGTGCGGCATAGCAACGAAAGTGCGACGAACGACCTTGCGGTGATCGATGTTAGGCAGTCGGAGTGGTCCGGGCCACTGATTCGCCCAACGATTCGTTCGTGTTCGTGGATGCGCTGTCCCGGGAGTCCGGGGCGGGACCGCCGAGCATGATCATGCGGGAGACGACGAACGTGATGGGTATCGCCGCGGTCGCGGCGATCAGCGGGGCGTACGTGCTGTCGAGCCGCAGGACGTCCACGAGGAGATAGACGCCGGTTGTGGTGATCACGAAATTCGCCGCGTTGGTGAGCGGGAAGAGCAGGAACTTCCGCCAGGTGGGGCGCGTGCCGTAGGTGAAGCGGCAGTTGAGGAAGAAGGAGCCGGTCATGCTGACGGCGAAGGCCAGGACGTGCGCGGCGACGTACGGCAGCCAGGTCAGAAGCAGCAGGTAGCAGGCGTAGTACGTCCCGGTGTTCACCACTCCCACCAGGGCGAACCTGACCAGCTGGCGACGGATCACCGGCGTACCAGCTCCCGGCTCTCCCGCCCGGGGGCGGCGGCACGCGCCGGGTCCACATTGGTCGCCCGGACCAGGAAGTGCGGCCGCCGTTTCACCTCGTAATAGATGCGGCCGACATATTCGCCGACAACGCCGATCAGCAGCATCTGGACTCCGGCGAGCGCGGTGACGGCGACGAGCAGCGTGACGAAGCCAGGGGTTTCCACACCGTTCACGAGGGCGTCACCGACAATCCATGTCGAATACGCCATCGCGACGGCGACCAGTAAGAGACCGAGATAGAGCGCGGCCCGCAGCGGCTTGTCATTGAAGGAGAAAAGGCCGTCGAGCCCGTAGTTGAGCAGCTTCGAGAAGGACCATTTCGAGCGGCCTTCCTCGCGTACGGCGTTCTCGTACTCGAAGGTGACGGTACTGAATCCGACCCAGGCGAACAGGCCTTTGGAGAAGCGGTTGTACTCAGTGAGTTCGAGTACGGCGTCGACGCTGCGGCGCGACAGCATGCGGAAGTCGCCGACGCCGTCGACGAGTTCGACGTCGACCAGACGGTTGATGAGCCGGTAGTACGCACGGGCGGCAAGCGTACGCGTGACCCTGTCACCTTTCCTGCCGCGCCGGGCCACGACCTGGTCGAAGCCCTGCTCGTGCAGCGCCACCATGCGGCGGACCAGCTCCGGCGGGTGCTGGAGGTCGGCGTCCATGATGACGACGGCTTCGCCCGAGGCGTTGCGCAGACCGGCCAGCATCGCCGCCTCCTTGCCGAAGTTGCGGCTGAAGGAGAGATAGCGCGTGCGCGGATCGGATTCCGCGATCTCCTGGAGGACCGCGAGTGTACGGTCCTTGCTTCCGTCGTCGACATAGACGAGTTCGACCGGGTGACCGAGAGTGCCGAGCTCTTCCGTCACGTGATCGTGGAAGCGGCGAATGATCTCCTCTTCGTTGAAGCACGGGACGACAATCGAGATGAGCACGGCTCTCCCCCAGGGGTCGGTACAGCTCAGCGAAGGACAGCCGCCAGAAATGGCGGATTCCGACTCTCCACATGTCGTGTCGGCGACGAATACATGAACTCGCCGCACTTTGTGTGCTTTTAGACGGCCACAGTGTCAGCAGATCTCTTTTTCCGTCCCATGCTGGCTTATTCGGTATCGGGCGCAGTAGAAGGATCAACATGTCGAATACGGAAGCGGCCGGGGGCCGGGCGGCGATGCTGTCCGCGCTGATCACAGTCGTCTCGGTGTGCGCCGGCGACGCGCTCGCCCGCTCCTTCCCCTTCGGGCCGCGCACGCGCGCGGTCAATGACCTCGGCAACCAGTTCGTGCCGTACCACGCCCGCCTGTGGGACCTGCTGCACGGGCGCGCGGACGGCGGGGCCCTGGTCAACTGGCAGTCCGGGTACGGCACGAGCTTCCTGCCCGACATCGGTACGTACGTCAGCAGCCCCTTCGCGCTGCTGGTCGGGCTCTTCCCGCGCGACGGCATCGACCTCGCCGTGTACGTGATCACCCTGCTGAAGATGGCCGCCGCGGCGGCCGCCATGACCGTGCTGCTGCTCGCCCTGCGGCGCGGGGCCGGCGGGCTCTGGTGGGCCGCCGGGGTGCTCGGCTCGGCGTACGCGCTGTGCGGGTGGGCGGTCACCGAAGCCGTCTACAACCCGATGTGGATGGACGGCCTGATCGCGTTCCCTCTCCTGTGCCTGGTGGGCGAGTGGGCGCGTACGGGCCGCCGTCGCGTTCTGGGCCCCGTGATCGTGGCCCTGGCCTGGGCGGCGAACTTCTACACGGCGTACATGGCGACGCTCGGCGCCGGGCTCGTCCTGCTGCTGCGGCTGCTGACCGACGACGCCTCCGCGCCGGCACGGGAGCGCCTGCGCGTACTGCTGCGCGCGGCCGGCACGACGGTGCTCGGCATCGGGCTCGCGGCGCCCCTGCTGGCCGTCGTCTTCCTCGGGTCGAAGCACGCGTACCCGGGCTGGACGCGGGAGTTCGCGCCCTCGGGCTGGGCGGACGTGTTCGCTCGGGCGCTCCCTGCGACGTACAGCTTCTTCACACCGGCCGGTTTTCTCGGCACGAGTGGGCTGGTGCTCGCGGGCACGCTGCTGTTCAACCGGGCGGCGCCCCGGCGCGAGCGGCGGGCGTGGACGCTGCTCGTGGTCGGGGTGGCGGTGTCGATGCAGTGGGGGCCGACGCACCTGGTGTGGCATGTCTTCGCCACACCGAACGGCAGCCCGTACCGGCAGACGTTCGTGCTCGCCGGTGTCCTGGTGACAACGGCCTGGGTGTCGCTCTCCCACGGCTGGCCGGGGCGGCGGGCCCTGCTGGGCGGCACGGGCGTGGTCGCGCTCATCGCCGTGGGCGCCGCCGCGAGCCCGCGGATCACCACCTGGACGTACCCGCTCGCCCTGACAGGGGTGGCGGCGGCGGTGGGCGCCCTGGTGCTGGCCCGACGCGCGGCGGGACGGCCGACCGGGCCCGCAACCCGGCGTCCCGCTACCCGGGCGCCACGTGCGACCGGGTCCGGGGCCCTGCGGCGCCGGACGCCGGTCGTGGCCGCCGCCCTCCTGCTCGTCGGCGCCCAGATCGCACAGGCGGCCCTCACCACCGCCTACGCCGACCGCCGGCGTCTCGCCGATCTGGACGACTACGCGTCGTGGGGCAGCCGCCAGCAGGCCCAGGCGGACGCGGTCGCCGACGCCGACGGCTGGCCCGCGTACCGGACCGAGCCGGGCCGTGAACAGACCACCGCCAACGACCCGATGACCGTGGGCGGCCAGGGCGCGGCGTACTACAGCAGCCACACCCCCGACGTCCTCACCCGCACCCTCGCCGCACTCGGCGCCGGCTGGACGTCCAACGGACGCGCCGTCCAGGGCCTCGACAACCCGGTGACCGACGCCCTCTTCTCCGTCGGCGCACGCGTGCACATGCCGCGTGATCCGCATCAGCGCTGGTCACGACCCGACGACCGCAAGGTGACCGTGACGCGCGCCGCGGTGCCGCAACTGGTCACCGTGCGGCCGCCCGGCCCCGAGCCGCGGTTCGTCGCGTCCCCCTTCCGCAACCAGGAGAAGCTCCTCGGCGCCCGCGTCTACACCCTCCCGCCCACCACCCTGCGCGGCGGCTCGCTGACGGCCACCTGTCCCGCCCGCAGCGAGGTCTTCCTCTGGGCCCCCGGCTTCTCCGGTACGGCACGGCTCGGCGGCGGCGCCGGTACCGAGAGCGAACTGCGCGGCGGAGTGCCCGCGCGGCGCGCGGCGATGCAGCCGCTCGGAGCCGTCCCGCGCGACGGCCGCGTCACGATCACGCTCGAGGGCGCCGGGGCCGGCAAGCTGCCGCGCCAGAGCGTCGGCTGCCTGGACCGGGACCGGCTGGCCACCGCCGTGGACGGGCTCCGGGCGGGCGGCGCGACGTCGGTGCGCGTGACCGACAGCGGCGTACGGGCGGCGCTGCCGCCCGGCAGCCGGGGTACGGCCGTCTTCGCCATGCCCGGCATCGCCGGCTGGAGCTGTCGCACGAACGCTGCCCAGGCGCGGCCCGCCGACTCCCACCTGGGGCTGGTCGCCGTCCCCCTGGACGGCAGCACATCCACCGTGACCTGCGCGTTCAGCCCACCGGGGCTGCGCGCCGGCGGACTCGTGGGCGGGCTGTCACTGCTCGTACTCATCGCCGTGGGCGTCCTGCCCCGGGCCCTGGCCCGGCGTCGCAGGAGGCACACGAAGACTTCACCCCACGACCATCGGCTCGTGGCCCGCACGGCATGAGCTGCGGCGTACGGTCGGCCGCCTGCCCCCCACCCACAGGACCGAGGCCAGAGGCGAAACCGCATGCCATCTCTGCTGAGCAACCGGCTGACGAAGTGGGCCCTGCGCCCCGTCGCCGCGCTCGTCGACCAGCGCATCTCACGTCACACCGCCGGGCTCCGCCGCGAAGTCACCGAGCTGCGGCGCAAACAGCACGGCCTCACCATGCTGCTCGACCGCACCGGTCGCGGTCAGCACCGCATGCCGACGCCCGACCAGATCGGCACACTGGTACGTGAGGTCGACGCCACGACGGGCGCGGGCGAGCGCGCCCGCCGCAATGTGACCGTCGCCTACCGCAATGTGGTGGCTCTCGAGGCGCTGGGCGTCGGCCGGATGGCCGGCGGTACCTCCAACGTGTGCGGCAAGCTCGCCACCGTCCCGCTGCTCGCGCGCCCCGAGGGCAACGACCGGCCCGTACTCCACGTACTGGAAATCGGCACACTGCACGGGCTGTTCGCGGCGGCTCTGATGCGGATGCTGCACCGGACGGGCATCGAGGCGACGTTGACGATCGTCGATCCGCTGGCGGGCTCGCAGCTCCAGCCGGGCACCTCCGACTACGAGGAGCCGACGGGGACGCCGGTGCGCGAGGACGTCGTACGGGCCAACCTGGCACTCGGCGGCGGCCGTCCGGGCATCGAGGCCCGCATCCGGCGGGGGTTCTCGGAGGACCCGCAGGTGCGGGCGGAGGTCTCCGACCGGAAGTACGGCGTGATCGTCGTCGATGGCGACCACTCCTTCGAGGGCGTCCTCGCCGACCTGGAGTGGGTGGAACTGATCGCGGCGCCGGGCGGGGTCGTCGTCCTCGACGACTACGGTGACGGGCGCTGGCCCGGGGTCAAGGACGCGCTGGACAAGCACCTGGCGGGCGGCGACAGCCGGCTCACGATGGTGGGCCGGGTCGCCACGTCCGCCTTCCTGCGGGCAGGCTGACCTTCCAGCGCGGCAGCCTGCCCCCCGGCGGTCCCTCTCAGGCGTTGCGCATCCGCTGGTGCCGGTCGAGAGCGCGGCGCACATCGGCCGGGAGCGGGTGGTACGGGCCGTACACGAGCTCGGCGTCGTACAGCAGGCTCTGCAACTGGGCTTGCGCGGCGGCGTGGTCGCCCATCGCGAGCAGCAGGTTCGCCATCCGGTGGCGGATGTCGAAGGCGCGGGCGGCGGAATCGGCCGCGGCGCCCCCGTACTGGTTCTCGTAGTACGGAAGCAGGCCGCGGTACTCGGCGAGTGCCGCGGCCGGTTCGCCCAGCTGCTCCAGGCACTGTGCCGCGTCGTACCGGAACTGAAGCGCCTGTGGGTCGGCGAGACCCGATTCGGCGGCGCGGTCGTCGGCGAGCCGGCGGAGCTCGGGCAGGGCGCGGCGGTACTGGCCGTCGTCCAGGAGCGTCGCGGCGTACTGCTTGCGCAGGATGCGGACGACCGGGGAGCGCTCGCCGTGCTGGGCGGCGGCCGCCGGGAGGATGCCGCCGAGGATGTCGACGGCCTGCGTGATCCGGCCCTCGCCGAGCAGCTGCTTGACCTCGTCGACGGCGCCCGCGACGTCGGGCTGCGCCTGGACGGGGGTGGGCTGGGCCACGGGCGGGGTGGTGGCGCGGTCTGGCCAGGGGGCGTGCGGGCGCAGGAAGGGGCGCGTGGGGTCGAGCGGGCCCGACGGTACGCCACCGTGCGCCGGCAACAGCGGGACGAGGGCCTCGTACACCTCCTGGGCGGAGGACGGGCGGTGCTGCGGATCCTTGGCGAGCAGGCGAAGGACCAGCGCTTCGAGCGGCTCGGGGATGTCCTGGCGGAGCTGGCGTACGGGAAGCGGCGGTTCGTACAGGTGGCGGTGCAGGACCCCGAGGACCGTCGATCCGGCGAAGGGGACGTTGCCGCTGAGGAGTTCGTGCATCAGGACACCGAGCGCGTAGAGGTCGGTGTACGGGCCGACCGCGCCGCCCATCGCCTGCTCGGGCGCCATGTAGGCGGGGCTGCCGATGGGCGAGCCGGTGTGGGTGAGGCGAGTGGTGTCGGTGTCGAGGACGGACGCGACGCCGAGGTCCAGGACGGTGACGGTGCCTTCGGGCTTGACCATGACGTTGCGGGGCTTGAGGTCGCGGTGGACGATCGGCACGGCGTGCACGGCGGACAGCACCGCGCAGAGCTGGGCGGCGACCGCGACGGCCCACTGCCAGGGGTACGGGTCGTGCTCGGCGAGGTGGTCGGCAAGGTCGGCGCCCTTGACGTACTGCATGACCAGGTAGAGGTCGTCGTCGTCGCTGCCCGCGTCGTGGACCGTGACGAGGCCCGGGTGGTCGACCTGGGCGGTGACGCGGCACTCGCGCACGAAGCGGCGGCGCATCTCTTCGGCCGCTGTGGCGGCGGCCATCCGGTCGGGCCGCAACAGCTTCACGGCGACGCGGCGGTCGAGGCGCTGGTCGTACGCCGTCCAGACCTGGCCCATACCGCCCTGGCCTATGACGGTGGACAGCTCGTAACGGCCCGCGATGATCCGTCCGTTCACCGGTCCTGGTCACCCCGCTGGTCCTTGCGCAGGAGGTCGCTCAGCTCGTCGAGCTCGGCACGGACCTGGTCCATGCGGTGGGGAGGGTGCTGGTGGGGGTGCTGGTGCGGATGAGGGTTCTCGTGGGGGTGTTGCTGGGGCGGCTGTTGCTGGGGCGGCTGATTCTGCTGCTGGGGCAGCGGGACCGGCGCCGGGTTGACCACGGGGGTGCTCGCGTACGGGTTCGGGTAGCCGTACTGCGGCGGGGCTGCCTGGACGTACGGGGGCTGCGGGGCCTGTGGGGCCTGCTGCGGCTGTGCGGCGTACGGCCCGTAGGGAGCGCGGGGCGCCGTGGCGGCGTGCGGGACGCCGGTGACCTGGAGCCGGGCGTAGTACCGGATGTCGGAGACCAGGAAGTACCCGGCGGTCGCGGCACCGAGGAGCAGGATGCACGACAGGGCTACGTCGGTCCTGGCATCCGCCTCGGGCAGCGCTCCGACGACGGCGAAGGCCGCGATCGCCGCCGGGATGCTCGCCCAGGCCGCCACCCAGTCGAACCAGCGACCGCGCAGGATCGCGATCCGGAACAGCGGAACGCAGGACAGAAGCCCGCAGCTGAACACCGCGCAGACGGGGAACAGCACACGCATGGTGATGACGACGCCGTCACTGCGGACTGGCGGCGTGGTGCCGGAGCCGTGCATGGCTGCTCCTGAAGACCTGGTGAGACGTACTGGGGACACTCGGTGCGGTATGAGCTTTGAGCGTATACACCGACACCGACAACGGCCCACGGGTTGTACGGAATCGATGTGGCGCGGCTCACTTCGCCGGCACTCCGGTCTCGCGCCGGTCTCACTCCGGGCGTACGGTCCCGTCCGTCAGGCCGTCGTACAGCCCCTGCACGAGCTGTTCACCGAGGCGTGCCGCCCGCCGCAGCGCGCCCTCGAAGTCCGCCAGCGTGCGGAAGCGTTCGCCGTACTGCCGCTGGTCCTCGAGCGCCAGCCGGGGCAGCTGGAGGCGGCGTACGTCGAGCCGGGTCGAGGTGGAGGCGTAGCTGCTGGCCTGGCGGTTGTTCGCGGTGCCGCGCAGGAACCCGGCGAGGAACCACGGGTCGAGGGCCGCCGGATCCGGGCGCAGCAACTGGAGGCTGCGGCCGAGGGCGGCGCCCGCGGTGGCCTCGTCGACCACGCGGGCGACCGAGCCGCCGCCGAGCACGGGCACGACGACGTCGCCCGCCTCGACGAGCACGGGGTCCTCCGCCGGGCCTTCGGGCAGGGTGCCGGAGGGTGCGGTTCCGCCGAGCACGTCCTGCTCGCTGAGGACCGGCACCGCGGAACCGGCGCCCGCGCCGCCCGCGCGCAGTACGAGGGCGCCCGCTCTGGCGAGTTCGCCGACCGTGGTGGTGGGCCAGTGCGCCGGCTGAGCGGACTCCCCGGCGGGGGGAGTGAGTTCGGTGGTCTGCCGCAGCGTCTCGGCCAGCCGCTCCCGTACGCGGGCGAGTTCGGCGGCGCCTCCGCCCGCGGCCGGGGGTGGCAGGTGACGGGCGGGGGCGAGGTCCACGTCGTCGTCGAGCAGCTCGATGACGGACACCGAGCGGCTGACGCCGGGGCGTTCCTCGACGGTGCCGTGGCGGTCGAAGGTCTGCCAGGTGTCGAGGACGGCGGTGTGCAGGGCCTGCCAGTCGAGCTTGTCGCGGCCTGCGGCGGAGAGGTCGGCGGTGTCGACGAGCAGCAGCTCGTGGGAGGGCCGGCCCCCGGGCGCGGGCTTGCGCAGTACCCACAGGTGGAGCGGGATGCCGTACGGGGGGGCGGCGCCGGCGGGCAGTGAGACGACGGCGCGCAGGGCGCCCCGGCGCAGGAGGTCGGCGCGGATGCGGCGGCCGGAGCGGCGGGAGGCGGCGGCGGGAGGCATGAGGAGGACGGCGGTGCCGCCCTCGCGCAGGCGGGCGAGGGCGTGCTGGACCCAGGCGAGTTCGGACTCCGTACGGGCCGGGAAGCCGTACTCCCAGCGGGCGTCGTACGCCAGCTCGTCGTGGCCCCAGTTGCGTTCGTTGAACGGCGGGTGGCAGAGGACGGCGTCGGCGGCGAGGTGCGGGAAGGCGTCGGCGCGCAGCGAATCGGCGGCGGCCACCCGTACTTCCGTGGCGCCGGCCTCGGTCTGGAGGGCGAGGCGCAGGGCGGCGAGGGCGGCCAGGTCGGGGTCGGCCTCCTGGCCGTGGACGGCCCGCTCCTCCTGGGCGCCCTCCCCGGACGACCGGTCGCCGGCGGACTTGGCCCCGGTGGACTGGGCGACGGCGCGCAGCAGGGAGCCGGTGCCGCAGGCCGGGTCGAGGACGGTGCGGGGGCTGCCGGTCAGGGCCGCCATCAGGGCGGCGGGGCCCGGCGGGGTGAGTGTGTACTGGCGCGGGTTCGCGTCGAGGTGGCGGCCGAGCAGGAACTCGTACGTCTGACGGGCGCCGCACTCGGCTGCGAGCTCGGCGGTCGCGCGCAGCAGGAGTACGGAGGCGGCCAGCTCGGGCGTGCCCGGCGTGTGAACAACCCGGTGCGGGCCGAAGCGCGGGACGAGGATCTCCTCCAGGGCAGGCGGCAGGAGGAACGCTAGCTTCTCGTCGGAGACGGCGGAGAGCTGGAGCCACGCGGTCGGCCTGTCGCGTACGAGCAGGAGTGCGCAGCCCGCGTGGATCAGGGCTTGGACGGCGCCTGCCGGGTGCCCTGCGAGCTGCTGCCAGACACGCTCACGCAGGGGTACTTCGGCGATTTTCCCCTGGTCGCGCAGCCACTGTTCGACCTCGGCGAGGGCGAAGGAAGGGCTTGTCTCGGTGCCGCCGACGGGTTTGGGGAAGTCGGTGTGCCGACGGCGCCAGTTGCTCACCGCGGCCCGGCCGACCCCGGCGAGCCGGGCGATTCCGGCGGCGGTCACCTCTGCTGCGTTGTCCGACACCGGCCGGCTCCCCTCGTACACCTGCACCTGCTTGTGGCACCGAGCATAGCGGTGGACGCAAGAGAGGCCATTTCACGGCGTGAATCCAACTTCCCACGCCAATCGTGTTGACTCGGTTCACAAGCTCTGTTGTGATTGACCCATCGCAGCAGAACGGGGCGGCAAGGCAGTCCCGCACACACCTTGTCCGGAGGACATCCATGTCTCAGTACACGCAGCAGCCGCAGTTCCCGCAGGCTCCGATGCCGGCCGCACAGGCCCGCAACGGTTTGGGAACTGCCGCCCTGATCCTCGGCATCATCGGCGCGCTGTCGGGTCTGATCCCGTTCTTCTTCTGGCTCGCCGGCATCCTCGGCATCATCGCCCTGATCATGGGCCTGGCCGGCCGGGGCCGCGCCAAGCGCGGCGGAGCCACCAACAAGGGTGTCGCCCTGGCGGGCGCCGTCCTGGGCCTGATCTCCCTGATCATGTCGGTGGTCGGCGCGGTGATCCTGTTCAAGGCCGTGGACGACGCGGTGGACGACATCAACAAGGCGACCAGCGGCTCGTCGGCGACCAAGGAGTCGGGCGACGGCTCCACGAAGAACAAGGGTAAGAACAAGGGCAAGGGCAGCGGCAAGGGCTCGGGCACGACCGGCGGCACGGACGCGGACTCCGAGACGCTGGCAGCCGGCGACTCGGCCGTCTACGACGACAAGCTGACCGTCACCGCGTCCGCCCCCGAGGCCTACTCCCCCAGCGAGTACGCGATCGGTCACACCAAGGGCAACAAGGCCTACAAGGTCACGGTCGTCATCGACAACGCCGGCAAGGAGAAGTTCGACGCCGCCCTCGTCACCGCCGAGGCCCGCGCCGGCAAGGACGGCGTGAAGGCCGAGCAGATCTTCGACGACAAGGTGGGCGAGGTCTTCACCGGCACGGTCATGCCCGGCAAGAAGGCCACCGTGGTGTACGGCTTCGACACCCCGGCCGCCGCCAAGAACCTGGTCGTGGAAATCTCCCCCGACTTCTCCCACGAAGCCTCGCAGTGGGACCTGAAGCTCTGACCACGAGCAGCACCGCAGCACCGCAGCGCTGAACTGCCGCAGGCCGCGATACCGCAGGCCTAACAGGACCGCAGGACCGCAGGACCGCAGGACCGCAGGACCGCAGGACCGGGGAGGCCGTCGGAGGGGGACGGCCTCCCCGCCCGCGTCACAGCCGGTGGCGCACCCACACATTGGGCTCGACGTAGACGGCGTACCCGCCCACCGGTTCACAGTGAACCGGGACCAGTGCCCCCGGCACCTCCACCGGCCCTTCCGTGGCGAAGGGCAGTCCGGTCCACTCCCGCCACTGGGCGAGTGAGCCGGACACTGTCATGGAGGCAGGCGCCACGGCCTCGACGACTCCGCCCGTCCGGACATGGACGCGCAGCCACGGGTCGTGCGGCAGGCCGTCCACCGGCCTGGTACGGAAGGCGTACTCGGCCATCGGCGCGAGCGGTTCCTCGTGCTTGGCACTGGGCCGCACCGGTGCGACGACCTCGCCGAACCCGTGCCCCCGGGCGTTCTCACGCATCGCGGCGAGCATCTTCCCCGAAATGCCGTGCCCCTTGTACCCGTTCGCGACGGTTACCTCGATGGCGCTCACCGTGTCGGGGGTACGGCCGTGCCGCCGGTCCGAGAATGCCCACATCAGCACCTCGTCCCAGCCCCGTGCGGGCAGTTCCTCGCGCCCCTGCGTGTGCAGCGCGAACGGCACACTCAACGCCCGTGCCACCACGGCGCCGTCGGCGCCGGTGGCCACCAGTACGTACTCGGGCAGCTCGGCGACAATCCGCCCGATGTTGGCCCAGCCCACCGGATCGTGCTGGACGAACCGGGGCCAGCTGTCCGGCATGTGCCACATGGAGTCCTGGAGCTGCGGCCGCTCCGCGAGGGTGGTGACGGTCAGTTTCACACCGGCACGCTAGATCGCCGGCTCCCGGCGGTCCAAGGGCTTTTCCGGCACTCTCAGCGGCCGAAGCGGGCGGGCGCCTCGGTCGGTGCGCCGCCCGCGGGCAGCCGCTCGTCGGGGCACTTCGAGAGCACCCGCCCCATGGCGTCCCGCTCGGCGCCGGTGACCCACAGCTCGTACTTCTTCTTCACGGCAACCTGCCGGGCCACGTACACACAGCGGTACGCCTTGTTCCCGGGCAGCCAAGTCGCCGTGTCGCCGTCGCTCTTGCGGCGGTTGGCGGAGGAGTCGACGGCGAGCAGGTTCAGCGGGTCGTTGGCGAACGCGACGCGCTTGCGCGGCTGCCACTTCTGGGCGCCCTTCTGCCAGGCATCGGAGAGCGCGACGACATGGTCGATGTCGACCTTGCTGCGTCCGCGCACGTACGTCACGCGCTGCCCGGTGTACGGGTCCTTGGTGAGCGTCCCGGCGGCGACCTTGCAGCCCTCGCCCCCGCCGCCGCCCCGGAGCCGCACGTCGGCCAGATCCCGCTTCAGTATGTCGTCGCGGGTGCCGCACCCGTTCTGGTCGGTGTCGGCCCAGGCGCTCCCGAAGGCCTCGCGCTCGTAACCGGTCCTCGGGGCGCGCCCCTTGACGGTGAGCGTCTCGGCGGCGGCGAGTGCCGACCCGGCCGGGCCCGGCGCCCGTCCCCCGCCGCTGCCGCCACTCGTCACCTCCGGAGTGCAGCCGGTCACGGCGAGAGCGGCGGACAGGGCGGCTGCGGGGAGGGCCGCCCCGAGCGTACGTATCCGTGTCGAGGCGGTCCGTCGGGGCGCGTCGGTATGCATGTCCCCAGAGTCCCACGGACGTGCTGCACCCTCCGGAGGAGGTCTTCCGGGCGTCGGCCGCCGCGATGCTCAAGAGCGGCGACTGACCGCGTCCGGGAATAGCGGAACGCGGCCCACGCTTGATCGTTTCGTGTGCACGACCGACAGCACGCACATCGGAACACGACAGGGGTGGGGACCATGACATTCACAACTTCCATACGGCGAACGGCAGTTGCTCTGCTGTCTGCCACCACGCTGGCAGCACTGCCCGTCGTCGGCGCCCAGGGACTGACCGGTTCGGCCGGTGCCGTGGCGGCCGGACACAGCATCACGTCATGGCACGGAAAGGGGGGCTGGCAGGGCGGCTGGGCGACGTCGCCGCAGGCGCCGACCGCTCCTTTCGCACCGAACTGGTCCGAGGAGGGCTTCTCGAACCACACCGTCCGGCAGGTCGTACGCGTCACCAAGGGCGGCACCAAGGCCCGTATCGAACTCTCCAACCGCTACGGCAAGTCGCCGCTGCGCATCACCGGGGCCACCGTGGCCCGCACCGACAAGGGCGCGTCGGTGAAGGCCGGTTCGGTCCGCCGGCTGACCTTCGACAAGGCGGGGTCGCTGACGATCCCGCTCGGCGGCACGGCGTACAGCGACGGCGTCCCGTTCAAGGTCGGGGCACTGGAGTCGGTGACCGTCACGCTGTATCTGGCGGCGCCGACCGGCCCCGCCACCTTCCACACGTTCGCCGCGGCCACCAGTTACCGCGCCGACGGCGACCACCGCTCGGACCGCGGCGGCGCCGCGTTCAAGGAGACCAGCGACTCCTGGTACTACCTGACCGGCTTCGAGGTCAGCGGTGGCGACAGGCCCGCACGCCGGGACGGGGTGGTGACGTTCGGCGACTCCATCACCGACGGAGTCGGCTCCACCCCGGCCACGGACAACCGCTACCCCGACGAGCTGGCGGAGCGCTTCGCCGCGACCGGCAGGCCGCGCAGCGTCCTCAACCACGGGATCGCCGGCAACCAGGTCGTCAACGACACCACCTGGGCCGGGGAGAAGGGCATCGCCCGCTTCAAGGAGGACGTGCTCGGCGAGCCCGGTGTCGGCACGGTCATCGTGCTGGAGGGCATCAACGACATCGGGGGCAGCGGCCCGGGCCTCCCTGGCGGCCCCACCCCGGAGGTGTCCGTCGCGCAGCTGATCGACGGGCACCGCTCACTGATCCGCCAGGCGCACGCCAAGGGCATCAAGGCGGTCGGCGCGACCCTGACGCCCATCCGGGGCTCGATCTACGACACCGATGCGAACGAGAAGAAGCGCGACGCGGTCAACCACTGGATCCGTACGTCCGGTGAGTACGACGCCGTGGTCGACCTGGACCGCACCCTGGCCGACCCGTCCCCCGGCAACGGGGACCGCCTGCTCCCGGCCTACGACTCGGGCGACCACCTGCACCCGGGCGACGCCGGATACCGCGCGATGGCCGAGGCGCTCGACCTCGACACGCTCTGACGGACCGGCCGGGACGGGGCCGAGGCACCCGGAGCCCCGCCCGGCGCATCTCCCGTTACGACCCCAGGATCGTGGTCAGGAACTCCCCGGTCCAGGCCAGCAGTTCCCGTCCGACCACCGGCTTGCCGCCGATCTGGCCGGTGGTCGGGCGCGGCACCAGGATCTGGTGCGTCGCCGGCTTCAGCACCGTACGGGGGTAGAGCCGCTTGAGGCGCAGCTCCTGCGACTCGCGCAGCTCCACCGGGCCGAAGCGGATGTTGGGCCCGGCCAGGGTGATGTCCGCGACGCCGCAGGCACGCGCCAGCATCCGCAGCCCGGCGACCAGCAGCAGGTTCTCCACCGGCTCGGGGAGCTTGCCGTAGCGATCGGTGAGCTCCTCGCGTACGGCCCTGATGTCGTCCTCGGAGTTCGCCGAGGCGATCGCCCGGTACGCCTGGAGACGCAGTCGCTCGCCCGGCGCGTAGTCGTGCGGAACGTGTGCGTCCACCGGGAGCTCGATCTTGACCTCCAGCGCGGGCTCCTCCTCGACCTGGCCGTCGACCGCCGCGCGGTAGTCCGCGACGGCCTCGCCGACCATGCGGATGTACAGGTCGAAGCCGACGCCCGCGATGTGACCGGACTGCTCACCGCCCAGCAGGTTGCCCGCGCCACGGATTTCGAGGTCCTTCATGGCGACGTACATGCCCGCGCCCATCTCGGTGTGCTGGGCGATCGTCGCCAGCCGCTCGTGCGCGGTCTCCGTCAGCGGCTTCTCCGGCGGGTAGAGGAAGTAGGCGTAGCCGCGGTCGCGGCCACGGCCCACGCGCCCGCGCAGCTGGTGGAGCTGGGAGAGACCGAAGTTGTCGCCGCGCTCGACGATGAGGGTGTTGGCGTTGGAGATGTCGATGCCGGACTCGACGATCGTCGTCGAGACCAGTACGTCGAACTTCTTCTCCCAGAAGTCGACGACCACCTGCTCCAGCGCGCTCTCGCCCATCTGGCCGTGCGCCGTGGCGATCCGCGCCTCCGGGACGATCTCGCGGAGCTTCGCGGCCGCCCGGTCGATCGACTCGACCCGGTTGTGGATGTAGAAGACCTGTCCCTCGCGCAGGAGTTCGCGGCGGATCGCGGCGCCGATCTGCTTCTGCTCGTACGGGCCGACGAAGGTCAGCACCGGGTGGCGCTCCTCCGGCGGCGTCGTGATCGTCGACATCTCGCGGATGCCGGTGACCGCCATTTCGAGCGTACGGGGGATGGGGGTGGCGGACATCGTCAGTACGTCGACGTTGGCGCGGAGCTTCTTGAGCTGCTCCTTGTGCTCGACACCGAACCGCTGCTCCTCGTCGACGATGACCAGGCCCAGGTCCTTGAACTTCGTCTCGGAGGAGAAGAGCCGGTGCGTGCCGATGACGATGTCGACCGAGCCCTCCTTGAGGCCCTCCAGGGTCGCCTTCGCCTCGGCGTCGGACTGGAAGCGGCTCAGCGCCTTCACCACGACCGGGAACTGGGCGTACCGCTCGGAGAACGTCCCGAAGTGCTGCTGCACCAGCAGCGTCGTGGGGACGAGGACCGCGACCTGCTTGCCGTCCTGGACGGCCTTGAAGGCCGCGCGGACCGCGATCTCCGTCTTGCCGTAACCGACATCGCCGCAGACCAGGCGGTCCATGGGAACGGACTTCTCCATGTCCTCCTTGACCTCGGCGATGGTGGACAGCTGGTCGGGCGTCTCGACGTACGGGAAGGCGTCCTCCAGCTCCCGCTGCCACGGGGTGTCCGGGCCGAAGGTGTGGCCGGGGGCCGCCATGCGCGCCGAGTACAGCTTGATCAGGTCGGCGGCGATCTCCTTGACCGCCTTCTTCGCGCGCGCCTTCGTCTTGGTCCAGTCGGCGCCACCGAGCCGGTGCAGGGTCGGGGCCTCGCCGCCGACGTACTTCGTGACCTGTTCCAGCTGGTCGGTGGGGATGTAGAGGCGGTCGCCGGGCTGGCCGCGCTTGGCGGGGGCGTACTCGACGAGCAGGTACTCGCGGGTCGCGCCCTGGACCGTGCGCTGGACCATCTCGATGTAGCGGCCGACGCCGTGCTGCTCGTGGACGATGAAGTCGTCCGCCTGGAGCGTCAGCGGGTCGATGGTCTTGCGGCGGCGGGCCGGCATGCGGCCCAGTTCCTTGGTGGCGGTGCGCTGGCCGGTCAGGTCGGTCTCGGTCAGTACGGCCAGCCGCAGGCCGGGGTCGACGAAGCCGTTGTCGATCGAGCCGCACGCGACGTGGACGACCGACGGGGTGATCTCGGCGAGGTCCGCCTCCAGGCGGGCCGGGATGCCCTCGCCGCCGAGGACCTCCGCGGTGCGGGCCGCCGGGCCGTGGCCCTCCGTGATGTAGACGGTGCGCCAGCCGTCGGCCAGCCAGCCCTTGGTGTCGGCGAGCGCTCTCGCCGTGTCGCCCCGGTACGCCTCCGGGGCGTGCATGCCCAGCTTGAGCGTGTCCTCGGACAGCTCCTCGTCGGCGGCGAACGGCGCCACGGACCACCACAGCATGTCCAGTTCACGGGCCCGGTCCCGGACGTCCGCGATCCCGCGCAGCGAGGCCGCGCCCACGTCGATCGGGGCGTCGCCGCCGCCCGCCGTTGCCGCCCAGGACGCCTGGAGGAACTCCTGCGAGGTCGCCACCAGGTCCGCCGCCCTGGTCCGCACCCGCTCCGGGTCGCAGACCAGCGCCATGGAGCCCTTGGGCAGTACGTCGAGCAGCAGCTCCATCTCGTCCACGAGGACCGGGGCCAGCGACTCCATGCCCTCCACGGCGATGCCCTCGGCGAGCTTGCCGAGCAGCTCCCCCAGCTCGGGGTGGGCCTCGGCGAGGGCCGCGGCCCGCTCCCGCACGCTGTCGGTCAGCAGCAGCTCGCGGCAGGGAGGCGCCCACAGGCCGTGCTCGGCGACCTCCAGGGAACGCTGGTCGGCGACCTTGAAGTACCGGATCTCCTCGACGTCGTCGCCCCAGAACTCCACGCGCAGCGGGTGCTCCTCGGTCGGCGGGAAGACGTCGAGGATGCCGCCGCGCACCGCGAACTCGCCGCGCTTCTCGACCAGTTCGACGCGTGAGTACGCCGCTGCCGCCAGCGCCGCCGTGACCTCGCCCAGGTCCGCGCTCCGCCCGGTCCGCAGGGCGACCGGCTCCAGGTCGCCCAGGCCCTTGACCTGCGGCTGGAGCACCGACCTTACGGGGGCCACGATCACGCTCACCGGGCCGGCGGACGGGTCGTCGGCGCGGGGGTGCGCGAGGCGGCGCAGGACGGCGAGGCGCCGGCCCATCGTGTCGCTGCGCGGCGACAGGCGCTCGTGCGGCAGCGTCTCCCACGACGGGTAGTCGACGATCCCCTCCTCCGGCAGGAGCGTGCGCAGCGCGGCGGCCAGGTCCTCGGCCTCGCGGCCGGTCGCGGTCACGGCGAGGACGGTACGCCCCGTCTCGCGGGCCAGCGCCGCGACGGCGAAGGGGCGCGCGGCGGGCGGGCCGACCAGGTCGATGTGCATGCGGTTGCCGTCGGTGGCGGTCTTCACCGCTTCGGCGAGCGCCGGGTCTCGTACTACGGCATCCAGCAGACCGTGCAGGCTCATGAAGGGCTTCCGTCCGGGTGACGAGGGGACAACGCGAAGGGCCCGACACGTCTCACGGGCCGGGGGCTCCAGCCTACGACGCCTGTGCGTCACCCGCGCGAGGGAACGCTGTGGCCCGGTAGGCGGAGTGCAGGCTACGCCCGCTGCCGGACCGGGCAAGCGCTGGGCACGGTCTACAAGCAGGCCGGCCGGCCCCCTCAGCACCGGGATCCCCGGCCAGGACAGCAGTCCGGCCCCGGGGTGTTCGCAGGAACACCCCGGGGCCGGGCCCGTCACCGTACGGCTTCCGCCACCCCTTACTCCGTGGCGATCGCGTTCAGTACGTTCATCCGGCCCGCCCGGAACGCCGGGACCAGCGCCGCGAAAAGTCCGACGAAGGCCGAGCCCACGAAGACCGTGACGATCGTGGCCCACGGGATCTCCAGGACACCGAGCCCCTCCAGGGCCAGCAGCTTCTGCGCCGTGGTTCCCCAGCCCATGCCCAGGCCGAGGCCCAGCAGGGCGCCGAAGAGGGCGATGACCACCGACTCCAGCCGGATCATGCGGCGCAGCTGGCGGCGCGAGAGGCCGATGGCCCGCATCAGGCCGATTTCCCTGGTCCGCTCGACGACCGACAGGGCGAGGGTGTTCACCACGCCCAGCACCGCGACGATGATCGCGAGGGCCAGCAGGCCGTAGACGATGTTGAGCAGCTGGCCGATCTCGTCCTTGAGGTCCTGCTTGAAGTCGGTCTGGTCCTGCACCTTGATCGCCGGGTACGTGTCCAGCACCTTCTTGAGCCCCGCGTACGCGGCCTTCTCCTTGCCGTCCACCGCCTTCGCGAACATGATCAGGTTCGGCGGCAGCTTGTCTGCCGGCAGGTGGCGCGCGGCGGTCGTGACGTTGGTGTACATCGCCCCCTTGTCGACGTTCGACTCGTCCGAGGTGATCGCCGCGACCCTGAGCTTCACGGTCTCGCCGCCCTTGAACGCGACGGTCAGCCTGTCGCCGACCTTGACGCCGTGCTCCTGCGCGTAGTCGCTGCCGACGGACATGGCGTCCTTGCCGTACGCCGCGCCCAGCTCGCCGGCGACGGTCTCGCGCCGCAGGTCCTCGACGTACGTCGGCTCGGCGGCGACCAGCTCCTCGCTCTGCGACTTGCCGTCGGGCGAGGTGAGCTCGGCCTCGATCGCCTTGTAGCTCGTGAAGTGCTCGATGTGGGGAGCCGCACGCAGAGCCTTCTCGGCCTTGGGCACGATCGGGCCGCTGGGACCGCTCTGGACGATGAAGTCCGCACCGACCGACTTGTCGAGTTCCTGCGTGGCCGAGGCGACCATGGAGGACCCGACGACGGAGAGGCAGGCGACCAGCGCGAGGCCGATCATCAGTGCGGCGCCCGTCGCTCCCGTACGCCGCGGGTTGCGCAACGCGTTGCGCTCGGCCAGACGGCCCACGGGGCCGAACATCCGCAGCAGTACGGCGCTGATGGCCCGGACCACGACGCCCGCGAGGAGCGGGCCGACGACGATGAAGCCGATGAGGGTGAGGACGACACCGCCGCCGAGGAACAGCGAGCCTTCCTTCGCCTTGTCCGCCTGCGTCGTCAGGTAGAGCAGCGCCCCGCCGCCACCGGTGAGGACCAGGCCGATCCCGGCCCGTATCCAGCCGGCCTTGCCGTCCGCCGGGGTCCCGGCGTCGCGCAGTGCGGCCATCGGGGAGACCTTGCCGGCCCGCCGGGCCGGGATGTAGGCGGCGAAGACGGTCACGACGATGCCGAGCGCGAGCCCGACGGCCGGCGTGGTCCAGGCGACGGTGAGGTCCTTGGTGGACAGCTCCATGCCCATGGAGCCCATGAGCTTCATCAGGCCGACGGCGAGACCGACACCGGCGCCCACGCCGAGGATCGAGCCGAAGACGCCGAGGAGCAGCGCCTCCAGCAGCACGCCCCGGTTGACCTGCCGGCGGCTGGAGCCGATGGCCCGCATCAGGCCGATCTCGCGGGTGCGCTGGGTGACCAGCATCGAGAACGTGTTGACGATGAGGAAGATGCCGACGAGGAAGGCGATTCCGGCGAAGCCGAGCATCGCGTACTTCATCACGTTGAGGAACGAGCCGACTTCCTCGCGGCCGGAGTCCGCCGCTTCCTTCGCGGTCTGGAGCTTGTACGGGCCGCCGTTCGCGCCGTCGAGCACTCCCGCGACGCGCTGCTTCAGCTGTGAGTCGCTGACGCCGTCTTCGGCGGTCACGGCGACGTGCGTGAAGGCGTCCGGCTTGCCCAGCAGCTTCTGCTGCGAGGTGGCGGTGTCGAAGTACACGACGGTCGCGCCCGGATTGGTCATCTTGAAGGAGGCGATGCCGGAGATCTTGGCGTTGATGTCGCCGGTGACGGCGATGGTGCGCAGCTCGTCACCCAGCTTCAGGCCGTGCTTGTCGGCGGTGTCGGAGTCGACCATCACCTCGGTGGGTCCGCGCGGCGCGTGCCCGGAGGTGATGTCCATCGACTTGAGTTCGTTGCGCGTCCAGTTGCCGGCGATCGTCGGGGCGCCGCTGTCGGAGCCCATGTTCTTGTTGTCGCTGTTGACGACCGTCACGGACATGCTGACGACGCCGCCTTCGGCGGACTTCACGCCGTCCGCCTTCGTCACCTGCTGGACGACGGAGGCGGGGAGCGCCTCGGGCCTGCCGGTCCGCTGCCCGTTGTCGTCCTCGGCCGCCTTGGGGCTGACGGTGACGTCGGCCGAGGTGGCGGCGAAGAGCTTGTCGAAGGTCGTGTTCATGGTGTCGGTGAAGACGAGCGTGCCGCACACGAACGCCACCGAGAGCAGGACCGCGACGGCGGAGAGCGCCATCCGTCCCTTGTGCGCCAGGAAGTTGCGCATGGAGGTCTTGACGACGGTCATGACGTCCGCCCGCGCGCGTCGAAGTCCTTCATGCGGTCGAGGACCTGGTCGGCGGTGGGCGAGAACATCTCGTCGACGATCCGGCCGTCCGCGAGATACAGCACGCGGTCCGCGTAGGAGGCGGCGACCGGGTCGTGGGTGACCATCACGATGGTCTGGCCCAGCTCGTCGACGGACTTCCGCAGGAAGTCCAGCACCTCCGCCCCGGCACGGGAGTCGAGGTTTCCGGTCGGCTCGTCACCGAAGATGATCTCGGGGCGTGCGGCAAGGGCCCGTGCGACCGCGACGCGCTGCTGCTGGCCGCCGGACAGCTGGGTGGGACGGTGCTTGAGTCGGTCCGCGAGGCCCACCGTCTCCACCACGCGGTTCAGCCACGCCGCGTCCGGCTTGCGGCCCGCGATGTCCATCGGCAGCGTGATGTTTTCCAGGGCGTTCAGCGTGGGCAGCAGGTTGAAGGCCTGGAAGATGAAGCCGATCCGGTCCCTGCGCAGCTGCGTGAGCTTCTTGTCCTTGAGTTTGGTGATCTCGGTTTCGTCGAGGTGGATCTCGCCCGAGGTCACCGTGTCCAGGCCGGCGAGGCAGTGCATCAGCGTGGACTTGCCGGAGCCGGACGGGCCCATGATGGCGGTGAACTGCCCCCGGTTGATGTCCACATCGACGTGATCGAGCGCGACGACCCGGGTCTCCCCCGACCCGTACGCCTTCACAACCTGCCGCGCCCTCGCGGCAACGGCGGTACGCCCTCCAGTGCCCCCGTGCCTGGGAATGGTCATAGCCGTTGTCACGGTGAATCTCCTCAGTCGTATGAGCCCGTATGAGCCGCGCACATCGCGAGACGGGCGGCGGTCGAGTACTGCGAGTCTGGCGGCCGGAAACCCCCCGCACACTGGTGCGCATCTCCGTATTCGCCCTGGGGCCAGCCCCACCCCCGAGGTGCGGGCAGCCCGTAGGACCAAGTTAAAGAACAGGCGTGTTCTCCTCGTCCTCCACCGGGACGAACAGCCCCTGGCCAGAAATGAGGAGAACCCCCTAGGGGCTGTCCACCCACAGGTGGACGCCGACTCCGGGCAGCCTGCACCCTCCCCCTGCGTGACCTGCAAGTGAGAAGGTGTCGAGGACCAGATACGTGCACGGTGAAGGGATCTTGGTGAGCGGCGCCGGAAGCAGTGCGGGCAGTACCGGAAACGCGGACAGCACCAGCGACAGCCCCGACGACAGCAGCGCCGCCACCACCGCCGGAAGCACCGGCGCGATATCCGGCGGCCCCCTCGCCGCAGCCGACGCCCGCCGCGGCCCCGTGGTCGCCGCGCTCATGCTCGGCATGGCACTCGCCGCGCTCGACGGCACCATCGTCTCCACCGCCGTCCCCCAGATCGTCGGCGACCTCGGCGGCTTCGCCGTCTTCTCCTGGCTCTTCTCCGGCTATCTCCTCGCCGTCACCGTCACCCTCCCCGTGTACGGAAAGCTCTCCGACACCTTCGGCCGCAAGCCGGTCCTGATCACGGGCATCGCCCTCTTCCTCGTCGGCTCACTGCTGTGCGCCTGCGCCTGGAACATGGGCAGCCTGATCGCCTTCCGCATCGTGCAGGGTCTGGGCGGAGGCGCCATCCAGGGCACGGTCCAGACGATCGCCGCCGACCTCTACCCCCTCAAGCAACGCCCGAAGATCCAGGCGAAACTGTCGACCGTGTGGGCGGTGTCGGCCATCGCGGGCCCGGCCGTCGGCGGGCTGCTGGCCGCGTACGCCGACTGGCGCTGGATCTTCCTCATCAACCTGCCGGTCGGCGCGATCGCCCTCTGGCTCATCGCCCGCCACCTGCACGAACCGTCCCGCCCGAAGAACAGGAGGGCACCCCGTATCGACTGGGCCGGCGCCCTCGCCGTATTCGCCTGCGGCGGCCTGCTGCTCTTCGCCCTCGTCCAGGGCGGTGTCGCCTGGCCGTGGCTGTCCCCGCCCTCGCTCGTGCTCTTCGGCGCGAGCGCGCTGCTCGCCGCCGCCACCGTCGTCGTCGAACGCCGCGCGGCCGAGCCGATCATCCCCGGCTGGGTGTGGCGCCGGCGCACCATCGCCGCCGTCAACCTCGCCCTCGGCGCGCTGGGCCTGCTCATGGTCGCCCCGACGGTCTTCCTGCCCACCTACGCCCAGGCGGTCCTCGGACTCGGCCCGATCGCCGCCGGCTTCGTCATGTCCGTCATGACGCTCAGCTGGCCGCTCTCGGCGGCGCTGAGCCAGCACGCGTACAACCGGATCGGCTTCCGCCTCACCGCGATCACCGGCATCGCGTGCTCCATGCTGATCCTGCTCGCCTTCCCGCTCCTCCCGTTCCCGGGAGCGGCCTGGCAGCCCGCGCTGATCATGCTGCTGCTCGGCGCGGCGCTCGGCCTCTTCCAGCTCCCCCTGATCGTCGGCGTGCAGTCGACGGTCGGGTACGCGGAGCGCGGTACGACGACAGCGTCCGTACTCTTCTGCCGCCAGGTCGGCCAGTCCGTCGGCGCGGCCCTCTTCGGCGCGGTCGCCAATGCCACCCTCGCGTCCCGGCTCGCCGCCGCCCCCGACTCCCTGAGCGAGGGCCTCCCCGACGACCTCGACTCCGTCTCGCACGCGCTGGCCGACCCTGGCTCGCTCACCACGGAGGCAGCGGACTACCTCCGCCGGGCAGTGGACACGGCCGTCGACCACGTCTACATCGGCGCGGCCATGGCAGCCGCCCTGGCCCTGCTCGCCCTCGTCTTCGTGGCACCGCGCCGCTTCCCCGTCCTCACCGAGGAAACACCTGCCGAGTGAAAGCGACCCACTGGGCTGGTTACCGCAAGTAAGGATCTGAGCGCGTCGCATTACCGGCGGTAAATGACGGAACTCCTGCACGAGTTCGCACGAAAGCCTCCCCGCCACCGATACCGCTGGGTAACGTACGCGACCCACCAGCGCCCCGCCGCCGCTCCCCGGCCACGGTCGCGCTTCTCCCTGCAGTCCGCTCGGACCCAGCCGCGCAAGGAGCAGCCCGCACATGTCGCCCTACCCGGAATACCTGTACCCCTGGCAGAGTTCCCGGCCCGACCCGCCGCCCCTCCCCCAGCCCGCCCCCACCCACCAGAGCGTTCCCGGCCACCACGGCGACCTGCGCAGACTCCGCTCGGCGTACCGGCGGCTGCGCCGCGTGGCCACGCTCACCGCCCTCGGCTACTTCACGCTCTTCCTCATCCTCTCCGGCTTCGCGCCCGGCCTGATGGGCAGCGAGCTGCCCGGCGGCCTCAACACCGGCCTCCTGCTGGGCCTGTGCCAGCTCCCCGTCACCCTGGTCGCCATCGCCGTGTACGAGCAGTCCGCCCGCCACCGCGTCGACCCGCTCGCCGGGGAACTGCGCCGACAGGGCCGCGGAGGACGGGCGCAATGACCGGATTCAGCGACTCCGCCCAGCAGATCTCCCTGGTCGCCTTCATCGCGGTGGCCACGGTGACGCTCCTCCTGTGCGTCATGACCGGCCCCGACCGCGACGACCTCGCCGAGTTCTACACCGGCTACCGCTCGCTGTCCCCCCTGCGCAACGGCCTCGCCATAGCGGGCGACTACATCTCGGCCGCCACCGTCCTCGGCACCATCGGCGTCATCTCCCTCACCGGCTACGACGGCGTCGTACTGGCCCTGAGCACCACGCTCTCCCTCGTCCTCCTGATGTTCCTGCTCGCCGAACCCCTGCGCAACGCGGGCCGGTTCACCATGGGTGACGCCTTCGCCCGCCGCGCGCCGAGCCGCGCCGTACGCATCACCGCGGGCGCCGTCACCCTCGCCGCGCTGGTCCCGATGATGGTCGTACAGCTGTCGGGAGCGGGCCATCTCCTGTCCTTCATCCTCGGCTTCGAAAGCTCGGGCTTCAGGACCGGCTGCATCGTCGTACTGGGCGTACTCATGATCAGTTACGCGGCCGTCGGAGGCATGAAGGGCACCGCCCTCATCCAGATCATCAAGACCGTCTTCCTGCTCGGTACGGGCGTGATCCTCGCCGTACTGATCCTCAGCCGCTTCGACTGGAGCACCGCGCAGCTCCTCGGCGCGGCGAAAACCGGCAGCGGTGCGGGCGACGCCTACCTTCGCTCGGGCCTCCAGTTCGGCGGCAGCGAACTGGACATGATCAGCTCCGAGTTGACGGTCGTCCTGGGCGCCGGCTGCCTGCCGCACATCACGATGCGCATGTACAGCTCGCGCGACGCCCTCGCCGTACGCCGCTCCATGTCCTGGGCGGTCTCGACCGTGGTCGCCTTCTGCCTGCTCATCGCGGTGATCGGCTTCGGCGCGGCGGCGCTCGTCGGCCGCGAGACGATCACCGGGTCCGACCCGCAGGGCAATACGGCGATCCTGCTGGTCAGCCAGGCGCTCGTCGGCGGCGACGCGTCCGCGCTCGAAACCCTCGTCCTCACCTCCGTCACGACAGCGATCTTCCTGACGCTGCTCGCCTCGGTGGCCGGCATGATCCTGGCCTGCGCGAACTCCCTCGCCCACGACGTCTTCGCCCACGGCATCCGCACGTCCCCGGCCCGCGACGCGACAGAGATGGCGCTGGCGAGAGCGGCGGCCATCGGCGTCGGCATCCCCACGATCGCCCTCGCGGTACTGGCCCGCCACTGGAACGTACAGCCGCTGGTCACCCTGTCCTTCTGCATCGGAGCCTCCGCACTGGCCCCGGCCCTCGTCTACAGCCTCTTCTGGCGCCGCTTCACCCGCACGGGCCTGATGTGCACCCTCATCGGCGGCACGCTGTGCGTCATGGTCCTGATGACGGGCACCAACCTCGTCTCGGGCGCACCGCACTCGGTGTTCCCGGCGCAGGACTTCAACTGGTACCCGTTCACCACCACGGGCCTGGTGTCGATCCCCTTCGGCTTCCTCATGGGCTGGCTCGGTACCTTTTTGAGCCACCGTCGCTCCGGCGAGCACCAGCGCCGCCAGTACGAGTCGGTCGAGGCGTGGATCCTGGCAGGGGCAGGGGGCGGCGAGACCGTCGACGCGCCCGCGAAGCAGTCGAGTACACCGGCCCGGCCGCACTGAGAAAGGCCGAGCCCCCGGAGACCGGCGCGCGACCGCCACCCACGCGGCGGTGCGACACCACCGCAGTCACCAGCGCAGACACGAATCCGCCGTCGCCCCCTCAGGCACCATGGAGTCATGCGGACCGGACCTGTGCTCGTGTACGACGGCGACTGCGCCTTCTGCACCACCTCGGTGAACTTCGCCGAGCGGTGGCTGCGGCCACGATGCGAGATGACTCCGTGGCAGTTCACGGACCTCGGCGCCCTCGGCGTCACCCGGCATCGGGCCGAGCACGAAGCCCTGTGGGTCACCCCGGCCGGCGCGGTGCACGGCGGCGCGCAGGCCGTCGCCCGGCTGCTGCTGAGCGCGGGCCGGGGCTGGGCCGCGCTGGGGGCGCTGCTCACGCTGCCGCCCCTGCGCTGGGCGGCCCACGGCGCGTACCGGCTGATCGCGAACAACCGTGGCCGCCTGCCGGGCGGCACACCTGCCTGCGCGCTGCCGGCCGACCGGCGCCCACCGGCCTGAGCGGACTCGGGCCGGCGCCTCCCGCCACACTGGGGCCTGTCGCCTCTGGGGCCTGCCACGCGTCCGGCCCGCCCCACCGGGTCCGGCGCCCCCACCCTCCGCCGGGAGGTCCCGGGCCGGACTCAGCCCTCCGCTGGGGCGCGGCCCGTCAGGGTGGCCAGGCTGGTACGGACGTGGGTCATGTGGGCCTGCATCTCCTCGCGCACGTCGTCGTGCTCGCGCAGGACGCGCTCCGTCTCGCGCACCACGCGCTCCTCGCGCACCCGCGCCTCCGCGAGCAGCTCGGCGGCGCGCGCCTCCGCGTTCTCCTGGCCGTGCCGGGCCGCCTCCTCCGCCTCGGTCAGGGCCCGCTTCGCGTCCGCGAGACCGCCCTCGGCGTGGGCTGCCAGTTCGGCGTGGCGGGCGTCCAACTCCGCTGCCCGCGCGGCGAATTCGCGCTCGGCGCCCTCCCAGCGCTCCGCGTGCTCCTTCTCCTGGTCCGCGAGCAGGGCGGCGCTGCGGCGGCGCATGTCCTTCAGCGCCTCGATCGCCTCGCCCCGCCACGCCTTCACGTCGCTGCGGGCCCCGGTCCTGGTCTCGTCGGCGGCGCGCTGGGCGCCGAGGAGGATCTGCCGGGCGCGGGCCTCTGCGTCCGCCAGGACCTCCTCCGCGTGGGCGCGGGCCGCGTCCCGGGTGGCGGCGGCGGCCGTCGCCGACTCGTCGCGCAGCGCCTGGGCCCGGTCGCGTGCCGTGGCCGCCACTTCCGCGACCTCCTCCTCGGCCATCGCGAGGAGGTGCTGGGCCCGCATGCCGAGGGTTTCGTACGTCTGGGGAGCGAGCCCGTCGGCCCGCGCGCGCATCCGCGCCGCCTCGGCCTCCATCTCCTTGCTGAGGACGGTGAGGCGCGCGGCGCGCTCCCACGCGGCGTCGCGGTCCCGGGAGAGCCCTGCGGCGTACCGCTCCACCTGATCCGGACGGTAGCCGCGGCCTCGTCCGGCGACGAAGCCGTGAGGTGACGGTGAAACCGATGCACTCATCCTTGAAGCCTCTCTCCGACGCTCAACACAATCGTCGCAATCTTGGCGGATCAGGTTCAAGCGCTCAAAACCCGACACTCCGCCCCGGCTGCCCGGCCAAGGATGCGTCAATTGCTGTCAGAAGTCGGAATCGACGGGTCGTCGCGCGGCGCGCCGAAGAGCTTTTCGGCCGCCACCGGCACAGTCTCCGTCGTACCGCGGCTGCTGCCGCCCGACAGGCCCTCGCCCTTCCGGGCCGGCGTGGCCGGCTCCCCGGCATCGGCGCACCGCTCCACCGTGACCGCGCCCCGCTCCACCGTGACCGCCGAGAGAGCAGCGCGCACGAAAGGGATCAGCGCCCACGGACCGAGCGCCACGGACCCGCTCGTCGCCTCCCGCGCCACCGCACCGACCAGTTGCCGCCGCCGCCTCACCCGCCCCAGGTCACCCTCCGGCTTCGGAGTAACGGGCCCGCACATACGCGAGCGCACGTACGCAGTCCCTCTCCTGCACCCGCGTCGAAGTCCGCCCCCCGACTTCTCGTCGACGCGATCCGCTCGGTCCGGCCCGTCCGGCGACGCGCCACAGGAGCACGATCGGGGCGCCCGACCCGTCCCGCAGGTCGAGCGCCCCGCACATCCGCCCGTTCACGCCCTCAAGGCGTCACGCTGTCACGCCGTCAGAGCAGGCCGTCCCACATCTGCTCCAGCAGCACCGACCACCAGCTCTCCGGCGACGCCAGCGCCGCCGGGTCCAGCGCGGCCAACTGCGCCTGGAAATCGACCGTCCAGCGACCGGCCTGCTCAGGCGTGAGACCGAAGCGCAGCCGCCACATGTGCCCCAGGAGCGCCAGCGAACGGGTGAACTCCGGCAGCCCGGTATTGACGAACTGCGGCGGCACGGGCTGACCGCCGGGGCCCGCCTCCACCGGCACGGCCACGATGTTCGCCGTGCCGTACTGCACACAGATCGCCCGGCCGAAGTCGCTGCCCATGACGAGGTACGAGCCCGCGTCCGACGCCGGCTGCACGCCGCGCTGTGCCGCGAGTTCCGCGAGCGTCGGCACCGGCTGCCCCGGCACGGCCTGCGCCCAGAAGAACGGCCCGAAATCGACGGGCAGTCCGGCCCAGACGAGCGTCCGCGCCACGATCTCCGGTACGCCCTGACGCGACACCGCGCCCTGGTCGAACCGGAAGATGCCCTGCGGCCCGAAGGCCCCCATCAGCTCGTGCGCGATGCCCTCGGGCGGGATCGGCGGCGCCTGCATCAGCTGACCCGGCGGCGGCAACGGCACCCGCATCGGCGCGGGGCGCGCCGGGCCGTCCGCGACCTGGTGCAACTCGCCCTGGTGGGTGAGCAGATGCCGCATGCCCAGCTGACGGCTCGCGTGATCCTTGCCGTACGGCGCCACACTCGTGATCCGCACCTGCGGCCAGGTCTCCCGGATCATGCGGGCGCAGTAACCGCCGGGCAGCTCGCACGACTCCAGCTCCGTGTGCAGCTCCAGCACCTGCTGCGGCGGCACGTTCATCGCGCGCAGCTCGTGCAGGATCTGCCACTCCGGGTGCGGAGTGCCGGGCGCGGAGCGGCGGATGAGCTGCTGCTCGCTGCCGTCCTGGGCCCGGTAGCGCAGTACGGCCTGATAGCCGGGGCCGACGGTCGGCAGCCCGGTCGGCTGCGGCTGCGGGTAGCCGTACGCCTGCCCCTGCGGCTGCGGTGCCTGCGGCATGGGCATGGGCTGCGCCATCGGCGCGGCGCCGGGCGGCATCCCCGGCGCCGCGCCGGGAGGACCGGGCGGGCCGGGCGGCTGCGGGGCGGCGGGCGGCGGACCGACCGGGGTGGGACCGGCCAGCATGGTCGCGGCGTGGTGCACCCCACCACCGGGCGGGCCGGGGGGCTGGGGAGCACCGGGCGGGCCGGGCGGCTGCGGGACCC
>NZ_JBSHNE010000008.1:0-88084 GCF_053646035.1 Streptomyces sp. NPDC055287 | reverse complement strand
CCCCGGCATACCGCCACCCTGACTCGGGTCGGCGAACATCGTCGCCGCATGGTGAACACCCCCACCGGGAGGCGGCGTCGGCGCACCGGGCGGACCAGGAGGACCGGGGGGACCGGGAGGAGTCGCCTGACCGGGCGCACCGGGCGGACCAGGAGGACCCGGCGGCTGCGGGACCCCCGGCATACCGCCACCCTGACTCGGGTCGGCGAACATCGTCGCCGCATGGTGAACACCCCCACCGGGAGGCGGCGTCGGCGCACCGGGCGGACCCGGAGGACCGGGAGGCTGCGGCCCGTCGGGCCCCAGCGCCGAAACGAGCTGCGTCGGTACGTAACCGCCCGCCGGGGCGCCGGGCGTGCCCGGCCCCGAGGGAGGCGGCGGAACCGCACCGGGCCGCGTACCCGGCGTACCGGGGGCGCCGGGCGGCGGCGGAGGCGTCGCACCGCCCCCACGCGCACCGCGCGGCACAGCGGCCTTGCTGGTCGCTGCGTCGGCGATGTCACCGGCACCGGGCCGGGGCCCGCCGGGGCCCCCCGGAGCCACCGGCGGCTCCGGAGCCGGGCCCGGGACCGCGGGGGCGACCGTGGTCGAGGGCAGGCGGCTGCCGCCCGACATCAGCGCCGTCCTGGCCTCCGGCGGCACACCGGGCGGCGGAGCGTCGTCCTCGTCGGACCCGGAGAGAGGCGGAGCGAAAACCGTCGCCGGCAGCGGGACGGACGCATCGTCGGAACCGGTGGCCGAATTGGTGTCGGTCCCGGCCCATGGGGTCGCCCCGGCGGGCGTCGCGGGCACACCGTCGGACGCGGTGGGCTCGTAGTCGGGCCCGTTGGCGCTGGGCCAGGGAGTGCCTCCGGACCCGCGCTCGGCCTGCGAAGCGTTCTCGCTCCCGGGCCCGCCCCAACTCCCGGCGCCGGTCGCGGCACTGGCGTCACCCGACACCCCGTGGGGCCCGGAAGAGCCCCAACCACCGTCGGCAGAGGGCGCACCGACCCCGTCCTGCGGCCCTCGAGCACCGGCGCCGGCGTCGCTACCGGCCGAATCGCCACCCGCCGAAGAGGAAGCCGGACCCACACCGGAGGGCGAACCCGCCCCCGCCTGAAGCCCGTTGATACCACCGGCACCGCCCGCCGAAGGCGAAGCCGCCCCCGCGCTCACGGCGTCGGCCCAGCCGGCCGCCGAGGGCGAACCGACCCCGGCCTGCGGCCCGACGCCCGCACCGGCGAGAGGCCAGTCACCACCGTCAGAAGGCGAACCCGCAACAGCGGAAGCAGCGGAAGCCGCCCCCGCGTCCGCAGGAACCGCGTCCGCAGGCGCACCGGCCACGGCACCCGCACCCGCACCCGCACCGGCATCCGCACCAGGGCCAGGGCCAGGACCAGCCTCACGTCGGTCCGGAATGCCCATCTTGTCCGCCGCGTCCTGGAGCCACTCCGGCGGCGTCAACAGGAACGACGTCTGCTCCAGATCCACCCGCTGCGCCGGAGCCGGCCCCGCGTCCACCGCCGGTGACACGTCCGGCGTCCCGTACTCCTCCTCGTACCGGCGGATCACCTCACCCACCGGCAGCCCGGGCCACAGCGTGGCCTCACCGCTGTCCCGGGCGATGACCAGGCGGTGCCTGCCACCGTCCGAGGCGGGACCGTCCGCACGGTCCTCCGCCCACACCACGAAGCCGAGTTCGAACTCCCGCACCCGCACCTCACGGTGCGACGGCACGGGCACATCCCCGTTGACCCACTCTTCCGCGCGCTCCTGCGCCTGCGCGAACGTCACCATCGGACCGTCACCTCTCGTCCGAAACCGGGACGGCGCGCGCGAAGCCGCCGTCGACCATCAGATTCGCCACGGTCTCCAGCTCCGGCGGATTGCCCGCCAGCCGCTGCAGAAAGGCGTCGAAGTCGTCACCGCAGGGCAGCAGCAGCCGGTCCACACGCTCGTGCACCGTCCAGCCGTCGCGGTCCCGCGCGTCGTCGTACGCGACGAACCACACCGAGCCCACCGCCTCGCCCCTGACCTTCACGGCCAGCAGGCCGCCCTGCACGAAGGCGACACCCAGGAAGTCCTTGGTCATGTGGTCGCGCAGGCACTTGTTCACGTACACCAAGTCGTTCACCGCGGCCTCGTCCCGCACCGTGAAGAACGGCTGGTCGACCAGCAGCCCCAGCTCCGCGTCCAGCGCCGCACCCACCGGCGCGCACCCGCCCGCCGCCTTCAGGAAGGAACGGTACGCACCCGGAAGCCGGTAGCCGAGATCCTCCTCCACGCCCAGGATCTGCTGCTCACTGACCGATACGGAACCCTTCGGCAGCCCGAAGTGGGCCGGCCGCGTCTCCTGCAGCGGGCGCGTGCCGCGCTTGTCCTGGTCCACGGCGGCCGTCGTCAGCCCGCCATGGTGGCGCAACAGCGCCTTCACCTCCACGGGTACGAGCTCCATGCGCCGGCTGTTCGGCACGTGATGCCACGTCCACCCGTGCGGAGTCGCGACCGCCGGAATGGTGTCCCACAGGTCGTGCCCGTCGGCGGCAAGCGCCGCATTGGCGGACACATAGTCGGTGAGCCGCAGTTCGTCGACGCCGAAGCCCTCCGGGGGCTCGGCGATCTCCGCGGCGGCACGCGCGTACGGCGTGAAAACGGGAAAGCCGGCTTCGTCCACACGCACACCCTGCGGATGGCGGGAGGCCCGGACCGGGTCCGGGAAATGCACGAGCTGCCCGGCGTAGGCCGCATTCGGTGGCGCGGCTTGCTGCCCGAGCCGACCTGTCGTCATGGCGAATGCCCCCTGCTGCGTCTGGCTGGTTCGCACAGCCTATGCGCTGGGGCAACAGGCGGTCCCGCCCCTGGCCTTGCGTAACGAACCGTCACACCGGGGTCACCGCTCGGCGACACACGTACACGATTCACCGACCCAGCTTCCGTACCAGTGGACACATTTGGCAGGCTGTCCCAGCAACGCGGGGGCGTGCACACCAGCGGCTACCCCGCCGCGGGCACGGGAGGGGAGCACCACCATGCACACTGCACCGACAGCCGCTACGACAAAACCGACAGGCACGACCACGACAACGACGGCAGGGACGCCGGCCACGGCAACGGCCACGTCCGGAGACCCCCGCCTCAGCTGGAGCAGCAGCGAACCCGCCCCTGTGCCCGCCCTCGGCCACCGCCGCGACGGCATCCTGCCGACGGTCGCCGCCGCACTCTCCGTGCGCGGCAGCGACACACTGACGTGCACCGCCGGCCGGGGCGACCAGCCACCCCCGCTGCACCCACTCGTCCAGGACTTCCTCGACACCCTCACCAGCGGGCAGCGCGAGCGGTTCACCGGCCGCTGCCCGGAAGCGATCCTCCTCTCCCGGCACATCACCGCCACCGAGGCAGCGCGCTCCAAACGCGCCTCCCGCAAACCCCTCACCACGGGCGAAGCCCGCCGCTCCCTCAAACACTCCAAACTCACGGCACGCCGCATCCGCGAGGACGGCGACCCACTGCACGGCAGCTACGCCCCGCCGTGCCGCTCCTGTACGCCGATGCTCGCCCATTTCGGCGTACGCGCAGTAGACCCCACCGCGACCTCGAACGAGAAGGGCTGATCCGCAGCCGATGCCCGGCCCCAGCAGCAACACCAGCACCACCCGCTTCCCCGTGGCCGTGGACGCCGCCCTGCGCGCAGCCGGCTGGCAGCCCGGACGCTGGGACATACGGCAGGCGGAGCACTGGGCCGACACACTGCGCGCGCACACCTCACCGGCGGGCCACCGCCACAGCGTCTTCCCGGCAGCCGTCGAGGCATGGGCCGAATTCGGCGGCCTGCACATCGCACCGCCGGGCCCCGGCCGGCAGATCGCGCCCACACCCGTACGTTTCGACCCCCTGAGCGGCCTGCACCACGCCCGTACCCTCGCCGACCTCGGCCGGGCACTCGGTACCGAGGTATGCCCACTCGGCACGGAACTCGGCGGCGAAGGGGACGACAGCCAGGCCCTACTCGCGATCGACACGGAAGGCCGCGTCTACAGCCTGGACCACACCGGCGACTGGTACCTCGGCCCGGACCTCGACCACGCCCTGTCCACCCTGGTCACCGGCACCCAGCCGAACCGGCTCACACCGGCGTAGGCCACGGCACCACGGAACCCCGGCTCGCCCCACCGACGGGACGACATCCGCCGCGGCCGACCACACCCCTCCCCCGGACGGGCCGGAACGCACACCGCGGGGACCGACCAGCCAGGCACTCACCCCGCCTCGGCCACTGAACGGCCCCACGCTCCCCCACGGCCGGACAACCCATCAGCCATCGGCCGTCGGCCGCCTACGCCGCCTGCCGCGGCCGCGCCGGAAGCACCGCCGAGACACGGAAACCACCCGCGTCCGTCGGGCCGGACACGAACACACCACCCAGCGCCGTCACCCGCTCCCGCATCCCCACCAGACCATTTCCCCCACTCGGCAAATCCGCGTCCGCCGTACCCCCGTCCGACGGCCCGTTCTCCACCTGCATGGCGACCTCCGACCCCCGGTGCGCCAGCCGCACCCACGTCTTCGCACCCGCCGCGTGCTTGTGCACATTCGTCAGAGCCTCCTGCACCACGCGGTACGCCGTCTGCTCCACCAACGCCCCGCAGGCGACCGGATCACCCTCCACCGAGAACTCCACCACCATCCCCGCCTGCCGCGACTGCCCCACCAGCGCCTCAAGATCCGCCAGACACGGCCCGTCCTCCACCCCGGCAGCCGCCACCGCCGCGGCCGCCGCCCCCACAGCCGCCAACGGAACACCCGACGCCACCGGCCGCCGCCGCTCTGCCGCATCCCCCGAACGCAGCACCCCGAGCATCTCGCGCAGCTCCGTCAGCGCCTGCCGCCCCATGTCCCCGACCAGCGCCGCGTTCCTCACCGCCTTGGCGGGGTCCTTCAGCGCCACCGCCTGAAGCGCCGCCGCGTGCACCACCATCAGACTCACCCGATGCGCGACCACGTCATGCATCTCCCGCGCGATCCGCGTCCGCTCCTCCGTACGCGCCCACTCGGCCCGCTCCTCCGCCCGGTCCGCCAGCAGCGACAGCTCCCGCTCCAGCGAATCCGCACGCTCCCGCAAGCTCTCCATCAACCGCCGGCGCGCCCCTATATAGAGCCCGTACAGCACCGGCGGCCCGGTCAGCCCCAGCGACAAAAAGAGCGAAACCAGCGGCACGTACCAAGGGCCGGGCCTGAAATCCCCCTCCGCCGCGTTCGCCACGTCCTGCTGGGTCCGTACGAACGTCACGATCAGCGTCCCGGCCAGCGACATCCCCGCCAGCACCGTGATGATCCGGCGCGGCACCTCCGACGCGGCCAGCGTGTACAGCGACACGATCCCCATCAGGAACGCCATCTCGGCCGGCGTCACAGCGATCGACACCAGCACCACCGCGATCGGCCACCGCCGCCGCACCACCAGCACGGACCCCGCGACCAGCCCGAACACCACACCGACCGGAACCGGCAGCCCCGCGTCCCCCGCGAACCTCACACCCTCCACAGCACATTCGAGCGCCGAAACCAGCGCCAGCCCCACATCCAGGACGACACTGCGCCGCCTGTCCCACCACCAGTAGCGCCGGGCGGTCATGCCCGTGGCGTCCTGATCTGCCCCCGTTACGGTCATGCCATCCACCCTACGGGCGGCCGCCACCCAATATCCGGAGACCGGACGAGTACGAAAGCGGCCCGCGCCCACGAAACACGCGTTGTCCACACGAACAGTTGAATCGCCCGTATTTTCGACCCGGGAGTCCGCATACCGAACAAGGCTGCTCGCATGACGGAAACCCTCGGCAAGTACGCCGACTTCGAAAGCCTCCGCGAACAGGCCGTCCAACTTCGCAGGGAAGGTCTCAGTTTGCGGCAGATCCGCGATCGACTGAAGGTCTACAACAACGACATTCTCCAGCGTCTGGTGAACGGCGAGCCCGCACCGGAGTGGACCAAGCGTCCGAACGCCAAGGACGACCTTCGAGCCAAAGCGCGTGATCTGCGCCTCCAGGGCCTGACCTACGACCAGATCCAGGCTCAGTTGGGATGCTCGAAGAGCTCTATCTCGCTCTGGGTACGGGATCTCCCGAAGCCAGAGCCTCGCTACACAGACGAGGAACGCCACGCCCTCATGAATGCAGGCCTCGCCCGCCTGCGGGCAGCCCAAGATCAGAAGCGCCAGGAAACGAAGCGCATGGCACAGGACGAGGTCGGCCAGATTTCAGATCGGGAGCTGTTCCTGATCGGCGTCAGCCTCTACTGGGCCGAGGGAACTAAGGACAAGGCGTACCGCCGCTCGGAGGTTCTCCAGTTCATCAACAGCGACCCAAACATGATCCGGGTCTACCTGCGCTGGCTCGAGATTCTTGGGGTCACGCGCGAGCGCATGCAGTTTCGCCTCAGCATCCACGAGTCGGCAGACGTCCCCGAAGCCGAGCGGTTCTGGGCCGACCTGACCGGCGTCGATGTCACCGACTTTCGTCGCGCGACGCTCAAGAAGCACCTGCCGAAAACCACACGGAAGAACACCACCGCCGATGAGTACCGGGGATGCCTGATCATCTACGTCACGAAGAGCGCCGAACTGTACCGTCGCGTGGAGGGTGCCTGGTACGGCATAGTGTTGGGTGCCGATCGGGCGGCCTGACCAAATGTCCGGTTCGTTCGGTTTGTTCCCCTGTGGTGTAATTGGCAGCACTGAGGCTTTTGGTGCCTTAAGTCCGGGTTCAAGTCCTGGCAGGGGAGCATCTGCGCGCGGGTCCTGACCACACTGGTCAGGACCCGCGCGCGTTTCGGGCATGACACCCCCCGGTATCCTGCGGGTGTCCACCACCCGAAGCCGAAGGGCATCACCGTGAGCGCCAATCGCCCGGCCGCCGTCGTCGTCCTCGCAGCGGGTGAGGGCACCCGCATGAAGTCGGCCACCCCGAAGGTCCTGCACGAGATCAGCGGGCGCTCGCTCGTCGGGCATGTCGTCGCCGCCGCCCGCGAGCTGGACCCCGAGCACCTCGTCGTGGTCGTCGGCCACGCCCGCGAGCAGGTCGCCGCACACCTCTCCGAGATCGACGCCGAGGTCCGTACCGCCGTACAGGAGCAGCAGAAGGGCACCGGCCACGCCGTGCGCATGGGCCTGGAGCAGCTCGCCGACGGGATCGAAGGCACTGTGGTCGTCGTCTGCGGCGACACGCCGCTGCTGACCGGCGACACACTGGCCCGTCTCGCGGGGACGCATGCCGCCGACGGCAACGCGTGCACCGTGCTGACCGCCGAGGTCCCCGATTCGACGGGGTACGGGCGGATCGTGCGGGACCGGGACAGTGGCGCGGTGACCGCGATCGTCGAGCACAAGGACGCCACGGACGCGCAGCGTGCGATCAGGGAGATCAACTCCGGTGTGTTCGCGTTCGACGGGCAGCTGCTCGCGGATGCGCTGGGCAAGGTCCGTACGGACAACAGCCAGGGTGAGGAATACCTCACCGATGTGCTCGGCATCCTGCGGGAGGCCGGTCATCGGGTGGGCGCGGCGGTCGCGGCCGATCACCGGGAGATTCTGGGGATCAACAACCGTGTCCAGCTGGCCGAGGCGCGCCGGCTGCTGAACGGGCGGCTGCTGGAGCGCGCGATGCTCGGTGGTGTGACGGTGGTCGACCCGGTGTCGACGTTCATCGATGTGACGGTGACGTTCGATCAGGACGCTGTGGTGTACCCGGGTACGCAGCTGCTGGGTGCGACGCATCTGGGTGAGGGGTGCGAGGTGGGTCCCAACACGCGGCTGACGCATACGGTCGTTCACGCGGGTGCTCGCGTGGACAACTCGGTCGCGGAGGGCGCGGTGGTCGGTGCGGGTGCGAATGTGGGCCCGTACGCCTATCTGCGGCCCGGTACGAAGCTCGGCGCGAAGTCCAAGGCCGGTGCGTATGTGGAGATGAAGAACGCTGTCGTCGGTGAGGGCACGAAGGTGCCGCATCTGTCGTACGTCGGTGATGCGACCATCGGCGAGTACACGAACATCGGCGCTGCGAGCGTCTTCGTGAACTACGACGGTGAGGCGAAGCATCACACCACGATCGGTTCTCACTGCCGGACGGGCTCGGACAACATGTTTGTGGCGCCTGTCACGGTCGGGGACGGCGCGTACACCGCTGCCGGCTCCGTCATCACCAAGGATGTGCCGCCCGGTTCGCTCGCTGTCGCCCGTGGGCAGCAGCGGAATATCGAGGGTTGGGTGGCTCGTAAGCGTCCGGGAAGTGCCGCTGCGCAGGCGGCTCAGTCGGCGGCCGAAGTGGTCGAAGGCGAAAGCTGACCGGAAACGGGTGCGCCACTGACGGCGTACCGTGATAGGTGCACACAATTCGGCTGGCTCGTATGCGATTCATAGGCGTGCGGGCGCAGCAGCAATGATTCACGTCCGAGGAGACAGTGCTGTGACCGGGATCAAGACGACCGGCGAGAAGAAGCTGATGCTCTTCTCCGGCCGCGCCCACCCCGAGCTGGCCGAGGAGGTCGCGCACCAGTTGGGTGTCGGCCTCGTGCCGACGAAGGCTTTCGACTTCGCCAATGGTGAGATCTACGTCCGCTACCAGGAGTCGGCGCGCGGTGCCGACTGCTTCCTGATCCAGAGCCACACGGCTCCGATCAACAAGTGGATCATGGAACAGCTGATCATGCTGGATGCTCTGAAGCGGGCGTCCGCGCGGAGCATCACCGTGGTCGTGCCGTCGTACGGCTATGCCCGTCAGGACAAGAAGCACCGTGGCCGTGAGCCGATCTCGGCCCGTCTGATCGCGGACCTGATGAAGACCGCCGGTGCGGACCGCATTGTCACGGTCGATCTGCACACCGACCAGATCCAGGGTTTCTTCGACGGCCCGGTCGACCACCTTTTCGCGCTGCCGGTTCTCGCGGATTATGTGGGCGCGAAGGTGGACCGTTCGAAGCTGACGATTGTTTCTCCGGACGCCGGCCGTGTGCGGGTCGCCGACCGTTGGTGCGACCGTCTGGACGCGCCGCTGGCGATCGTCCACAAGCGTCGCGACAAGGACGTCGCCAACCAGGTCACGGTCCACGAGGTCGTGGGTGACGTCGAGGGCCGTATCTGTGTCCTCGTCGACGACATGATCGACACCGGTGGCACGATCTGCGCCGCTGCCGAGGCGCTGTTCGAGAATGGTGCGGAGGACGTCATCGTGACGGCCACGCACGGCATCCTGTCCGGCCCGGCGGCCGATCGCCTGAAGAACTCCAAGGTGAGCGAGTTCGTGTTCACGGACACGCTGCCCACCCCGGGCGAACTGGAGCTCGACAAGATCACGGTGCTTTCGATCGCGCCGACGATCGCGCGTGCGGTGCGTGAGGTCTTCGAGGACGGTTCGGTCACGAGCCTCTTCGAGGAGCAGTCGTAGCATCACCGTCTGATCCGTAGATCGATTTCTGGTACGGCCTCCCCGCCGGGTAGACTCCCTGAGTTGCTCGGCGAGGGAGGCCGTACTCATGCAGTACGGCGCATCCGTTATCGACGCGCTCTTCGTAGCAGGCCGTTTCGTGGCCGGGTGACCCATCCGTTTTTCGTCACCTGCGAGGAGTGCAGCCATGGCTGAGATCAAGATCGCCGCTGAAGTCCGTACCGAGTTCGGCAAGGGCGCTGCCCGTCAGACCCGCCGTGCCAACAAGGTTCCCGGTGTCATCTACGGCCACGGCGCCGAGCCCGTACACGTCACCCTGCCGGGTCACGAGCTCATGATGGCGCTCAAGACCAGCAACGCGCTGCTCAGCCTCGACGTGGACGGCAAGACCGAGCTCGTCATCCCCAAGGCCATTCAGCGTCACGCCATCAAGCGCAACATCACCCACGTCGACCTGCTCGCGGTCAAGCTGGGCGAGAAGGTCACGGTCGAGGTCGCGGTCCACACCGAGGGCGAGCTGGCCCCGGGCGGCAACCTGCTCGAGAACGTGCTGAACACGCTGTCGGTCGAGACCGAGGCCACGCACATCCCCGAGTCCGTCACGGTCTCCATCGCGGGCCTCGAGGCCGGTGCCTCGATCCACGCGAAGGACGTTCCGCTGCCCGAGGGCACGACCCTGGTCACCGACCCGGACGCCATCGTCATCCAGGTCCTGGCCCCGCAGGCCGAGGAGGCCGCTGCCGAGGGTGAGTCCGAGGGCGCCGAGGCCTGAGCCTCGCCGCTCGGCTCGTAGTTTTTGTCCAGCCGCCGTTCCGTGCCTTTGTGCGCGGGGCGGCGGCTGGCGTATGAACCGGTGGGGATCCGGTCGCGGATCCGGCGTATGAAGGAGACATGCAGATGACGGACGCAGCCGAGCCCTGGCTGATCGTGGGTCTGGGCAATCCGGGTCCTGATTACGCGGCCAACCGGCACAACGTCGGCTTCATGGTGGCCGACCTGCTCGCGGAGCGCATGCGGGCCAAGTTCAAGGCGCACAAGGCGCGTGCCCAGGTCGTCGAGGGCCGTATGGGTCCGCCGGGTCCCGCGAACCGGCGTGTGGTGCTGGCGAAGCCCCAGTCGTACATGAATCTGTCCGGTGGGCCGGTGACGGCGTTGCGCGACTTCTACAAGGTGCCGACGGCCAACATCGTGGCGGTCCATGACGAGCTGGACATCGATTACGGGACCCTGCGCGTGAAGCTGGGCGGCGGCGACAACGGTCACAACGGTCTGAAGTCGATGACCAAGTCGATGGGGCCGGACTACCACCGGGTGCGTTTCGGGATCGGGCGGCCGCCGGGTCGTATGCAGGTGGCCGATTTCGTGCTGAAGGACTTCTCCTCGGCGGAGCGCAAGGAGCTGGGTTACTTCGTGGACCGGGCGGCGGATGCGGTGGAGTGTTTGGTCACCGAGGGGCTGGAGCGCGCGCAGACCACGTACAACTCATAACAATCCGCCCGGACACCTTGGCCACAGGTTGACCGAGCGCTGTCACATGGCCAAGGATCGCGGTTCATGGCCACGAAGCGGACCCAAGCCCTCCTGTACGCCCGACGGGCGGCGATGACCGCCATCGCCCTGCTGCTGCTCGTCGCCGGCGTCCGTTCCTCCTGGGGCACTGCCCAGCACGTCATGCTCGCCAAGGGGCGGGAGCACGGGACGCTGACGGTCGCGGCATGCCACGGCGAGACGTGCACCGGCACGTACACCCCCGAGGGCCGTACGCCCGACCACCCGCGCGTGACGATCGACAAGTCCGTCGCGGCGAAGAAGGGGGCGAGGCTCCCGGTCGTCCTGAAGCCGGGCACGACCGAAGCGGTACGGGCCGGTGCGCCCGGCATCCTCCACGCCTGGGCGCCGCTGGGCGGCGCGCTGCTGCTCGCGGCGCTGGTGATCGCGGGCGGCCTGCGCCTGACGCGCCTGGCGTGGGGTGCGGCCCTGGCGGGCGGGGCGCTGCTGGGCGCGGCGTTCCTGGCGCTGTGACGGCAAGCGGCGCCGCACGGGAAGCCGGGCAACAGGAAGCCGAGCAACGGGAAGCGAAACGCCCGCTGCCCCGCACCGGACGGTGCGGGGCAGCGGGCGTTTCGTCGGCCGGGCAGGTCAGCCGGTGTTGCGCAGGCCGGCGGCCACACCGTTGACCGTGAGCAGCAGCGCCCTCGCCAGCAGCGGGTCCGCCTCCTCGCCCCGCTCGGCCGCCGCGCGCTGGCGGGCCAGCAGCGAGACCTGGAGGTAGGAGATCGGGTCCAGGTAGGCGTCGCGGATCGCGATGGTCTGCTGGAGCCCGGGGCTGGAGCCGAGCAGCTGCTCGCCGCCCGTGATCCGCAGTACCTCGGCCACCGTGAGCTCGTGCTCGGCGCGGATCGTCTCGAAGACGTGCTTCAGGTCGTCCGGGACGAGGGTGTCGACGTAGTGCTGTGCGATGCGCAGGTCGGTCTTGGCGAGCGTCATCTCCACGTTGGAGAGGAAGTTCCGGAAGAAGTGCCACTTCTCCTGCATCTCGTCCAGGACCGTGTCGAGTCCCGCCTCGCGCAGCGCCTTCAGGCCGGACCCGACGCCGTACCAGCCCGGCACGATCTGCCGTGACTGCGTCCAGCCGAAGACCCACGGGATGGCGCGCAGGCCGTCGAGGCCGGCGCCGCTGTCGGGGCGGCGCGAGGGGCGGGAGCCCAGGTGCAGGTCGGCGAGCTGGTCGACGGGCGTGGCGGCGAAGAAGTACGCCGGCAGGTCCGGGTCCTCGACGAGCTTGCGGTACGCGGTGTGCGCGGCCTCGGACACCGTGTCCATCGCCGCGTCCCAGCGCGCGAGCGACTCGTCGGACTGGCGGGGCGAGGTGTGCAGCGCGGACGCCTGGAGCGTGGCGGCGACCGTCAGCTCCAGGTTCTCCCTGGCCAGGGACGGCACGAGGTACTTGTCGGAGATGACCTCGCCCTGCTCGGTCACCTTGATCTCGCCCTCCAGGGTGCCCCACGGCTGCGCGAGGATCGCGTCGTGCGAGGGGCCGCCGCCGCGGCCGACGGTGCCGCCGCGGCCGTGGAAGAGGCGCAGCCGTACGCCGTACCGGTGCGCGACGTCACGCAGGCGGCGCTGGGCGCGGTGGATCTCCCACTGGGAGGTGGTGATGCCGCCGAACTTGGAGGAGTCGGAGTACCCGAGCATGACCTCCTGGACGTCGCCGCGCAGCGATACGAGCCGCCGGTACGACGGGTCGGCGAGCATCTCGTCGAGGATGACGTCGGCCGCGCGCAGCTCGTCCGTGGTTTCGAGCAGCGGCACGATACCGATCTTCGCCCAGCCCGCGTGCAGGTCGACCAGACCCGCTTCGCGGGCGAGGACGGCGGCGGCGAAGACGTCGTCGGCGCCCTGGCACATCGAGATGATGTACGACTCGATGACCTCGGGTCCGAAGCGCTCCAGCGCTTCCCTGATGGTGTTGAACACGCCGAGCGTCTTCTGCCCTGCGGCGTCCAGCGGCGCCGGGGTCGGGGCCAGCGGCCGGCGCGACCTCAGCTCCTTGGCGAGGAGCCGCTGGCGGTAGTCGCGCGGCATGTCGGCGTAACGCCAGGATTCCTCGCCGAGGCGGTCGAAGAGCTGCCCGAGGGCGTGGTGGTGCGCGTCGGCGTGCTCGCGTACGTCCATCGTGGCGAGCTGGAGGCCGAACGCCGCGAGGGTGCGGATCGTACGGTCCATGCGGCCGTCGGCGAAGAGGCCGCCGCGGTGCTCGCGCAGCGACGTCTGGATGAGCGCGAGGTCGGCGATGAGCTCGCCGGTGCCGAGGTAGTCGATGCCGGGCTGGTGCGCGGTGCCCTTGGCGAGGCGCTCACGGGTGTTGAGGAGCTTCTGCCGGATGCAGGTGGCCTTGAGCCGGTAGGGCTCCTCGGCGTTCAGGCGCTTGTAGCGGGGGCTGATGGGCAGCCGCTCCAGGTCGTCCTGGAGGGAGGCCAGCAGTTCCTCGGTGACGCCGGTGTAGCGGATGGAGTTCGACAGCTGCCCGCGCAGCTGGTCGACGAGCTCCAGGGCGTCGGTGATGCCGTGCTCGTGCTGGAGGATCAGTACGTCCCAGGTCACGGCGGGTGTGACGTTCGGGTTGCCGTCGCGGTCTCCGCCGATCCAGGTGCCGAAGGTGAGCGGCCGGGTACCGGCGGGCAGCTCGACGCCGACGCGCTCCAGCTCGGCGGCGAGGTCCTCCAGGACGTCGCCGACGGCGCCGGCGTGCAGTTCGTCGAGGTAGTAGATGGCGTTGCGCGCCTCGTCGGCCGGCTCGGGGCGTACGACGCGCAGCTCGTCCGTCTGCCAGATGAGGTCGATCGATTCGGCCAGACGGAGGTCGTGCCTGCGCCGGTCGGACGCAATCACGGGGGTTTCCAGGAGCTCGGCGATGCGCCGGAGCTTGTTCAGTACGGACCGGCGCGCGGCCTCGGTCGGGTGCGCCGTGAAGACGGGCCTGACGTTGAGGTTCTTGACCGTGTGGCGCAGGTGTTCGGGGTCGGCGTCCTTGAGCCTGTCCGCCGTACGGGCGAGTAGCCCGCCCTCTTCGGCGCGCTTCGCCCGCATTTCCCGGCCGCGGTGCACCTGCTCGGTGACGTTGGCAAGATGGAAGTACGTGGAGAAGGCGCGCACCAGCCGGGCTGCGGTCTCCAGGTCGGTGTCTCCGAGCAGCTCGGCGGCGGCTTCGCCGTCGGTGCGCGTCAGGGCGCGCACCTGCTCGACCAGCTCGAGGAGTTCCGGGCCTTCCTGCCTTACGAGCGTCTCGCCCAGCAGGTCGCCGAGGCGGCGGATGTCGGCACGGAGCTCCGCGCTGGTGTTGGAGTTCTGGTCGGCACTGCTCACAGGTGCGGCTCCTTGCAGTGTTTCAGCACGTCTGGAGGTTTTGTGGACCACGCTGTCCGACGACACCCAGGATATGCGGCGCGGCCGAACGCGTTCCCCGCGGCCTCTTGCCGCCGGGCAAAGCGCTGCCATACTTACGACGCCGTAGGTTACGCATCCGTAGCCAGAGCTTTCGCGGCAAGAGCTTCCGACACTTCCCTCACCCCACAGGGGACCCCATGACCACTCCTTCCGACGTGCTCGAAGACGCCCGCGAGGCGGGTAACGACACCTCGGCTCCCACTGCGACCCGCGGCGGGGAGTCCAAGCGCTCCATCGAGCAGCTCGCGCTTCTCCTCTTCATCACCGTCCCCTTCCTCGCGCTGCTCGCGGCTGTGCCGCTGGCCTGGGGCTGGGGCGTGAGCTGGCTCGACCTGGGCCTGATGGTCTTCATGTACTACCTCGGTTGCCACGGCATCACGATCGGGTTCCACCGTTACTTCACCCACGGTTCCTTCAAGGCCAAGCGCCCGCTGCGCATCGCCCTGGCGGTCATGGGCTCGATGGCGGTCGAGGGGCCCCTGGTCCGCTGGGTCGCGGACCACCGCAAGCACCACAAGTTCTCGGACGCCGAAGGGGACCCCCACTCCCCCTGGCGGTTCGGGGAGACCCTGCCGGCTCTGATGAAGGGCTTGTGGTGGGCGCACATCGCCTGGATGTTCGACGAGGAGCAGACCTCGCAGGAGAAGTACGCCCCGGACCTGATCAAGGACCCGGCGATCCGCCGTGTCTCGCGCGACTTCGCGTACTGGACGATCCTGTCGCTGGCCATCCCGCCGCTGGTGGGTGGCCTGGTCACGATGTCCTGGTGGGGCGCGTTCACGGCGTTCTTCTGGGGTTCGCTGGTCCGCGTGGCGCTGCTGCACCACGTCACGTGGTCGATCAACTCCATCTGTCACGCGGTGGGCAAGCGCCCGTTCAAGTCGCGTGACAAGTCCGGCAACGTCTGGTGGCTGGCCGTGCTGTCCTGCGGCGAGTCCTGGCACAACCTGCACCACGCCGACCCGACGTCGGCGCGCCACGGCGTGATGCGGGGACAGATCGATTCGAGCGCCCGGCTGATCCGCTGGTTCGAGAAGGCCGGCTGGGCGTACGACGTCCGGTGGCCGAGCGCGGACCGGATCGACTCCCGACGCAAGAGTGAGCCCTCCGAAGCGGCATGATGGGTGACGTGGCGATCGACGGCAGCAGTATGAACAGCGAGAAGAGCAGGCCCACTCCGAGCCGGCGTGCCCGACGCGTCCGCATGACCGGCAAGGAACGCCGCGAACAGCTGCTGGACATCGGCCGCACCCTCTTCGCGGAGAAGGGTTTCGAAGGCACGTCGGTGGAGGAGATCGCGGCGAAGGCCGGTGTCTCCAAGCCCGTCGTGTACGAGCACTTCGGCGGCAAGGAGGGGCTGTACGCCGTCGTGGTCGACCGTGAGATGGGACGTCTGCTGGACATGGTCACCGGCGCGCTGACGGCCGGCCATCCGCGTGAGCTCCTGGAACAGGCCGCGTTCGCCCTGCTCGACTACATCGAGACGTACACGGACGGCTTCCGCATCCTGGTCCGGGACTCTCCCGTGGCGCAGTCCACGGGCTCGTTCGCTTCCCTGATCAGCGACATCGCCACCCAGGTGGAGGACATTCTGGGCCTGGAGTTCAAGGCCCGGGGCTTCGACCCGAAGCTGGCCCCGCTGTACGCGCAGGCCCTGGTCGGCATGGTCGCGCTGACGGGCCAGTGGTGGCTGGACGTCCGGAAGCCGAAGAAGGCGGAGGTCGCGGCGCACCTGGTGAACCTGTGCTGGCACGGCCTGGAGAACCTGGAGGCGAAGCCCCGTCTCATAGGTCACAGGAAGAGCTGACCCGGCGGTTCTCAGTACGCGGGGTCGGCGGCGAGTGCGTAGAGCAGCTCGTAGGCCGTGGCCACCAAGCCGCAGGCGCGTCCCCGGCGGGTCGCGGTCGCGGCAAGGCCGGTTCCGGACGCCGGGTGGAAGCCGAGGAATGCCTGCTGGCCGAAGGTGGCTCCGCCGTGGAAGAGCAACGGGCCGCCCGGTCCGGGGTGGTGATACCAGGTCAGCGTGTGGGTCTCGCGCCACCGCCCTCGGCCGTGCCGCAGCTGGGGGATCTGGACGTCGCTCAGCGGCAGGCTCAGGGGCGTGGCGCTGGGGTCGAGGTGCGCCTCCACGTACGTGAGCAGGTCGCCGGGGGTGGAGCGCAGCGACCCGGCGGCGGCGAAGGCGCCCAGGTCGGCGCCGGGGGCCGAGGTGCGGCCGTCCGTACGGTGCCCGACGGCATCGTCGCCGGCGTCGTCGGGCACCGGTGTGGTACCGGTCAGCCCGAGGGGGCGCAGCACACGGTCGGCGAGCAGCGTGGGGTAGTCGGTTCCCGAGGCTCTGGTCATGACGGGGCCGAGCAGCGCCAGCCCGAAGTTGGAGTAATGCCGGCGGGTTCCGGGCCGGTGGCGGGGCCGGGTGCGGGCGAAGGTGCGCAGCAGGCGCTCGGTGTCGTAGCGGGCGTAACCGCTGGTGTACGGGTGCAGCAGGGCGCCGGCCAACAGGTCTGCCGGGATGCGGGGCAGCCCCGCGGTGTGGGTGGCCAGGTGGCGCAGGGTGATGCGCCGCGAGTCGGGGTGGGGCAGCGGCAGCTCCGGCAGGTGCGCGGCGAGCGGGTCGTCGAGGCCCAGGACCCCGGAGCGTGCCAGGCCGGCGAGGAGCAGAACGGTGAAGGTCTTGCTGACCGATCCGAGTTCGTAGCGCAGTGCGTGGCGCGGCACGGCCGGGGCGGACGCGGCGCCGCCGGTGACGGTGGTGCGCCGGCCGTGGCGGGTGACGGCGAGTACGACGTCGGGGGCGTCGATCGCGGTGACGGCGTCCGCGAGGCACAGCGCGAGCGCGTCGGCAGGCGTCCTGGCCGGTGGGAAGCGAGTCGTCACGCGGCGGACATCGCCCGGGAGGTGGCCATCGCGGAGGCGAAGGCGGCGACCAGGGTGGGGTGGTGGACGAGGTCGAACACCTCGGTCGCGTCGCCTTCGGGCATTCCACGCTGAACAGGCATCGCACCGTCCTGCGACTGTGCGGCGGCGTACCGCTCCCACATCCGGGCGTCCAGCGTGGGGCGCGGCAGGCACGCGTCGACGGCGAGGAGTTCGCCGAGCAGGTCCCAGTGTTCGGCGTCCGCCCAGTCCTCGGTCCAGGCCGGCAGGTACAGCGTGAGGTAGGAGGTGATCTCCGGAGGGATGCGGTCCGGCGTCTCGCCCCAGTTCGTGAGGTGGAAGACGGTGTGCGTGAGGTCGTACGCGATGTTGTACTGCACCGTCCACGGCTCTGGCAGCCGGCCGAGCCAGGTACGGCTCACGGCCCGGTCGAAGTCTTCGCTGGGGGCCAGGCCCGCCTTGCGTTCGGCGTTGAGCACACCGAGTCGCCGGTTGGGCACCATCTCCAGCGCCTGCCATGTGGTGGTCCTGCGGCAGACTTCCACGGCCGCCTCCAGGGCGGGGTGGCGATAGCTCAGTTCGTGGAAGGTCGCATAGATCTCCAGGGCCACGGGCGAGAGCGGCTCGTCACGCTGGAGCTCGGCCAGTACAGAGCCGCCGTCGAGCAGTTCCCGCCAGGCGAAGTCCAGCAACCGGCCGGCACGGGTGTGCTGGCGCGAGCCTGCCACGCCCTCCCGGAACAGCACGTGCATGTTGAGCGCCAACTCCCCGATGGGTTTGAGCCGTTCGAGGACAGTGCCCCTGGCGCGTTCCTCGGTGGTCAGCCGGAAGTACTCACGGTGGTCGTCGAGCCAGGTCAGGGCCCGGTCGCCGACAGCGTGCAGCAGCGCGGGAGGTGCGGGTGCGGCTGTTGTCACGGGGCCACGTCGCTTTCGTAGGGGGCTGCCTCGTGTGCGGCGATGCGGGCGAGCGTGCCTGCGAAGGCGGACACCAGGGTGGAGTGGTAGCAGGCGGTGAAGGCCTTGGCGCCGTCGCCCGCGTCCGGCGCGGCGCCCATTTCGGGCACGCTGCCGTCGGCCGTCTGCACGTCGGCCAGCCGCTGCCAGGCCACCGGATCGTACGGAGCCGCGGGCAGGCATGCGGTCACGGCCAGCAGTTCGCCGGCCAGGTCCCACAGTTGCTCCTCCAGCCAGCTCTCCAGCCAGGAAGGGAGCCACAGACGCAGGTAGTCGGCGAGCGCCCGGGGCAGTCGGCGGCGGGCGCGCCCCCAGTCCGTGAGGTGAAAGACATCGTGCGTCAGCCCGTACACCGCCTTGCGGTCCAGCGCCCACGGCTCCGGCATGAGACCCAGGCCGGTGAGGCCCAGTACGGCTTGGAAGTCGGCGTGTTGCCGCAGGCCGATCCGCCGCTCCGCGTCGAGGACACCGAGCGTACGGGTGTGGTCCTCACGGGCCACCCGCCAGCTGCGCAGCCCTGTCGTGGCGGGCAGCAGGGCCTCCACGGCAGTGTTGCGCAGACCGGCCTGCGCGAAGGCCGCGTAGAGCTCCACAGGGTATGTCGCGTGCGGTTCGCCGCGGATCAGTTCGGCGAACAGTTCCCCGTCGCGGGTCTCGTTCCAGGCGAAGGTGAACAGGCCGTCCGCCGCGGCGCGGATGTCGTCGCGGGGGTGCGTCGTCCTGATCACGTGCGTCAGTTCGGCCAGTTCGCCGAGAGGCTTGAGGGTGAGGTTGGGATCGGCGTCCGTCGCCACGTCGGCAGGCAGCCGGAAGTACGGGCGCGCACCGTCGAGCCATCCGAGGCTGTCCCGGACCATTCGGTCGAGCAGCTCCGGGGCGCCGCCCCGCTCGCCTGCCACCGGTGTCAGCCTCGCCCGTAGAACTGCCCGGCGGCCGCGACGTGCAGTGCCACCCGGGTGTCGCCTTCGCTCATCTGCCGCACGAACGCCAGCCCGTTGTCGAGCCCCAGAGTCGGCGGCACGTGGGGCAGCCGGGCCAGCCAACGGCCCAGACCGGCGGCCTGAAGCCAATCCCGCCGGCGTACCGCGCGGACGAATCCGCGAGCCAGATCGTCGGTGCGCGCCGCCAGCCCGTCGGCCAGATCCGGCGCGAGCCCCGGGAGCGCCAGCGCGGCCAGTTGTGACGCGCGGTAGGCGAACTTGGGCCAGGGGTCGGCGGTCACCCAGGCCGCCCCGGCCAGTGGCGCCTGCGGCCACCGGTCCGCGCCGCTGGGCAGGAAGGCGTGCGAGGCCTCGACCAGGCCCCGATAGCTCCACACCGACACCTCCGAGGCGTCAGGACCGGGCGGGTAGGCCGTGAGTGCCTGCAGCACCACCGTCTCGTCGTCCGCGCCGACGGGTCCTGACCGGTGGTCCAGCGCGTACGGCGCGAGCGCGTCCGCCCCCAGCACCCGGATCGCGGCCGGCGCCAGCGCATCGCCGCGCGGCAGGACGCGGGAGAGCACGTAAGGGTCGCCCCCGCCCCGCAGGGCAAGGACGACTCCGGTTGCGACGTCGGCGACCACGGAACTCAGTGGCACCTGCGCCGCCTCTTCTGCAGCCAACGCGTGCTCCTTAACGGGTTTCCGTCTTCGGGCGCGGCGTGGGCGGCGAGATCAGCAGCAGTGCGGCAAGCAGCAACTTGCCTTCGCACTCGCGTGTGTCGTGGAAGACGCCTTGCGGCTCGGCGGGGTCCAGCAGGCTCTCGACCTCGGTGGTCAGTGTGCCTGTCTCGGCCGAAGTGCGGTCCATGATCATGGAACCATCTCCTTATGTGCGGCTCGGCTGGTTCAACCAGCGTCACATGAGTCAAAAATGGCCGCAACTGGTAGAAAACTACCGCAGGTCAGCGCGAATAAGTCTCCTTTTGTTGACGACAGAACAGCTCCCGCCTGACCGGCGGTCAGCTCAGGCGTCCGGTTTCCGGGCGACGGCGAAGATGCGCCGGAAGGGATAAACCGTGCCGTGCGGGCCCGCGGGGTAAGCGTCGCGCAGCGCCTCGGCGTACTCCGCGACGAAGCCCTCGCTCGCCTGCGGATCGTCCGCGAGCGCGGTCAGGACCGGCCGCAGGGCCGTGCCTTTCACCCAGTCCAGGACCGGGTCCACACCGTGGAGGATCTGAAGGTACGTCGTCTCCCACACGTCGGCCTCGCAGCCCAGCACGGTGAGGCGGGTGAGGTACTCCTCCGGTTCGAGCACCGCCGCCGCCCGGTCACCCGCACCACCCAGGCGGCCTTGCCAGCGCGGCGACTCACGCAGCGCGGCCAGGACGGTGTGGCTGGGGGCGGAGAAGTTGCCCGGCACCTGGAAGGCGAAGGTGCCGCCCGGAGTGAGGGCGTCCAGCCAGACCGGGAAGCGGCTCGCGTGGTCCGGCACCCACTGGAGCAGGGCGTTCGAGACGATCAGGTCGTACGCCGCCTTCCCGGGCGCCCAGGTCGCGGCGTCGGCGTGGGCGAATTCGAGGTGCGGCCCCGCGTATCGCCGGGCCCGCTCCAGCATCTGCGGGGAGTTGTCGTAGCCGGTGATGCGGGCGGCGGGCCAGCGGTCCGCCAGCAGGACGGTGACGTTGCCGGCGCCGCAGCCGAGGTCGGCGACGCGGGCGGGGGCGGGGGAGTCGACGCGTGCGAGGAGGTCGAGGAAGGGCCGGGTGCGGTGCCCGGCGTGCCGGAGGTACTGCTGGGGGTCCCAGATCGGTCGATCGGTCATGCACAGCAGCTTCCCCGCACAAGTCTCTTGACGTCAAGAGACTTGATGCCAAGAGACTTCATGTCGACAGACCAACTACACTGATCGCCATGGAGGACGAGGTCGACCGACTGGTCGCTGCATGGCGCCGCGAGCGCCCCGACCTCGACGTGGAACCACTCGAGGTCCTCAGCCGTGTCTCCCGGCTGGCCCGCCACCTCGACCGCGCCCGCCGCATCGCCTTCTCCGAGCATCAGCTGGAGCCGTGGGAATTCGACGTACTGACGTCGCTGCGGCGCGCCGGGGACCCGTACCAGCTCTCGCCGGGCCAGTTGCTGACCCAGACTCTGGTCACCTCGGGCACCATGACCAACCGCATCGACCGGCTCGCCAAGAAGGGCCTCGTCGAGCGGCTGCCCGATCCGAGTGACCGCCGCGGGGTGCTCGTGCGGCTCACCGCCGAGGGCCGCGACCGGGCCGACCAGGCGCTCGCCGGGCTGCTCGCTCAGGAGCGGGCCATCCTGAGCGAGCTGTCGCGCGCACAGCGCGGCGAACTCGCCGGACTGCTACGCCAGTTGACCGCCCCGTTCGACAACATCCCGGGCTAGGTCCACCGGGCCGACGCCTGCGCGGCGCGCGAGCGCGACGGCGGCGAGCGTCGAGTGCACGCCGAGCTTCCCCAGCACGTTCTGCATGTGCGTACGGACGGTGTGCGGGGAGAGGAAGAGCCGCTCGGCCACGGCCTTGCGGCCCAGCCCGGCCACCATGCACCGCAGCACCTCGCGCTCGCGCGGAGTCAGCGACTCCACGAGCCGCTCGCTCTCGGTGCGGTGCTTGCGCGCGGCCGTCAGCTCCCTCAGTACGCCGGTCAGGAGCGCGGGCGGAAGGTGCGTCTCGTCGCGCAGTACGCCGCGGATGACGGTCAACAGGCGTTGCAGCGAGCAGTCCTTGGCGACCCAGCCGGCGGCACCTGCCTGGAGGGCGAGGGCGGCGCGGCGCGGGTCGTCCTTCTCGGCCAGTACGACCGAACGGACGGCGAGCTGTCCGGACCGGACGCCCGCCACCAGCGAGATGCCGTCCACCGGGCCGTCCTCGCCCGGCTCGGGCACGCGCACGGCGCGGGCGGGCTGCGGCGCCGCGGAGGCGCCGAGGTCGGCATCGACGAGCATGACGTCGAACCTGCGGCCCTCCGCCGCTCCCCGCTCCAGGGAGCGCAGGGCGGCCGGACCGCTGCCGGCCGCGCACACTTCGACGTCGGGCTCGGCCGCGAGCGCCGCGGCGAGCGACTCGGCGAAGATGCGGTGATCGTCCACCACGAGTACCCGGATACGAGCCACAGACACCCCCACGCTGCGTTGTTCCGGGTGTCCCCCCTGGACCCCCGGGGAGGCGGACCGTGTGCGGGTACGACGCCCGGGGTGAGGGGCAACCGCAGCCGCACGGCCGCCGCCGTGACGCACTGACCAACTGCCCACCCCGGGCGACGCACCCGACTGTCTCGCCCCCTGATCAAGCACCGGCCCCCACCGGCGCTCTGCTTCAGCGTACGGGCGAGGGCGGGGAGCGGAAGGTTATTCACAGAACTGATGGGCCGAGCTGTTCAAGGTGAGCCACATGTTTCGCAATGAGACAGAAGTCGACAAAGAACGACGCACTGTGGTGGGCGAACGGCTCGAGGACACGAACACGGAGCGCTCGGCACGCTGATGAGGGGCGGGGTCCGGGGCAGCGCCCCGCGCACCGGACCCGTCGTCATGCCAAGCGGTGCGCGCCGCGCGACGGGACCGCGGGGAAGACGCGGGGCGGTGTCAGGCCGGCCGCCTCGAACGCCGCCTTCACCGACTTCGTGACCGTGTCCGACGCCGACGACTCCGCCAGGACGATCGCCGAGCCCCCGAATCCGCCCCCCGTCATCCGCGCCCCCAGCGCCCCCGCCGCGTCGGCGGTCCCGACCACCAGGTCCAGCTCGGCGCACGAGACCCGCAGGTCGTCGCGGAGCGACGCGTGCCCCTCGGTCAGCAGCGCGCCCACCGCTCGCGGGTCGCCCGCGTCCAGGTGGGCGATCACCTTCTCCACCCGCTGGTTCTCGGTCACGACGTGGCGCACGTAGCGGCGTATCCGCTCATCGGCCAGCGAGCCCAGCGCCGCCGCCAGCCCGTCGTACGGAACGTCCCGCAGCGCCGCCACCCCCAGCGCCCGCGCGCCCGCCTCGCACCCCTCCCGGCGTTCCGCGTACGCCCCGTCGCCCAGGGCGTGCTTGACGCGCGTGTCGACGACCAGCAGTTCGAGGCCGTGGGCGGCCAGGTCGAACGGGACCTGGCGGCTCGCCAGGTCCCGCGTGTCCAGGTGAAGCGCGTGGCCCTCCGTGCAGCAGGCCGCCGCCGTCTGGTCCATGATCCCGCAGGGCACCCCGACGAACGCGTTCTCGGCCCGCTGGGCGACCACCGCCAGCCCGGCGCCGGAAAGCCCCAGTGCGTACAGGTCGTTCAGGGCCAGTGCCGTGACCACCTCAAGCGCGGCGGAGGACGAGAGGCCGGCGCCGGTCGGCACCGTCGAGGTCAGGTGGATGTCGGCGCCGCCGACCGCGTGACCCGCCTCCCGCAGCGCCCCCACCACTCCCGCCGGGTACGCCGCCCAGCTGCCGCCGCCCAGCGGCGGCGTGAGGTCGTCGGTGCGCAGCTGGACGATGCCGCCGTCGACGTCCGCCGAGTGCAGCCGCAGTACACCGTCGTCGCGCCGCGCGACCGCCGCGACCGCCGTGTGCGGCAGGGCGAGCGGCATCACGAAGCCGTCGTTGAAGTCGGTGTACTCGCCGATGAGGTTCACCCGGCCGGGCGCCGCCCAGACGCCGTCCGGCTCGGCGCCGTACAGCTCGGTGAACGCCCGTGCGACGGCGACTGCGTCTGTCATACGTCCTGTTCCTCCCGGCGGGCGAAGGCCCACGCGTCCGCGACGATGCCCGCGAGGTCCGCGCGGGACGGTTTCCAGCCGAGCTTCTCGCGTGCCGCGTCGGCGGACGCGACCAGCACCGCCGGGTCTCCGGCCCGGCGCGGCGCCGGGGTCTCGGGGATCGGGTGGCCCGTGACCTTCCGTACGGTCTCCACGACCTCGCGGACCGAGAAGCCGTTGCCGTTGCCGAGGTTGCAGATCAGGTGGTTCCCCGGCTCGGCCGCGCCCAGCGCCAGCAGGTGCGCCTCGGCGAGGTCGGCGACGTGGATGTAGTCGCGGACGCAGGTGCCGTCGGGGGTCGCGTAGTCGTCGCCGTAGACCGCGATCGACTCGCGCCGGCCCTGCGCGACCTGGAGGACGAGCGGGATGAGGTGGGACTCGGGGTCGTGGCGCTCGCCGCAGGCGCCGTACGCGCCCGCGACGTTGAAGTAGCGCAGCGAGACCGCGGCGAGGCCGTGCGCGGCGCTCTCGCCGCTGATCATGTGGTCGACGGCGAGCTTGGAGGCGCCGTACGGGCTGGTGGGCGCGGTCGGTGCGGTCTCCGTGATGGGCGTGGAGACCGGCTCCCCGTACGTCGCGGCCGTCGAGGAGAAGACGAGCGTGCGGACGCCCGCGTCCCGCATCGCGGCGAGCAGCGCCATCGTCCCGCCGACGTTGTTCGTCCAGTACTTCTCGGGGTCGACGACGGACTCGCCGACCTGCGAGAACGCGGCGAAGTGCAGGACGCCGTCGTACGAGGGGTCCAGCCACCGCGCGGCGTCCTGGATGCGGCCCTCGATGAACGTCGCGCCGGCCGGGACGCCCTCGCGGAAGCCGGTGGAGAGGTCGTCGAGGACGGTCACCTCGTGGCCGGCCTCCAGGAGATGCGCCGCGACCACGCTGCCGACGTACCCCGCACCGCCCGTGACCAAGTACTTGTGCTGACTCACTCGCTCGCTACCTCTCGCAGTCGCGCTGCCGCGGTCTCCGGCGGCACATCGTTGATGAACACATTCATGCCGGATTCGGAACCCGCGAGAAACTTCAGCTTGCCCGAAGTGCGTCGGATGGTGAAAAGCTCGAGGTGGAGCCCGAACTCGGGTGCGAAGTCCACCGTGCCGAACGGCGCCTGGTGCCAGGCGGAGATGTACGGCGTCGGGGGCTCACCGGGGCCGAAGATCCGGTCGAACCTGCGCAACAGTTCCAGATAGACCTGTGGGAACTCTGTGCGCGCGTCGTCGTCGAGGCCGCGCAGGTCGGGCACGCGCCGCTTCGGGTAGAGGTGCACTTCGTACGGCCAGTGCGCGGCGTACGGCACGAAGGCCACCCAGTGCTCGGACTCCAGGACCACCCTGGTGCCCTCGGCGCGCTCCCGCGCCACGACGTCGTCGAAAAGGTTCCGGCCGGTCTTCGCCAGGTGCCCGGCCATGGAGCGCAGCATAAGGGCCGTGCGGGGGGTGACGAACGGGTAGGCGTAGATCTGGCCGTGCGGGTGGCCGAGGGTGACGCCGATCTCCGCGCCCCGGTTCTCGAAACAGAACACCTGCCGGACCCCGGGCAGCTCGGCCAGCTCGGCCGTCCTGTCGGTCCACGCCTCCAGGACGAGGCCCGCCTGCTCCTCGGTGAGGTCGGCGAAGGACGCGTCGTGGTCGGAGGTGAAGCAGACCACCTCGCAGCGACCGGAGTCGCCGGCCAGCGAGGGGAAGCGGTTCTCGAAGACGGCCACGTCGTACGCGGTGGCCGGGATCTCGCTGTGCCGCCCGTCGCGCGACGGGCAGAGCGGGCATGCGTCGGCGGGCGGGTGGTACGTGCGGGCCTGGCGGTGCGAGGCGATGGCGACGGCGTCACCGAGGAGCGGGTCGCGGCGGATCTGCGAGGTGGTCGCGACCGCTTCGAGGGGGCGCGGGTCGACAGCGTCGCGCACGGCGTCGTCGCGGGAGTCGTAGTAGAGCAGCTCGCGACCGTCGGCCAGCCGAGTCGACGTCTTCTTCACGCGCAGGCTCCTCACCACCCCTATCCAACATAACCGAACACAACTAACCATGAGCAAACAGCGCAGTCAACAGCCCACACCGCGATGCGCCACGGCCGGTCGATCACAATCAAACAAAGAACACCACCAGAAGTATTCAGTTTCGCTACCCGGAGGCGTAGGTTCCCGTCTCGGTCCGTGTCCCCGACGACGAAGCAGGTCCCCATGCACTACCTGGCCGAAGGGCTACGGCTCCCCACCAACGGGCTCGACTACACGATTCTGGCGATCTACTTCGCCGTGGTCCTCGGCATCGGATTCGCCGCCCGGGCCAGCGTGAAGACCAGCCTCGACTTCTTCCTCTCCGGCCGGTCACTGCCGGCCTGGGTCACCGGACTCGCCTTCGTGGCCGCGAATCTCGGCGCCACCGAGATCCTCGGCATGGCCGCCACCGGCGCGCAGTACGGCGTCGCGGTCGTCCACTGGTACTGGATAGGCGCCATCCCGGCCATGGTCTTCCTCGGCCTGGTGATGATGCCGTTCTACTACGGCTCCAAGGTCCGCTCGGTCCCCGAGTACCTGCTCCAGCGTTTCGACAAGTCCGCGCACCTGCTGAGCTCGGTCCTCTTCGCCTTCGCCGCCATCCTCATCGCGGGCGTGAACCTCTACGCCCTGTCGATCGTCGTCGAGGCGCTGCTCGGCTGGCCGCAGTGGGTGTCGATCGTCGTCGCCGGCTTCTTCGTCCTCGCGTACATCACGGTCGGCGGCCTCTCCTCGGCGATCTACAACGAGGTGCTGCAGTTCTTCGTGATCCTCGCGGCCCTCATCCCGCTCACCATCCTCGGCCTGAAGCGGGTCGGCGGCTGGGACGGCCTGACCGGCTCACTGGAGAAGAGCCACGGCGACAACTTCCTCACCGCCTGGGGCGGTACGGGCATAGGTGACGCCAACCCGCTCGGCGCGAACTGGCTGACGATCGTCCTCGGCCTCGGCTTCGTGCTCTCCTTCGGCTACTGGACGACCAACTTCGCCGAGGTCCAGCGCGCCCTGTCCGCAAAGAACCTCTCCGCCGCCAAGCGCACTCCGCTGATCGCCGCCTTCCCGAAGATCTTCATCGTGTTCCTGGTGATGATCCCGGGTCTGGTCGCCGCCGTACTCGTACCGAAGATCGGCACCGCGGGCTCGGACCTGACGTACAACGACGCGATACCGCTGCTCATGCAGGAGCTGCTGCCGAACGGAGTCCTGGGCATCGCGGTGACGGGTCTGCTCGCGGCGTTCATGGCGGGGATGGCGGCGAACGTGTCGTCGTTCAACACCGTCTTCACGAGCGACATCTGGGCCAAGTACGTGAAGACGGGCCGTGAGGACGCGTACTACCTGCGCTTCGGGCGCCTGATCACGGCGATCGGCGTACTGGCATCCATCGGCACGGCCTTCATCGCCTCCAGCTTCTCCAACATCATGAGCTACCTCCAGACGCTCTTCTCCTTCTTCAACGTCCCGATGTTCGTGGTCTTCATCATCGGCATGTTCTGGAAGCGGGCCTCGATGAAATCCGGCGTGTGGGGCCTCGTGGCGGGCACCGGCGCCGCGATGCTCAACTACTTCTGGGTCTACAAGCAGGGAATCGTCGACATCCCGACCGACCAGGGCGCCAACTTCGTCTCCGCGATCGTCGGCTTCGTCGCCGGTGCGGTGGTCATGGTCGTCGTCACCCTCTTCACCGCGCCGAAGCCGGAGGCCGAGCTGGCGGGCCTCGTGTACGGCACGCGCTCGCCGGGGCTGGAGGAGCCGCCCGGCGAGGGCGACGACGCCTGGTACCGCAAGCCCGCGCTGCTCGGCTGGAGCGCGATCGTCATCGCCGCCCTGTGCTACGTCCCCTACTCCTTCTGACCTTCCGACCGGAGGCCGACACCATGTCCGAGCTGCACCACGAAGTCTCCGAGCTGGAGCGCAAGTCCGCGACCGCGGCACGCCTTTTCGACATCCGGCGCATCATCGGCGGCCTGTTCGCCGTGTACGGCGTGATCGTCACGATCGCCGGGATCACGGCGTCCGACGCGGACCTGAAGAAGGCCCAGGACATCAACATCAACCTGTGGACGGGGCTGGCCATGCTGGCGCTCGGCCTGTTCTTCCTCATCTGGCTCAAGCTGCGCCCGCTGGCCCCGCCGGCTGCCGAGCCGGCCGAGTAGGGGCAGGAAGGAGCCCCGCGCGGCGGTCAGTTGTGATCCGCCGCCGCGCGGTCCAGCAGGCCCGTCCGGGCCGCGAGGGCCGCCGCCTCCAGGCGGGAGCCGACGCCGAGCTTCATGAGAACCCGCTGGACGTGCGTACGGGCGGTACTCGGCGCGATGCCCATGCCGGCCGCGATCAGCCGGGTGTCCTCGCCGTCCGCGACCCGCATCAGCACCTCGACCTCGCGCGGTGTCAGCATCCGGAGCAGCCGCTGCCCCTCGTCGTCGGGCTGGGCGGCCGGGTTGAGCAGCTCCGCGAAGGCCCCCTGGAGGAGCTGCGGCGCCACCGCCGCCTCCCCCGCGCGTGCCTTCACCATGGCGCGCTCGACACCTTCGATGCGCTCGTCGTGGCGTACGTACCCGGACGCCCCGGCGGCGAACGCGGCGGCGATGCCGCGCGGGTTCGGTACCGGGCCGAGCACGACGACGGCGACCTGCGGCCGTTCCCGCTTGATGCGGACGATCGGGTCGAAGACCCCCGCTTCGGCGGGGGTCGCCGTACCGAACAGGCACACTTCGGGTGCCCTGCTGACGACCAGTTCCGCCGCCCCCGAGGTCGGGGCGGCCGCCGCGAGCACCCGGTGCCCGCGCAACTTGAGTGCCGAAGCGAGCGCTTCGGCGAGCAATCGGTGGTCGTCGACCACCATGAGCCGCACGCCCATTAGAGAAACCCCCATACCCCTGCCCCTGGAGCTGGCCCCCCGGCCCTCCTGACCCGGCAAGCTACACGCTTGTTCGAGGTTGCGCGCCCCTTACGGTCAGAAGCCCCTCGGATTGTCGAATTCCACGCGATTCAGGACTACTTGCCGGTCCGGGTATGACATGGGACGGCCCCGGCAGGGGTGGAGAGCCACTGCCGGGGCCGTTGTGAACCGGGTGTCAGGTGCGTCAGCTCGGGCCGAAGCCGATCGCCAGGTACCGCTTGAAGCCGTCGCGCTCCGGGCTCATGAGGCGCGTCGCCATGAACAGGCGGCCGTCGGCGTAACGGAATTCGGCCGCGTCCACCGTGAAGGACGTCGCCACATCACGGACCGCCCGGTCTGCCGGATTCTCCAGCAGCAGCGTCTCCTTCATGGAACCGCCGTTGATGCTCACCACCTGGCCGCCCTTGTCGTACGGCGGGTACTTGTACGCGATGATGTTGCCGCCGTCCATACGGATCGGGTGCATCGTGTAGCGGTCGCCCGCGTCGGCCCGGTCGCCGGTGAGCTCGCCGGTCGCGAGGTCGAAGGAGACGATCTCGTTCGTACGGCCGCCCTGGCTGCCGCCCTCGTGCTCCTCGGTCGGCATGTAGATCCTGCCGTTGCCGACGACGACCTTGGTGCAGCCCTCGGTGTCCCGGCACCTCGGGGCGTACTTCTCGGCGTCGGCCGAGATTCTGGCGCGCAGCGTGCCGGTCTTCTCGTCGATCGAGAAGAAGTCGGACACCCCGCTGCCGTCGCCCGCCGTGTCGCCGACATCGGCGGCGGCGACCAGCGGCTTGGTCGAGACGATGCTCGCCTGGTCCACACCGCTGGGCATCTTGTACTTGGAGAGCGGCGCGCCGGTCTTCGGGTTCAGGTATTCGATGGAGAGCTGGGGCGTGCTGACCGAACCGCAGCTGCGCACGGTGGCGAGGGCCTCGCCGCCTGCGTACCCCACGTCTCGGCACTGTTCGGCGTTGGCCTTCGGCTGCCAGCGGACCTTGCCGGTGGCCACGTCGAAGGCCGCGCCACCGCGGGTGCCGCCGGCGCCGACCGCGTCGCCGCCGATCGTGATCTCGCTGAAGATGACCTTGTCGTCACCGTCCTTGACCGACTTCTGCCACAGCAGCTTGCCCGCGTCGAGGTCGATCACACCGACCTCGGTGCAGGGCGAGTACGTCGCGCCCGACGGCATCGGCCCGGCGAAGAGGATCGCGGTCTTGTTGTCCTTGGTGACGTGCTGCGACGCCGCGCAGACCTCGCCCTGGAGCGGAATCGTCCACAGCTCCGTGCCCTTGTCCAGGTCACGGCCCACGACCTCGTTGAGGCCGCTCTTGACGTACGCCTTGTCGGTGATCCAGGAGCCGTTGACGCCGGCGACCGACTCCTTCACCTTCGGGGCGGGCAGCTGGAAGAGGACCTTGGAGTTGGTGTTGCCCGGCTTCTCCTCCTTGCCCTCGCCGTCGGGGGCGGGCTTGGCGTCGTCGTCGCCGCCACCGCCGCCGGTCGGGCCGGCGGAGGAGTTCCGGGTCCGGTCGTCCTTGCCGCCCTCGTCGGTGCCGGAGGCGTACCAGACGCCGCCGCCGACGATCAGCGCCACCGCGACGACCGCCGCGACGACGATCACGGTGGTGGTGTTGACCTTCTTGCCGCCACCGCCCTGCGGGGGCATGCCCTGCGGGTGGGCGTACTGCGGCTGCTGACCGTAAGGCGGCTGCTGTCCGTACGGGTTGGGCTGGCCGGGCTGCCCCGGGTAGCCGTAACCGGGCTGCTGGCCGGGCTGGGCGGGGTAGCCGTAGCCCGGCTGCTGGCCCGGCTGGGCGGGCGGCGCCGGGGGCGCCTGCGGGTAGCCGTAGCCCGGCTGGCCGGCGGGCGGGGGCGGGGTGGGGGCGCCGAAGCCGCCCGCGGGCGGGGGCGTCGGAGCGCCGAACCCGCCCTGCGGGGGCTCGTTCGGCGGCGGGGGCGGTGGCTGCGTCATGGGGTGCGTACCTCTGGAGAAGGGGAGTCGAGGACGTGGGGGCGGACCGTGGGTTCAGTCACCGGTCGTCACTTGCCGAAGACCATCATGGTCTTCGCCTCCTTCTCCTCCTCGTCGTTGCTGGCGCTGACGCGGGAGGCGACGACGTAGAGCTGACCGCCTTCGTAGGCGACCTTCGTCGTGAAGAAGCCGTTCTCGATCTCGGCGGTCGACTGCGGGTTCTGGAGCAGCGTCTTCGGCTTCTTGGCGCCCGACGCGGGGATGGTCGCGAGCGCGCCGCCCTTGTCGTACGAGGCCTCCATGTGGACCAGGACCTCGCCGCCCTCCATCTTCAGCGGCATCATGGCGCGGTCGGTGCTCGGGGTACGCCACTTGGGCTTGCCGGTGTCGAGGTTGAAGGCGACGACCTCGTTGCTCTTCTCCAGGCCGCTCGACTTCTCTGCGGTCGCCATGTAGAAGGTGTTCGCGTCGGCGGCGACACCTGTGCAGCCCTCGAGGTTCTGGCCGAAGATGACGAAGCTGCCGCCGCACCGGGGCTGGAACTTGTCCTTGCCGCCGTCGATCTCGGAACGCAGCTTGCCGCCGTCGGTGAGCGCGATGACGCTCCAGGTCTTCTTCTCGCGTTCGGTCACGGACACGACGAGCGGGGAGACGGAGTAGACCTTGTCGACCTCCCAGCCCTTGGCCAGCGGGTAGCTCCACTTGACCTTGCCGGTGGCCGGGTCGTGCTCCTGGATCCGCTCGTGATGCTTGGCGGCCTCGCCGGTGGAGCAGGCCGCGGCGGCGATCAGCTTGGCGCTGCTCGTGAAGGCGTACGGCTGGCACTCACCGGCGAGCTTGCCCCACAGCTGCTTGCCGTCCTTCATGCTGAAGGCGGTGGAGTGGCCGGTGCGGCCTGCGGTGACGGTGTTGCCGCTGATGGCGATCGTGATGTCGGACAGGAGGTCGAACAGCCCCTCCTTCTTCACCTCGGCCTTCCAGCCCGCCTTGCCGGTCTTGAGGTCGATCATCTGCAGCTGGCTGCACTTGGCCTTGTCGGTGGTGCCGTCCTTGACGCCGATGACGATCTTGCCGTCGTCGGCTGCCTTCACGGGCGCCGCGCAGACCTCGGTGGAGAGCGGAAGCTTCCACTTCTCCTTGCCGTCCGTGGTGTTGTAGGCGGCGACCTGCTTGTACATCGCCTTGACGACGAGTCCGTCGGTGAACCACGGGCCGTAGACGTCGGAGCCGTTGCGCGGCAGGTCGATGTCGTTCTTCTGGAGCCACAGCACCTTGGACTCGCCCGCCTGGCGCCCGGCGTTCAGGTCGTCACCGGCGTCACGGCCGTCGGCGGAGTCGTCACCGGTGTCGCCGGTGGGCAGCCCGTCCGGCTTGTTGTCCTTGCTCCTGTCGGCGATGGGCCGCTGCTTCTTGCCGCCGTCGTCACCGCTGGTGGCGATGTAGATGCCGCCGACGACGACCAGGACCGCCGCGAGGGCCGCGCCGATGATGATCGCGGGCTTGCCCTTGAAGGGCCCGCCACCGCCGGAGCCCGGGGCGGGTGCGCCCGGGTAGCCGCCGTAGGGACCCGCCTGCTGCTGACCGTACGGGCCCGGCTGCTGCTGACCGTAGGGGCCGGGCTGCTGCTGACCGTACGGACCTGCCTGGCCCGGCTGCTGGCCGTACGGACCCGCCTGGCCGGGCTGCTGGCCCGGCTGGCCCGGGTAGCCGTACCCCGGCTGCGGCGCCTGCTGCGGCGGCGCCTGCGGGTAGCCGTATCCGGGCTGGGCCGGGGGCTGCTGGGGCGGGGCGGCCGGGGGCGTCGGCGGGGCCGGCGGCATCTGCGGCGGCTGGGCAGGCGGCTGGGGCGGCTGCTGCCGGGGGTCCTGGGGGGCTCCGAAGCCGCCCTGCGGCGGCTGGTTGGGCGGCTGAGACATCAGCGCTTACCTCTTCACACGAGACCGCCGCCCGTTCGGTCTCCCCCGCAATTCCGGCGGCGTAATTCCCCCAGAAAGGAGCGAATCGGGCTTGAGCCCCGCAGATCTACGTCAGTCGAGCGGGGCTTCTTTCTATCACTTGAACCCCTGCGAACGAGGGCCCGGTCCGCCCCTGTTCCCAAGGGAGGACCGGGCCGTGACGCGCTCGTTATTCGGCCTCGCGTATCTGCTACGCGTCCTCGGCGAGTTCCATCCAGCGCATCTCCAGCTCGTCGCGCCCGGCGACGAGTTCCCGCAGCTCGGCGTCGAGCAGGGCGACCTTCTCGAAGTCGGTGGCGTTGTCCGCGATTTGGGCGTGCAGCTTGGTCTCCTTGTCGGAGAGTTTGCCGAGCTGACGCTCGATCTTCTGCATTTCCTTCTGGGCGGCGCGGGCGTCACCGGACGCCTTCTTCTTCACGGGTGCGGCGACGGCGGCGGGGGCCGGGGCGGCGGCCTCGATCATCTGCCGCCTGCGCTCCAGGTACTCGTCCAGGCCGCGCGGCAGGTGGCGCAGCGTCCGGTCGCCGAGGAGCGCGTACACCTTGTCCGTGGTCCGCTCGATGAAGAATCGGTCGTGCGAAATGACGACCATCGACCCCGGCCAGCCGTCGAGAAGGTCCTCGAGCTGCGTCAGCGTCTCGATGTCGAGGTCGTTGGTCGGCTCGTCGAGGAAGAGCACGTTCGGCTCGTCCATCAGCAGCCGCAAAATCTGCAGTCGGCGCCGCTCACCGCCGGACAGGTCGCCGACCGGGGTCCACTGCTTCTCCTTGGTGAACCCGAACTGCTCGCACAGCTGACCCGCCGTCATCTCGCGTCCGGTGCCGAGGTCCACCCGGTCCCGTACGCGCTGAACGGCTTCGAGCACGCGCAGGTTCGGGTCGAGCTCGCCGACCTCCTGGGAGAGGTACGCGAGCTTCACGGTCTTGCCCACGACGACCTTGCCGGCGACCGGCTGGGTGTCGCCCTGGGTGCGGGACGCGTCGGCCAGGGCGCGCAGCAGCGACGTCTTGCCGGCGCCGTTGACTCCGACGAGGCCGACGCGGTCGCCGGGGCCGAGCTGCCAGGTGAGTTGCTTGAGCAGCACCTTGGGCCCGGCCTGGACGGTGACGTCCTCGAGATCGAAGACCGTCTTGCCGAGCCGCGAGTTGGCGAACTTCATCAGCGCGGAGGTGTCGCGGGGCGGCGGCACGTCGGCGATCAGCTCGTTGGCCGCCTCGACGCGGAAGCGCGGCTTCGACGTACGGGCGGGCGCGCCGCGGCGCAGCCACGCCAGCTCCTTGCGGACCAGGTTCTGGCGCTTGGTCTCCTCGGTCGCGGCGATGCGCTCGCGTTCGGCGCGGGCGAAGACGTAGTCGGAGTACCCGCCCTCGTACTCGTGGACGGCGCCGCGCTGCACGTCCCACATGCGGGTGCAGACCTGGTCGAGGAACCAGCGGTCGTGGGTGACGCAGACGAGCGCGGAGCGGCGCGACTGGAGGTGCTTGGCGAGCCAGGCGATGCCCTCGACGTCGAGGTGGTTGGTCGGCTCGTCGAGGACCAGCAGGTCCTGGTCGTCGATGAGGAGCTTGGCCAGCGCGATGCGGCGGCGCTCACCGCCGGACAGGGGCCCGATGACCGTTTCGAGCCCGTGCTCGAACCCGGGCAGGCTGAGCCCGCCGAAGAGGCCGTTCAGTACGTCGCGGATCTTGGCGGTGCCCGCCCACTCGTGGTCGGCGAGATCGCCGATGATCTCCTGCCGGACGGTCGCGGCGGGGTCGAGCGAATCGTGCTGCGTGAGGACGCCCAGACGCAGGCCGCCGCTGTGCGTGATGCGGCCGCCGTCGGCGTCCTCCAGCTTGGCGAGCATCCGGATGAGGGTCGTCTTGCCGTCGCCGTTACGGCCGACGACACCGATCCGGTCCCCCTCGGAGACGCCGAGGGACACGCCGTCGAGCAGGGCACGGGTGCCGTAGACCTTGCTGACGGCCTCGACGTTGACGAGGTTGACGGCCATGGGTGCGCGCTCCAGGGACGGGAAAGGGATAGACGCTCCAGCGTAGTCGCCCCCGCCGCCTCCCTGACGCCCACCCGGTACGCCGTGGCCCGTATCCCCGGGTCAGACGGCCCGCGCCCGCGTCACCCGGCCTGCCGTCTCGACCAGCAGCCAGCCGGCGAGGGCCATGGCGACCGCCGTGGGGGCGCTGACCCGTACGGCGATGAGCATGGCCGTACGGCCTTCCAGGAGGCCGCCGAAGCCCACCATCGACAGGCCGAGGACGCCGAGCAGGCACAGCGTGACCCCGACAGCGGCGGCGGGGCCGGCCAGGCGCCCGGGGGAAGCCGCCGGCGGATTCCCGGGCGCGGTCCGCTCGAAGGACCTGAACGCCGCCACGCACAGCGCGGTCAGGGCCGCCGCCGCCGCGAACCGCACCGGCACCTGCGCCCACCAGGCCGCACCGGCCGGTGCCGGCAGCGGCACGTCCAGGGCGAGCATCGCGCCGTACACACCGAGCATCGCGGTCAGGTGCCACAGGAACGCCGTCATCGCGATGCCGTTCGCGGCCACGACGGTGCGCCACACGCGCGGCCGCGCGACGAGGCGCGCGCCGGGGGCGCGCAGCAGCTCGACCGCGCCGACCAGCCACAGCCCGTGGGCGAGGAGGGCGAGCGTGGGCGGGGCCATGTTGCTGACCTTCTCGCCGGGCATTCCCACCATGCTCAGCGGGTACGGGCCGAACGCGACCAGCGCGGCGGCGCCCGCCAGGCCCGCGGCCGCGAGAGCGGCCGGCATCCGGATGCGGCCGTCGGCGCGCAGGAACCCCAGCTGGTGGACGGCGAGCCAGACGAAGGCGAAGTTGAGGAACTCGACGTACGGCACCCCGAACGCGAACCGCAGGACATCGACGCCCGCGGCGGCGAGGGCGAGCACGCCGAAGGCGGCCCAGCCGTGGCGCTCGTGCAGCTTGAGCAGGGGCGGCGTGAAGGCGACCATCGCCAGGTAGATCCCGATGAACCACAGCGGCTGGGCGACGAGGCGAAGCGCGACGCCGGTCAGCCCCCCATGGCCGCCGAGGAGCAGGATCGCGAGAGCGGCGGCGCCCCAGACCAGGACGAAGACCATGGTGGGCCGCAGCAGCCGCTGGAGGCGGGCCCGTACGAACACGGAGTACACCGCGGCCCCCGGGTGCTTGCGCCGCAGAGACCGGTACGAGAGCGCGTGCGAGAAGCCGCCGACGAAGAAGAAGACGGGCATGACCTGAAGCATCCAGGTCAAGACCTGGAGCTCGGGCACGACGGCCAGCAGATTGCCCACGCCGCCGTCGGCGGAGACGGCGGCCATCAGCCAGTGCCCGGCGACGACGGTGCCGAGCGAGGCGACGCGCAGCAGGTCGGTGTACCGGTCGCGCCCGGCGGGCGTCCGGTCGGCGAGCTCGCGAACACTGTTTCCCATGCGGGTACGCTCTCGCCCCCGCACAGCTGTCCGACAGGGCTCCCGTACTCATCTCCCGCCTGAGTACGAGAGCCCCGGACGTCAGCCGCCGACCACGGTCGCGCCCGCCGCGGGCGACTGCGCCACCCGGGCCGTGCGGCAGGTGCCGGAGGCGGTGAGGGCCGCGGCCACCGACTCCGCCGACTCCTGGTCCTTCGTCAGGAACGCCGTGGTCGGGCCCGAGCCCGAGACCAGGGCGGCCAGGGCCCCCGCCTCCGTACCGGCCGCCAGGGTGGCGGCGAGCGACGGGCGCAGAGAAAGGGCCGCGGGCTGGAGGTCATTGAGCAGGGCGCCCGCCAGGGCCGTCGCGTCGCCCGTGCGCAGGGCGTCCAGGAGAGCCGGTGACGCCACCGGGGCCGGGACGTCGGTGCCGGCCGTCAGGCGGTCGAACTCGCCGTACACGGCCGGCGTCGACAGCCCGCCGTCCGCGACCGCGAACACCCAGTGGAAGGCGCCGCCGACGTCGAGGGGCGTCAGGTTCTCGCCACGGCCCGTACCCAGCGCGGCCCCGCCGACCAGACTGAACGGCACGTCACTGCCCAACTCGGCGCAGATCTCCAGAAGCTCGGCCGCCGAGGACCCCGTACCCCACAGCTCGTCGCACGCCAGCAGCGCGCCCGCGCCGTCCGCGCTGCCGCCCGCCATGCCACCCGCGACCGGAATGTCCTTGGCGATGTGGATGTGCACGTCCGGCGACAGTCCGTGACGTGCGGCCAGCGCGATCGCCGCCCGCGCGGCGAGGTTTGTACGGTCCAGGGGAACCTGCCCGGCGTCCGGGCCCGAGCAGGTGACGCGCAGCGAGTCCGACGGCGTGACCGTGACCTCGTCGTACAGCCCCACCGCCAGGAAGACGTTCGCCAGGTCGTGGAAGCCGTCGGGGCGCGCCCCGCCCACCGCCAGCTGGACGTTGACCTTCGCGGGGACCCGGACCGTGACCGTCATGCCGCCGCTCCCTTGTTCTCGGCGATACGGGCGAACTCCTCCACGGTCAGCGACTCGCCCCGCGCCTGGGGCGATACGCCGGCCGCGACCAGTGCCGCCTCGGCCGCCGGGGCCGATCCGGCCCACCCGGCAAGCGCGGCCCGCAGCGTCTTGCGCCGCTGCGCGAACGCCGCGTCGACCACGGCGAAGACCTCCGCCTTCGAAGCCGACGTCTTGATCGGCTCGCTCCTGCGCACCAGCGAAACGAGCCCGGAATCCACATTCGGCGCGGGCCAGAAGACGTTCCGCCCAATGGATCCGGCCCGCTTCACGTCGGCGTACCAGCAGGCCTTCACCGACGGCACGCCGTACACCTTGTTGCCGGGCCGGGCCGCGAGCCGGTCGGCGACCTCGGCCTGGACCATGACCAGCGTCCGTTCGATGCTGGGGAAGCGCTCCAGCATGGTGAGCAGCACGGGGACGGCGACGTTGTACGGCAGATTCGCGACCAGCGCCGTGGGGGCGGGCCCGGGCAGCTCGGTCACCTGCATCGCGTCGGAGTGGACCAGCGCGAACCGCTCGGCCCGGTCGGGCATCCGGGCCGCGATCGTGGCGGGCAGCGCGGAGGCGAGCACGTCGTCGATCTCGACCGCGACGACGCGCTCGGCGGACTCCAGCAGCGCCAGGGTCAGCGAACCGAGCCCGGGCCCGACCTCGACCACCACATCGTCGGGCCGCACGCCGGCCGTCCGCACGATCCTGCGGACGGTATTCGCGTCGATGACGAAGTTCTGGCCGCGCTGCTTGGTCGGGCGTACGCCGAGCGCCGCCGCCAGTTCCCGGATGTCGGCGGGGCCCAGGAGGTCGTGCAGGGGCTCAGGAGGCGTCTCAGAAGGCTCAGTGCTGCTCACCGCTCAAGCCTAAAGGCCCCGGCACCCGCCTCCGCCCCGCACACCGAGCCCCCGGTACACCCCGGCACCCCCGCACACCCCGAGGTGCCAGGAGGGGACACGCCCCGGCACTTCCACAGGGCGCCGAACACAACCGGGGCCACCACCCCCGCTACCGCCACCGCCACACCGCACACACTCCGAGCTGCCAGGAGGGGACGTGCCGGGGCGCTCCCCGCAGGGTGTCGAACACAGCCTGGGCATCGCGCGCCGACCCCCGCCGGCACCCGAGGAGACGCCGCGGCGCGGCACCGACGCCGGAGCCACCGCTCCACCACGCCCCGTGAACCGAACCGTCGGCCCCGCCCGCCTCACCCCCGCAGCCTGCCGCCGCAGTGCGGCCACGGACTGGCCCCCCGCTGGACGTACAGCTTCTTCGCCCGGAACGTCTGCTCGCTCGCGCTGGCCTCCTGCGGCCGCCCGCTGCCGCCCAGTGCCTGCCAGGTCTGCGTGTCGAACTGGTAGAGGCCGCCGTAGTTGCCCGTCGGGTCCACCGCACCGGGCTGCCCCCCGGACTCGCAGTGGGCCAGCCCGTGCCAGTTGAGCCCGTCGGCCCCGGCCACGGACGCCGGCCTCTCCTTCGTACCCACCTTCACCCGCCGCGCGACCGGCTCGCGTGCGATCTCCTCCCCGACCCTCCTGGGCTGCTGCCGGACACCGTTGACGGTCCGCACGAAGTACGTCACCCTCCTCGCCCCCTGCTCGCCGGCCTGGACCACCACCTCGGTCCCCTTGAACAGCGAAGCGTCCTCGGTCCTCACCACGTCGAACGGAATGGGTACCTCGCGTACTTCCTCCGCGCCCCGGATCCGCATCACCGTGACCGTCTGCCCGTCGCGCGGGAAGCTGCCGGGCGGCACGGACGTGGTGTCCTGGCCGCGCAGGCTGATGCCTGCCTCCGCGAGCGCCTCGCCGACCGTCGCGGCGTTCGTACGGATCGTCCGCTCGCGCCCGTCCGCCATGAACGTCACGGTCCGCTCGGTGCGTACGTCCAGAGCGAGCCCGGCGCGCCCGATCTCCAGGGAGCGCGAGGCGGAGAGGTACGCGCCCTCCGCGCGCACCCCGAGCTGGCGCAGTGCGCCCTCGACCGTACGGGCGGTGGTCCACACCCGGCGCCGCTGCCCGTCCAGGGTCAGCGTGACGGGACGCCCGTACCGGACCACGATCTCGTCGCCGCTGGCCAGAGCCGCGCCGGGGGCGGGGGCCACCAGGTCGTGCGCCCCCACCTCCACACCCTCGTCCTCCAGCAGCTCGGTGACGTCGTCGGCGAAGGTGTGCATCGTGCGGGGTACGCCGTCGACGCTGAGCTTGACCGCCTTGTCACTCGCCACGAACGCCGAGGTGCCGCCTGCCAGGAACGCGACGACGAGCGCTTGCGGGAGGAGTCGGCGCAGCCTCTCGGGCCGCTCGGCGCCCTTGCGGCGCCTGGCGGCCCGCCGGGCCGCCGCCCGGCCGCCGTGCCCGACGCCCACGAGGGTGGCCGTGAGCGTGCCGGGGTTCTGACGCGGCAGCCGCTGGAGCTCGTACGCCGGCACGTACGGGTCGGCGCCGTACCCGTCCGGGCCGTACCCCACCGCCCCGTACTCCACCGTGTCGCACTCCGCCACGTCGGCGCCGTACCCCACCGCCCCGTACCCCACCGCGCCATACCCCACCGTGTCGCACTCAGCCGCGTCGTACCCCACCGCGCCGTACTCCACCGTGCGGCGGTCGCTGCCGCGCGTCGCCCGGTGACTGCCCTGCGAATTGCCCACGACGCTCCAGAAGTCCGGTCCGTCCCGATGACGCTGCGGGCCGGGACACTAGCGGAGCCGTCGTCACTCTCCAAAGCAACACGACCACGAAGAGTCGCGACATTGCCTGAGGAGGGCCGTCAGTAGTCGAACGCGCGTGCCGTGTTCGCGGCGAGGGCAGCCGTCAGGACGTCCTCCTCGATGCCCCTGACCGCCGCCATCGCGCGTACGGTGACCGGAATGAGATACGGGGCGTTGGGCCGTCCGCGGTACGGCGCCGGGGTCAGGAACGGCGCGTCCGTCTCGACGAGCACCAGTTCCAACGGCGCGACGGCGAGCGCGTCCCGCAGGGGCTGGGCGTTCTTGAAGGTCATGTTTCCGGCGAAGGACATGAAGTAGCCCTTACGGGCGCAGATTTCCGCCATGGCGGCGTCGCCGGAGTAGCAGTGGAAGACGGTGCGCTCGGGGGCGCCCTCCTCGTCGAGGACGCGCAGTACGTCCTCGTGCGCCTCGCGGTCGTGGATGACGAGTGCCTTGCCGTGCCGCTTGGCGATCTCGATGTGGGCCCGGAAGGACCGCTCCTGGGCGGCCATGCCCTCGGGCCCCGTACGGAAGTAGTCGAGGCCGGTCTCGCCGACGCCCCGCACGTACGGGAGGGAGGCCAGCCGGTCGATCTCGGTGAGCGCGTCGTCGAGGGCGCCGTCCCCGCCCGGGATGCGCGCGCCCTGGCGCGACCAGCCGTCGGGGTCGCCCAGGACGATGCGCGGGGCTTCGTTGGGGTGCAGTGCGACGGCGGCGTGCACGTTCTCGTGGGCCGCGGCGGTCTCGGCCGCCCACTGCGAGCCCTTCACGTCGCAGCCCACCTGGACGACGGTGGTGACACCGACCGAGGCGGCCTTCGTCAGGGCCTCTTCGACGGTGCCGTCCTGCATGTCCAGGTGGGTGTGCGAATCGGCTACCTCTCCCCGGAGGGGCTCGGGCAGCGGTGGGAGTGCGTCCTTGGGGCTCATGGTCACGATCGTACGAAAGCCGGGTGCCCCTCCCGGCCCTCACGTGCCGCGGTGGTGGTGCCGGTCACTTCCGGTGCTGGAAGGGATGCAGCAGATCCGACGGGCGCCAGGCGTGCTTCACCCGCACCGGACCGGGGGCCTCCTCCATCACCGGTCCCGGGATTCCCACGACCGGTCCCAGCATGGGCGCGTCCACGACGGCAGACCGCAGCATTTCCCTGATCGACGAGACCTGCCCCGCCTGCATGATCCGCACGACATGCCCGCCGCAATTGAGACAGGTGGGACGGGACAGCGGCGAGGGCACCCGCTCGCCGTCAGCCGTGTAGACCACGAATTCGTGGCCATTGCCGTCGACGTGGTGGTGTATCTCGAAGGACTGCTCCCAGCCGTGCCCGCACCTCATGCAGGCGAAGGCATAGGCCTCGTGAACGGTGGTTCCTGCGCCGGCGGTGTCTGCGATCTCGCTCATGCCAGCTCCTTTCCACTGGTCCAGTGGACGCCTGTTTCGGCGGGAGCGCATCGGTGCCTGTCGAGATATGGACCGGTCTTGGCCTTTCCATGGAAAAAGGCCCGGTGCGCGGTCTGCGCTTTAGCTAGCTTTAACTATTCACGATAGTCCTTTACCGTCCGCGGAGCCCGTCCGTGCCGCATTCTTTGCCGCGACAACGGCATCGAACACCTCGCGCTTGGGAAGCCCCGCCTCGGCGGCGACCGCGGCGATCGCCTCCTTGCGCCGCTCCCCTGCCTCCTCGCGCACCTGCACCCTGCGCACCAGCTCCGCCGGCTCCAGATTCTGCGGTGCGTCGGAGGCGCCTTCGACGACGACGGTGATCTCGCCCCGTACCCCCTCGGCGGCCCATTCGGCGAGCGCCTTGAGCGGGCCCCGCTTCACTTCCTCGTACGTCTTGGTCAGCTCGCGGCACACGGCGGCCCTGCGCTCGTCGCCGAAGACCTCGGCCATCGCGGCGAGGGTGTCGTCGAGGCGGTGCGGGGCCTCGAAGAACACCATCGTCCGCCGCTCACCGACGACCTCCTTCAGCTTGCCGAGGCGCTCACCGCCCTTGCGGGGCAGGAAGCCCTCGAAGCAGAAGCGGTCGACGGGCAGGCCGGACAGGGCGAGGGCGGTCAGTACGGCGGAGGGGCCGGGCACCGCCGTGACCTTGATGTCCTTCTCGACGGCGGCGGCGACCAGCCGGTAGCCGGGGTCGGAGACCGACGGCATGCCCGCGTCGGTGACGAGCAGCACCCGCTTGCCGTCCTCCAGCGCCTCGACGAGTTCGGGCGTACGGGCGCTCTCGTTGCCCTCGAAGTACGACACGACACGCCCCGTCGTCTGTACGCCGAGCGCCTGCGTCAGCCGGCGCAGCCGCCGGGTGTCCTCGGCTGCCACGACGTCGGCCGTCGCGAGTTCGGCGGCGAGGCGGGGCGGCGCGTCGGCCACATCGCCGATGGGCGTTCCCGCGAGCACGAGCGTTCCGGCCGTTCCAGGCGCCGCCGTCGTTCGGGTCGTTCCGGTCGTTCCAGTCGTTCCAGTCACAAGAGCCATCCTCGCAGGGCGCGCACACGACGCGCACAGATGTGTTCCCTACGATGGCGCGGTGACCAGTACCGCGTCAGAAGCCCAGCAGGGCCGGGCCCCCGGGGAGCAGCCGCCGTCGTGGCAGCAGCGGCTGCGGCGATTCGGCTACGTACCCAGGCCCGTCATCGGGCTGCGCGAACGGCTCGTGCCGCCGTACAGTGCGCCCGGCACCCAGATCTGGAGAGTGCTCGGTGTGCCGCCCGTACTCGCGGGACACCTGGTGCGGTGGGCCGCGTGGGGCGGGCCGCTGCTAGTGGCGCTGGTCGCGGGGCTGCTGCGGTTCTGGAATCTGGGCAGCCCCAAGGCGGTGATATTCGACGAGACGTACTACGCGAAGGACGCCTGGGCGCTCATTCACCAGGGGTACGAGGGGCAGTGGCCCAAGGACATCGACAAGTCGGTCCTCGCCGACCCGTCGGGGGTCCCGGTCCCGGTCGAGCCGGGCTATGTGGTGCATCCGCCGGTCGGCAAGTGGGTCATCGGGCTCGGCGAACAGCTCTTCGGGTTCACGCCGTTCGGCTGGCGCTTCATGGTCTGCGTACTCGGCACGCTGTCGGTCCTGATGCTCTGCCGGATCGGCCGCCGGCTCTTCCGCTCGACGTTCCTGGGGTGCCTGGCGGGCGCGTTGCTGGCGGTGGACGGCCTGCACTTCGTGATGAGCCGCGCGGCGCTGCTCGACCAGGTGCTGATGTTCTTCGTACTGGGCGCGTTCGGCTGCCTTCTCATCGACCGGGACTGGGCGCGGCGCAGGCTCGCGGCGGCGCTCCCGTCGGACGACGACGGGGTACTGCGCCCGGACGTCGGGGTCGCGGACCGGCTGCGGCTCGGGTGGCGGCCGTGGCGGATCGCGGCGGGGCTGTGCCTGGGCCTGGCCTTCGGTACGAAGTGGAACGGCCTGTACATCCTGGCGGCGTTCGGCCTGATGACCGTGGTGTGGGACGTGGGCGCGCGCCGGACGGCAGGCGCGATGCAGCCGTACCTCGCGGTACTGAAGCGGGACATCACGCCGGCGTTCGTGTCGACGGTCGTGGTCACGTTCGTGACGTACGTCGCCTCCTGGACGGGCTGGATCGTCACCAAGGAGGGCTACTACCGGGACTGGGCGCAGGGCGCCGGCAAGGGCGGCAACTGGACGTGGCTGCCCGACTGGCTGCGCAGCCTGTGGCACTACGAGACCGAGGTCTTCAACTTCCACGTCAACCTGACGTCCGGTCACACCTACCAGTCCAACCCGTGGAGCTGGATCGTGGTGGGCCGCCCGGTCTCGTACTTCTACGAGTCGCCGAAACCCGGCGAGGAGGGCTGCCCGGCGAGCGAGACGAGCGACTGCGCCCAGGAGGTGCTGGCGCTCGGCACCCCGCTGCTGTGGTGGGCGGCGTGCTTCGCCGTCCTGTATGTGCTGTGGCGCTGGGCGTTCCGGCGCGACTGGCGGGCGGGAGCGATCGCGTGCGGCATCGCGGCGGGCTGGGTGCCCTGGTTCTTCTACCAGGAGCGGACGATCTTCCTCTTCTACGCCGTCGTGTTCGTGCCGTTCCTGTGCCTGGCGCTGGCGATGATGCTCGGCGCGATGCTGGGACGACCGGGCGCTCATGAGCGGCGGCGGGTGGCGGGGGCGGTCGGCGCGGGAGTGCTCGTACTCCTCATCATGTGGAACTTCATCTACTTCTGGCCGATCTACACCGGCCAGACGCTCCCGATGGACGAGTGGCGCAACCGCATCTGGCTGGACACCTGGGTTTAGCTGGGCGGGAGCACCAAAGGTCTGTGAACTCCTCGGCTCCGACGGGGTCCGCAGGCTCGGCCGAGGGGCGGGGCTCCCCCTGCCGCGATGAGTTCCGGCCTGGTCGCGGGTCTGCTCTGGTGAGGGTCGTAGGACGTCGTACGACGCTGCCCGGCACGAGACACCACGGAGGACACCATGACGACGACGCCCGGCAGCGCGAGCAGCAACCTCCCCGGCAAGCCGCCGGTCGTCGGCCTGTCCACCTGGCAGGCGGCACGCGAGGAGCTGCTGGTCCGCGAGAAGGCGCACACCCGTGAGGGCGACGCGATCGCCGCGGCCCGGCGGCGGCTGCCGATGGTCGAGCTCGACGGCGCGGTCGAGGTCACCGGCGTTGACGGGCCGGTCCCGTTCCTCGGTCTGTTCCGGGGTCGCGACGAGCTCGTGGTCTACAAGCACATGTGGTACGACGGCGCGCCGCACCAGGGGCAGTGCGAGGGCTGCACCACCACGGCCTGGCACGTGAAGGACGCCGTCTACCTCAACGCCCGGGGCGTCTCGTTCGCCGTCCTGACCTCGGGCCCCTGGGACGAGGTGGCTCCCTACGGCGCGTTCATGGGTTACACCCAGCCCTGGTACTCGGTGCGGGGCGTGGAGGCGCCGGTCGGCGGAGAAATGGGGCACATCGCCTGTTTCCTGCGCGACGGCGACCGCGTGTTCCTCACCTACTCCACGACGGGCCGCGGCAACGAGCCGGTCAACGGGTCCCTCGGCCTGCTCGACATGACGCCCTACGGCCGCGGCGAGGCGTGGGAGGACAACCCCGAGGGCCGGCCCGTGATCGGCGATGTCCACGAGGGGTACCCGTCCGAGGCCCGCCAGGCCTGCTGGTACTGGCGCTCGGACGCCGACGGCGTCGCCACCTGGGGCCCGACCAGCCGGCCCGTGCCGCAGTGGACCCGCCCCGGCGCGACCCCCGTGGAGACCCTCGGCCGGGACGGGCACCACCACTGACCGCACGTCGGCGCCGGGCGTCCGTCCCGGTCCTGTAACGGTCACCCCGGGCGTCCCTTCCGTCCCGTAGAGTGCGGTACTGCACTTCTTGAACACGTTCAGTTCAGGAGGGACTCCTGGGGAGGGGACTGCACACCATGCGCAGTGGAGCGAAAGTCGCCATAGTCGGCGGAGTTTTCCTGGTAGCGGCCGGAGGCGTGAGCTACGCGGCGTACTCCATGGTGAGCGGGGAGACCGGCGGTCCGGACGTCAACACCGTCTCGGCGCCGAAGAAGTCGGGACCGCCGAGCGCGGACGAGATCGCGCGGACCACGAAGGATTTCCTCGCCGCCTGGGCGAAGGGCGATGCCCTCGCGGCCGCGGAACTCACCGACAACGCCGCCACGGCGCGGCCCGCGCTGTCCGCCTACCGCGACGAGGCGCACATCAGTGAGGTGAAGCTGACGCCGGGCACGGCGGTGGGGACGAAGGTGCCGTTCACCGCCGAGGCGACGGTGACGTACAAGGGCCGAAGCAAGGCGTTCTCGTACGAGTCGGAACTGACGGTCGTGCGCGGGCTCACCTCGGGCAAGGCGCTGGTCGACTGGAAGCCGACCGTCCTCCATCCGGACCTGAAGGACGGCGAGATACTGCGGACGGGCCAGGCCTCGGCCCCGCCCATCAAGGCGGTCGACCGCGACGGCAACGAGCTGACGGCGGCGAAGTTCCCGTCGCTCGGGCCCGTTCTGGACGCCCTGCGGGAGAAGTACGGCGAGAAGGCGGGCGGGACGCCGGGCGTGGAGCTGGCGATCGAGAGCGGCAGCGACAACGGCGTCGCCCCTCGCACGGTGCTCACGCTCACCAAGGGCAAGCCGGGCAGGCTGCCGACCACGCTGGACGCGGGCGTGCAGGCTGCGGCCGAGACGGCGGTGAAGCAGCACAGCGAGGCCTCGGTCGCGGCGGTGAAGCCGAGCACGGGCGAAATCCTGGCGATCGCCAACAATCGCGAGGACGCCTACAACGCGGCGGTCCTCGGCAAGCAGGCGCCGGGCTCCACCCTGAAGATCGTGACGGCCACGATGCTGATGGAGAAGGGCCTGGCCGGCGCGGACCGCAAGGCGGAATGCCCGAAGACCGCGATGTATCAGGGCACCACCTTCAAGAACCTGGACGACTTCGACATCCCGGACGGCACCTTCTCCACCAGCTTCGCCCGCTCCTGCAACACCGCTTTCATCAAGCTGATCGACGACACCAAGGACGACGCGGCGCTCCCCAAAACGGCGAGTGAGGTCTTCGGGCTCGGCCTCGACTGGCAGACCGGGATCATCACGGCCGACGGTACGATCCCGGAAGCCTCCGGTGGCGAGGCGGCGGCGCAGTACATCGGGCAGGGCACGGTCCAGATGAACGCCCTCAACATGGCGTCGGTCACCGCCACTGCCAAGGCCGGCACGTTCAGGCAGCCGATCATCGTGCCGCGGTCGCTCGACGGCCGGGAGCTGGCCGAGGCATCCCGTTCCATGTCCCCTTCCGTGCACAGCCAGTTGGTCGCCATGATGCGGCAGACGGCCACGGCGTCCTGGGGTACGGGCACGCAGGCGATGGCCTCGGTCGGCGGCGACAAGGGCGCGAAGACCGGTTCGGCGGAGGTCGACGGGCAGGGCAGGTCCAACAGCTGGTTCGCCGGGTTCAGCGACGACGTGGCGGCAGCGGCGTCCGTCGAGTCGGGCGGCCACGGCGGCGACGCTGCGGGACCGCTGGTGGCGGCGGTACTGCGGGCCGGCTGACCGGCGGCCGCACAACCGGCTCGCATGGCCCGTACAACTACCGCTAGCGTGCGGGCCATGAGCACTCCGCAATCCACGCACCGGACGGCGGCCCGCCCCCGGTTCGCCGAAGCCCCGCCCACGCCCGGTACGAAGGCGCGGGTGCCGGCCGACCGGGGGCTGCCCGGCCGCGCGGTGGTGCGGGCGGCGGCGGGTACCTCGCCCACCGTCTTCCCGATGGAGCCGAAGACCCTCGTCGCCCGGGCGGGCGGCGCGCCGGTGGACATACGCGAGCAGCGCAAGTGACGCCCGTCGTCGCGGCGGCGGTCCTGATCGCCGCGTTCACGCACGCCAGTTGGAACGCCCTCGCGCACCACATCAAGGACCAGCTGCTCTCCTTCACGCTCATCTCGGGCGGCGGAGCACTGATCGGCCTGGCGGCGGCCGCGTTCGTGCCGTTCCCGGCGGCGGGGGCCTGGCCCTACCTGTTCGCCTCCGCCGCGCTCCACGTGGCGTACATGGCGCTGCTCATGCGGTCGTTCACGCTCGGGGACTTCGGGCAGATGTACCCGATCGCGCGGGGCACGGCGCCGCTGGTGGTGACGGTGCTGGCGGCGGTGTTCGTCGGAGAGGTCCCGGGCGGCTGGCAGACGGCGGGCGTGGCGGTGGCGTGCGCGGGCCTGGTCGGCGTGGCCCTGTGGGGTATCCGGGGCTCGCGCCCGCACTGGCCGGCGCTGGTGGCGGCGCTCGCCACCGGCCTGTCGATCGCGGCGTACACCGTGGTGGACGGCGTGGGTGTGCGCGCGTCGGGCTCACCGCTGGGGTACATCGCGTGGCTGATGATCCTCGAGGGCCTCGCGATCCCGGCGTACACCTTCTACCGCCGCCGCTCCGAACTCCTGGCCCAGCTGCGGCCGCTGGCCGGGCGGGGCCTGCTGGGCGCGGCCCTGTCCGTCGCGGCGTACGGCCTGGTCCTGTGGGCGCAGACGCGCGCTCCGCTGGCGCCGATCGCGGCGCTGCGGGAGTCGTCGATCATCGTGGGCGCGGCGATCGGCGCGCTGTTCTTCAAGGAACGCTTCGGTGCGCCGAGAATCGCGGCGGCGGGCCTGATGGTGATCGGAATCGGCCTGATGCTCCACACGGGCTGACCCGTCGGCATCTCACCGGATCACGCGGCGGATCAGACGGCGGATCACGCCGGAGCACGCAGCGGATCGCCGATCGCCCCGTGGTCACCCGGCGGACCGGACGGCGGACCGCACCGCCGCGACCAGCGCCTGTGCGCGCGGGTCGGCGGTGACCCCCTTCTGGAGCCCGTTGGTCACGTACCCGAAGGCGATCCCCGATTCGGGATCGGCGAACCCGAGCGAGCCGCCCCGGCCCGGGTGTCCGAACGAGCCGGGCGCGAGCAGGGGCGCACCGGAGCCGTGCAGCATGAACCCGAGGCCGAAACGGGTGTTGACGACCAGGACCCGGTCCGGGCCCTCCGACTCCTCGGTGCGGGCCAGCGTGAGTGTGGCCGGGGCGAACAGCCGGTGCCCGTCGACCTCGCCGATCATCGCCGCGTAGCACCGCGCGAGCGCCCGCGCGGTGGAAATGCCGCCGGACGCGGGGAGTTCGGCCGCCCGGTACGCCGGGTCGTTCTCGTCCGCGAGCGGATCGATCGCCCCGAACGCGCGCCGGGTGAGCGAGCCCGGGTCCGCGTACGCCTCGCTCACGCTCCGCTTGGGCCGCAGCCGCAGCGTCCCGCCGCCCAGGGGCGGCGCCTCGACGGGTCCGATCCGGCCCACCCGGTGTGCCTCGTCCGCCGGCAGCCCGACCCAGAAATCGAGGCCCAGCGGCCGGGCTATCTCCTCGGCGATCCAACGCCCGACGGTGCGGCCCGTCACGCGCTTCACGAGCTCACCGACGAGCCAGCTGTACGTCTGCGCGTGGTAGCCGTGCTCGGTGCCGGGTTCCCAGGCGGGCGCCTGAGCGGCGACGGCGCGGGGCCCGGACTCGCCGTCGATCGCCTCGACGGGCGTCAACGGGCGGTCGAGCGCCGGTACACCCGCCCGGTGGGACAACAGATGGCGTACGAGCACGCGCTCCTTGCCGTTCGCCTTGAACTCGGGCCAGTACGTGGCCACGGGGGCGTCCAGGTCGATCTGGCCACGCTGGTGGAGGAGCAGAGGCACGGCGGCGGCGACTCCCTTGGTCGCGGACCGTACGATCTGGGCGGTGTCGACGGCCCACGGCTCCGTGCCGTCCACGTCGCGGGTTCCGGCCCAGAGGTCGGCCACCTTGTGGCCGTGGCGGTAGACGGCGACCGCGGCGCCGCGCTCGCCGCGTTGCCCGAAGTTGCGTACGAACGCGTCCCTGACCGGTTCGAATCCGGCAGCCACCGTGCCCCGTGCATCCACTACTGCGCTCGCGCTCATCCCCCCATGGTGCAACGGCCCTGCCGGGCGGGGTGGCGTGGGGGTGTGGGTGCGGCAGCATCCGGCCCGTCCGGCGTTTGAGGGCAGCCCGGAGGGCGTCCCGGGGTCGCCCCTCGGCCCTACGCCTCCACCCGCACCGACCCCGGGTCGAACCCGAACGGCAGCTCCAGCCGGTGTTCCCGCATCACCGCGTCGTCCGACAGCAGCTCCTGCGTCCGACCGTCCGCCACGATCACGCCTCCGCTGAGGATCACGGAGCGCGGGCACAGTTCCAGCGCGTACGGCAGGTCGTGCGTGACCATGAGCACCGTCACGTCCAACGACCGCAGGACGTCCGCCAGTTCGCGCCGCGACGCCGGGTCCAGATTGGACGACGGCTCGTCCAGTACCAGGATCTCCGGCTCCATCGCGAGCACGGTCGCGACAGCCACTCTCCGCCGCTGCCCGAACGACAAATGGTGCGGCGGCCGGTCCGCGTACCGCGCCATGCCCACCCGTTCCAGCGCCGCCGTCACGCACGCCTCCAGCTCCGCGCCGCGCATCCCCGCCGCCGCCGGTCCGAAGGCCACGTCCTCGCGGACCGTCGGCATGAAGAGCTGGTCGTCGGGGTCCTGGAAGACGATGCCGACCCTGCGCCGGATCTCGGCGAGGTGCCGCTTCCCGACGGGCAGCCCCGCCACGGTCACGGAACCCGCGCCGGCCGTGAGGATGCCGTTGAGGTGCAGTACGAGCGTGGTCTTGCCCGCGCCGTTCGGCCCGAGCAGCGCGACACGCTCCCCGCGCGCGACGTTCAGGTCGACGCCGAAGAGGGCCTGGTGGCCGTCGGGGTAGGCGTACGCGAGGCCGCTGACCTCAAGGGACATGGTGGTGGTCATAGCGTCCATCCCAGCAGACAGACCGCGAACGCCGACACCGGGAGCGCCGCCGCGTACGACCACTGCGCCCGTGTCGCGGTCACTTCGTCGATCACCGGCATGGTGCCGGTGTACCCCCTGCTGACCATGGCCAGATGCACGCGCTCGCCTCTCTCGTACGAGCGGATGAAGAGCGCACCCGCCGTCTTGCCCAGGACGCCCCAGTGGCGCACGCCCCGCGCCTCGAATCCGCGCGAGCGCCGGGCGATCGACATCCGGCGCATCTCGTCGGTGATCACATCGCCGTACCGGATCATGAACGACGCGATCTGTACGAGGAGCGGCGGCAACTTCAGCCGCTGGAGGCCCAGCAGCAGCGAGCGCAGCTCCGTCGTCGACGCGAGGAGCACGGACGCGGCGACGCCCAGTGTGCCCTTGGCCAGGACGTTCCAGGCGCCCCACAGGCCCGAGACGCTCAGCGACACGCCGAGCACCTCCACGCGTTCCCCCTGCGCCACGAAGGGCATGAGCACCGCGAACGCCACGAAGGGCACCTCGATGAGCAGCCGCTTCAGCAGAAACCCGGCCGGTACGCGCGCCGCGTACGCGACCCCGCCGAGCAGCGCGGCGTACAGCGCGAACGCCCACATCGCCTCGCGCGGCGTGGAGACGACGACGAGCACGAAGCAGAACACGGCGGCGAGCTTGCAGTGCGGCGGCAGCGCGTGCACCGGGCTGTGCCCGTGCCGGTAGAGCTTGTGGGCGTGGCCCGCGCCCATGTCAGGCGGTTTCCTTTTCCTCGGTGCGCGCCGGCGTGACCACGACCGCCGACTCATGCTGCCCGCGGCGGCGCCGCACCGTCCAGAAGACGCCGCTGCCGACGGCGACGGTCGCGCCGACGCCCACGACGCCCGCGAGGCCGCCGGAGATCCGGCCGTCGCTGATGCCGCTGACGCTGTAGTCGGCGAGCGGGGAATCGGCGACGGCGTGCTCCTCGACCTTCTTGTCGATGCCCTGGTCGGCGGCGACCTTCTCCAGTCCGTCGGGGCTGGCGGACGCATAGAACGAGACGAACCCGGCGAGGACGACCGCGGAGGCCAGCCCCGCGCCCCAGACCTTGCGGGTGGAGCGCGCGGCGGCCGGAGCCGGGGCCTCCGCCGGGGCCGCGTCCACCAGCTCACCGCCCACCAGCAGCTTGAGCGGCGCGGACAGACCGCGCGCGCCGTGCACGAGGTCCGGGCGTACGGCGATGACGGCGCCCACGGTCAGCGCGGTGATCGCGGCCTCGCCGATGCCGATGAGGACGTGTACGCCGACCATCGCGGTCAGTACCTTGCCGAGCGGTACGTCCGTCGTACCCCCGACGGCGTAGATCAGCGTGAAGGCCGCGGCGGCCGCGGGCACGGACACGAGGGCGGCGACGAACGCGGAGGCGGTGACCGATGAGCGGCGGCGCGGCAGCACCTTCACGAGCCCGCGGAAGAGCGCGTACGCGACGATCACGGTCACGACGCCCATGACGGTGATGTTGACGCCCAGCGCGGTGAGCCCGCCGTCCGCGAACAGGATGCCCTGCATCAGCAGCACGACCGAGATGCAGAGCACACCGGTGAACGGGCCGACGAGTATCGCGGCGAGCGCGCCACCGAGCAGATGCCCGCTGGTGCCGGCCGCTACGGGGAAGTTGAGCATCTGTACGGCGAAGATGAACGCGGCGACGAGCCCGGCGAGCGGGGCGGTCCGCTCGTCCAGCTCACGGCGCGCTCCGCGCAGGCTGACGGCGACGGCGGCCACGGCTGCGACACCCGCCACAGCTGAGACAGGTGTACTGATGAATCCGTCGGGGACATGCATGGGGAGGCTCCGCTTCCTGCGGTGTGGCGAACCGTTCGATGATAGTGCCCTCTTGCAAAGAGGTCGCAAGAGCGCACTGGTCACAAATAAAGCGGAGCGCGCGCCCCAAAATATGGGACATTAGAGGACAAAGCCCCCGAAACTGAGGAGCCGCCCGATGCACCCCGCAATTGAGGACCACGCACGGGCCTGCCTCGTCACGGACGGCCCCCAGCGCCACGCCGTCCCCGTAGCCCTCCGCTACGACCCGGAGCGGGACCCGCTCGCCGTCCGCCTGGTCTTCCCGCCGGCCGTCTCGCCCGACGGCTCCGAGAACGAATGGATCTTCACCCGGGCCCTCCTGGAGGCGGGCATGACCCGTCCGGCCGAAACCGAGAGCGGCGATGTACGGGTGTGGCCGTGCGGCAGGGTGCAGGCCGTGATCGAGCTGCGTTCGGACGACGGCATGGCGGTGATCCAGTTCGACCGGGCACCACTGCTGCGCTTCCTGCGCCGTACGCACGCGGCCGAGGAGCCCGTCACCCCCGAAGTCGCCCGCTGAAAACGGTGGGGTCCCCCCGGCTTTCCGCCGGGGGGACCCCACCGCCGCACCGGTCCCGTCCCCACGAGCCGGTGCGCGACCGGGGCCGCCTTCCGCTCATGGAGCGGCCCCGGAGCTTCTCAGTGCCTAGGCGCGCACCAGCTCCCGCTCGGAGGCGTCGCCCGCATCGTCACCCAGCTCCTTGCGCAGCTGCTCGCCCTCGACGTCCACGTTCGGCAGCGCCTTGTCGAGCCAGCGCGGCAACCACCAGGCCTTCCTGCCGAGCAGCGCCAGCACGGCGGGCACGATGGCCATCCGTACGACGAAGGCGTCGAAGAAGACGGCGATCGCCAGCCCGAAGCCGATCATCTTGACCATCGACTCGCTGGACCCGATGAACCCGGCGAAGACAGCCATCATGATCACGGCCGCCGCGGTGACGACCCGCGCGCCGTGCTGGAACCCGGTGACGATGGCCTGTCCCGGCCGCTCCCCGTGGACGTACGCCTCACGCATGCGGGTGACGAGGAAGACCTCGTAGTCCATGGCGAGACCGAAGACGACACCCACCATGAAGATCGGCATCATCGACATGACAGGCCCGGTCTGCTCCACACCGAACAGGCTCGCCAGCCATCCCCACTGGAAGACGGCGACCACCGCGCCGAGCGCCGCCACCACGGACAGCAGGAACCCGAGCGCCGCCTTGAGCGGGACGAGGACCGAGCGGAACACCAGCATCAGCAGCAGAAACGCGAGGCCGACGACGAGCGCGAGATAGGGCAGCAGCGCGTCGTTCATCTTCTGCGAGAAGTCGATGTTCATGGCGGTGGCGCCGGTCACCAGGACCTCGGCGCCGGTGTCGGACGTGATGCCCGGACCCGCGTCGCGGATGGACCGCACGAGCTCCTCGGTCCCCTCGGAGCTGGGCCGGTCCTTCGGGACGACGGTGATGACCGACGTGTCGCCGGCCTTGTTCAGCGGCCCCTGCACAGTGGCGGCAACGCCGTCCATGCCCTTCACGACCTTGGTGACCCGGCCCACCGCGTCCTTGGGCTTTCCGGCCCCCTCCACATCGACGACCACCATCAGCGGCCCGTTGGAGCCCGGCCCGAAGCCGTCCGAGAGGAGGTCGTACGCCTTGCGCTGCGTCGTACTGACCGGCTGCGAACCGTCGTCGGGGAGCCCCATCTCCAGCGAGGCGGCGGGTACGGCGACCACACCGAGACCGACCACGGCGGTGAGCAGGACTGCGACCGGCCGACGCAGGACGAAGCGGGCCCAGCGCGTGCCCATGTTGGGCTTGTCCGCCTCGGCGGGCTGCGCCTGACGCGTGCGGGCCTTGCGCCCGAAGACCTTCTTGCCCGCGAACCCGAGCAGCGCGGGAACCAGCGTGAGCGCGATGAGAACGGCGATCACGACGGTGCCGGCCGCGGCGAAGCCCATCTTCGTCAGCATCGGGATGTTGACGACGGCGAGCCCGACGAGCGCGATCACGACAGTGAGCCCGGCGAACACGACGGCGGACCCGGCAGTTCCGACGGCCCGCCCGGCGGCGTCCTCCGGCTCACGCCCCTCGGCCAGTTCGGCGCGGAAGCGGGACACGATGAACAGCGCGTAGTCGATGCCGACCGCGAGTCCGATCATCATCGCGAGCGTGGAGGTCGTGGAACCGAGATCAAGAACATTCGCGAGCGCGGTGATGGTGGAGACGCCGATCCCCACACCGATGATCGCGGTGAGCAGCGGCAGCCCGGCGGCGACCAGCGACCCGAACGTGATCACGAGCACGATCGCGGCGACGGCGACTCCGATGATCTCGCCCGACCCGGTCTCGGGCACGGCCTGCAGGGCGTCACCGCCGATCTCGACGGTCAGCCCGGCGTCCCGCGCCTCGTCACCCGCTTCGGTGAGCGCCTCCCGTGCCTCCTCGGTCAGTTCCATCCCGCTGACCTTGTACGAGACCTGGGTGTAGGCCGTCGTACCGTCGCGGCTCACGGCCTTGCCCGCGTACGGGTCGACGACCGAGGCGATCTGATCGGCGCCGGCGCCCGACTTGAGCCCCTCGACGACCTTCTCCACCTCGGCGCGGTGGCCGGCGTCGGTCATCCGCTCCCCCTCGGGAGCCTTGAACACCACGCGGGCGGTGGCGCCGTCCGCAGCGGCACCGGGGAAGCGCTCGTCGAGCAGGTCGAAGGCCTTCTGAGCCTCCGTCCCCGGTATGGAGAAGGAACTGGACGTGGCAGTGGACGCGGAGGCGGCGCCGACGCCGGCGAGTACCAGCAGCGCTATCCACGCGAGGGCGACGAAGGGGCGGCGGCGGAAGGCGAACCGGCCCAGCTTGTAAAGGAATGTGGCCACGAGGGCGTACTCCCGGTCAGGTCGTTGGTGCGAACAGGGCATGGGTGACCAGCCCGACGACGAGAGCGGTGCGCGTCAGGTGGAGCGTTTCTGCGGGGACGGACGCCGGGGCGGGGAGAGTCCACGGCGCCGCTGCGGGACTACACCGGGACGCCCAGCGCGGGCAGCACCACGGCATCGACGTAGTCGGAGAGGAAGGCCCGGTCGGGCGACCGGCCCTCGATGAGCTCCTGGGCGACGAAGGCGCCGACCAGCATGTGCGGGACGTACCGCAGGGCGCCCGTTTCGGCGGGGATCTCTCCCCGGTCGACAGCGCGCCGCAGCAAGCCGTCCAGCCCGGTGAGCTCCGGCGCGATCAGCAGCTCCCTGAGCGCCTGATGGAGATCGGGGTTCTGGTGCACGGCCTGGGCGAGACCCCGCATCAGCGCGGAGTCCTTCTCCAGCTGGCAGTCGTCGGTCCGTTCCACCAGGGCGTGGAAGTCGCCCCGCAGCGTCCCGGTGTCGATGTCGGCGACGCTGACCGGCTTGTTGTGCCTGAGCGCCCTCGCCACGAGCTCCGGCTTGCTCCCCCACTGGCGGTAGAGGGTGGCCTTGCTGGACCGCGTACGGGCCGCCACAGCGTCCATGGTCAGCCCGTCGTAACCGACTTCGCGCAGCAGATCCAGCACGGCCTCGTACAGCTCGCTCTCGCGCTCGGGCGTGAGCCGCGTACGTGCCATACCAACCACCTCCTGCCGAACGAAACGGTTTCGTACACCACACGCTACGCCCGCACCCGCTCGAAACGAAACCGTTTCGGTGGTGTTCTGCACCACAAGTTGCCGCGCCCCCGCCGTGCGGAAAGCATTGGGGCGTGAGCGACGCACCCGGGTCCGTCGGCCCGCAAGAGACCACACCCACCGAGCCTCTGGGCGCGGAGGGCATACCTCCGGCCGCTCCGGCCGACGACGCCGCATCACCGCGAGGGGACTCACTGCGCCCCGGCGCCGCTGCCCCTCCCGAGGTGCCGGAAGGGGACGCGCCGGGGCGCTCCCGGCAGGGCGTCGGACACAACGGCACCGCCCCCGCGTACCTCCGCTTCCCCCACCTCCACGGCGACCTCCTCTGCTTCGCCGCCGAGGACGACCTCTGGCTGGCCCCCGTCGTCCCGCCGGGCAAGCAGCCCGACCGCGCCTGGCGCATCACCGTCGACCGTACGAAGGTCTCCCACCCCCGCTTCTCCCCCGACGGCCGCCACATCGCGTTCACGACCTGGCGCAGCCTCGACCCCGAGGTCCACCTCGCCCCCGTGGACGGCGGCCCCGCCCGCAGGCTCAGCCACTGGGGCTCGCTCGACACCCGCGTCTGCGGCTGGACCCCTGAGTCGCCCGACCACCCCTCGCACATCCTCGCCGTCGCCTCGCACGGCCAGCCGTTCTCGCACTACTCCTGGGCGTACACCCTCCCCACGGACGGCAGCCCCGGCGCCAAACTGCCCTGGGGCCCGGTCTCCGACATCGCGGTCGCGGACATCGAGGGCGAGCGCCGTACGCTCCTGCTCACCGGAAAGCCCCCGCACGAGCCCGCCGCGTGGAAGCGCTACCGGGGCGGCGCGACCGGCCGCCTGTGGCTGCACGGCAAGCAGCTGCTCCCCGGCCTCGACGGCCATCTCGACTGCCCGATGTTCGTGAACGGCCGCATCGCGTTCCTGTCCGACCACGAGGGCGTGGGCAACCTCTACTCCTGCCGGTACGACGGCACTGATCTCCGCCGCCACACCGACCACGACGCGTTCTACGCCCGGCACGCCTCCAGCGACGGCACCCGTGTGGTCTACCAGTGCGCCGGCGACCTGTGGCTGGTCGACGACCTGTCCCCCGACGCGAAACCGCGCCGCCTGGACGTCCGCCTCGGCGGCCCCCGCGCCGGCCGGCGCAAGTACCACATCCCGGCGGCAGCCAACGTGGACGGCCTCTCGGTCGACACGACGGGCCGCGCCAGCGCGGTAGTGGTCCGGGGCAGCCTGTACTGGCTGACCCACCGCGACGGCCCGGCCCGCACGATCACGGACGTCCCGGGCGTACGGGCCCGCCTGCCCCAGATGCTGGGCGGCGGCGGCCAGGTCGCGTACATCACGGACGCGGAGGGCGAGGACGCGATCGAGATCGCGTACCTGCCGCGCGCGAGTGGCGACCGGGAGCCGCGCCGCCTGGCGTGCGGGAAGCTCGGGCGCGTACACGAGCTGGTGTCGGACCCGGAGGGCGAACGGATCGCGATCGCCTCGCACGACGGCCGGCTCCTCCTGGTGCACACGCTGGAGGAACCGGAAGGCGAAGCGGCCGACGTCCCCGAGGTCACCGAACTGATCCGCTCCACCAACGGCCCGGTCCGCGACCTCGCCTTCTCCCCGGACGGAGCCTGGCTGACCTGGTCGCATCCCGGCATCGGCCGCACGCTGCGCCAGATCAAGATGGCCAAGATCGAGACGAAGCAGATCGTCGAAGTCACCAACGGCCGCTTCGAGGACGAGAATCCGGTCTTCACGAGCGACGGCCGCTACCTGGCCTTCCTCTCGTGGCGGGGCTTCGACCCGGTGTACGACGTCCACACCGGGGACCTCTCGTTCCCCCTGGGCTGCCGCCCGTACCTCGTCCCCCTGTCCTCGGCGACACCGTCCCCCTTCGCCCTGTCCGCCGAGGGCCGCCCGGCGGCGGGCGGCCTTGACCCGGTGGAGGGAGAGGAGGGCGAGAGCACCGACAGCACGGCGGTCCTGGTGGAGGTCGAGGGCCTGCCGAACCGGGTGACGCCGTTCCCCGTGTCCGCGTCCAAGTACTCGGGGCTGCAACCCGTCTCCGGCGGCGGGCTGGTGTGGCTGCGCTGGCCGATCTCGGGAGCGCTCGGCGAGACGTTCGCCAACCCGGCGGACATGTCGGGCCGCCCCACGCTCGAACACTTCAACCTCACCAAGGCGCGCAAGACGGAACTGGTCGACCACCTCGACTGGTTCGCGGTGAGCGGCGACGGGACGCGCCTGGTGGTGATGGACGAGGGCGAGCTGCGCGCGGTCCCCGCCACCGAGTCCGGCGACACCGACACGACGGTCTACCTGGACCTGCGCCGCATCCTGCACCAGGTCGACCCGGAGGCGCAGTGGCGGCAGGCGTACGCGGAGGCGGGCCGTATCGTCCGGGCGTACTTCTGGGAGCCGCACATGTGCGGCGTCGACTGGGACGCGATCCTCGACCAGTACCGCCCCCTGCTGGAACGGGTGGCCACCCCCGACGAGTTCGCGGATCTGCTCCGCGAGGTCCTGGGTGAGCTGGGCACCTCGCACGCGTACGTCGCCGCCGCGCGCCGCAACGAGGGCCCGCCCCACTACCAGCGGGCGATGGGGCTGCTGGGCGCGAACTTCGTGTGCCGGCACGGGCAGTGGCTGGTACGCCGCATCCTCCCCGGCGAGTCGTCCGACTCCAAGGCGCGGTCGCCGCTGGCCGGTACGGGCATCCGGGAGGGCGCGGTCCTCACGCACGTGGACGGCCGGCCGGTGGACCCGGTGGCGGGCCCGTCCCCGCTGCTCGCGGCGGCGGGGGGCACGACGGTGGAGCTGACGTTCGGGCCGGCGGAGGGGGAAGGCCCGGCGCGCCGGGTCGCGATCGTCCCGCTGATCGACGAGCGTCCGCTGCGCTACCAGGACTGGGTGGCCAAGCGCCGGGAAGTGGTGCGGGAGTTGAGCGGCGGCAAGTGCGGCTACCTGCACATCCCCGACATGGGCGGCTCCGGCTGGGCTCAGTTCAACCGCGACCTGCGGATGGAGGTGTCGCTCCCGGCGCTGATCGTCGACGTACGGGGCAACGCGGGCGGCAACATCAGCGAGCTGGTCGTCGAGAAGCTCACCCGCACCATCGTCGGCTGGGACCTGACGCGGGACGCGGAACCGGTGTCGTACGCGTCGAACGGCCCCCGGGGGCCGGTGGTCGCGCTGGCCGACGAGGCGACGTCGTCGGACGGCGACATGATCACGGCGGCGTTCAAACTCCTGGGCCTGGGACCGGTGGTGGGCCAGCGCACGTGGGGCGGGGTGGTCGGCATGACCGGCCGCCACACGCTCGGCGACGGAACGGTGATCACGGTGCCGATGAACGCGGCGTGGTTCGACGCGTACGGCTGGTCGGTGGAGAACCACGGCGTGGAGCCGGACATAGCGGTGCTGCGTACACCGCTCGACTGGGCGGAGGGGCGTCAGGCGCAGCTGGGCGACGCGGTCCAGGTGGCGCTGGAACTCCTGGCGGAGCGCCCGGCGGCGACTCCCCCGACGTACACGAACGTCCCGGACAAGTCCCGCCCGGAACTGCCGCCGAGGCCGGAGTAACGGGGCAGCGAGAGCCTCCGCTGCGGGGGCGGGCCCCCGGCCGGACGGCCGGCACCGCCGACGACTGCGGGCCTGCGGGCGAACGCGCCGACTCGCGCCGAACCTGCCCACCCTGGCCCACCCCGCCCACCCGTCGAAAGAGGCTGCGGAGGCGAAGACTTCCGCAGCTCTCCCCCGACGGGCGGGCGGGTGGGCCAGGGCGGCCCCGACGGGCGGGCGGAGTGGGAAAGGGTGCCCGGCGCGCGGCGCAGCGTCGCTCGGGGGCCGGGGCGAAGCCCCGCGCCGCCCGCCCCGCGCAGCGGCGGCACCCCACTTCCGCACTCAACCCCGCGCACACACGAAAGAGCGCACCCGGCGACGACCGGGTGCGCTCTCCCTACTCCACGAAGACGCGGCAACGCGACCCGCGTCAGGCCCGGTAGCGCTCCGGACCCTCGCCCATCTCGTCGTCCAGCGTGTCCTGGCCCTGCCCCATCCCCAGGTCCCGGTCCTCCCGGGCCCGACGCAGTCGCTCCGACGACTCGTCCTGCGCACCGCGCGCGGTCCGCTCGCCGGGAGCGCGCTGAGCGCCCTGGCCGCCCTGCTTCGCCTGCTTGGCCTGCTTCGCCTGGTCGGCGATCTCCTGCGCCTTGTCCTTGAACTGGTCCTTGATACCCATGAGGTTCACTCCTACTGGGGTGTGAGGGGGATGCGGGGCGGTGTCGCCCCTTGGGCCTCGACCAGACTGACACGACCGGACATACAACGCATTTCGATCAGTTACGCTGCGTACGCGCCTTCTCGTCCGCCTCGCCCCCCGCCCCCACGAGCCCCTTCGAGACCCCCGCCAGCCGGGGCTCGAACCGCTTCATCTCCCGCTGCCCGACCGCCCCTATGAGAGCCGGCAAGTACCCCCGCACGGACTGCATCCCGCGCAGCCACCACTGCGCGTACACGTGCGACGAGCGCCGCTCGATCCCGGCGACGATCCGGTCGACGGCCGGACCGAGCGGGTACGTCCGGTTCGAGGGCCACGGCAGCCGCTGCCGCAGCTCCCGCATCACGTCGTCCTCGTCCGCGCCCCGCACCATGTCCGTGTCGGTCCAGGACAGGTACCCGACCCCGACCCGCACCCCGCGGTATCCGACCTCGGCCCGCAGCGAATGGGCGAACGCCTCGACGCCGGACTTCGACGCGCAGTACGCCGTCATCATCGGCGCCGGCGTGATCGCGGCCAGCGACGCGATCTGGAGGAAGTAGCCCCGGCTCTCCATGAGTACCGGCAGGAACGCCCGCCCCGTCACCGCCCCGCCGATCAGGTTGACCTCGATGACCCGCCGCCACGCGACCGGATCGGAGTCGACGAACGGCCCCCCGGAAGCGACGCCCGCGTTGGCAACGACGATGTCGACCTTCCCGAACCGCTCCTTCACCTCCCGCGCGACCTGCGCCATCGCCTCGTGGTCGGTGACGTCGGCGTACCACCAGTCCGCCTCGGAGTGCAGCCGCCCCGCCACCTGCTTCAGCTCGTCCGGCTCCAGGCCGACCAGTGCCACCTTCGCGCCACGCGCCGACAGCTTGCGGGCCAGCAGTTCGCCGACCCCCCGTGCCGCGCCCGTGACGACCGCGACCTGTCCTTCGAGGCTCTGCCTGTTGCTCATACGGCCTGCTCCTTCTCTTCCGCACTCACCACAGCCGGGACGGCAACGTACTCGTTCACAAGCTCCCGCAGCTTCGCCGTGACAGCCTCCGGGGCCTCCACCGGCGTCATGTGCCCGACGCCGGTCAGCTCGGTGAGGCCCAGCGAGTGCGGCAGCGCGGCCTCGATCTCGCGGGCGTGCACGCGCGGCGTCAGCCGGTCGGCGGTCCCCGCAATGACGGCGGTGGGTACGGTCAACTCACTTATCCCCGCGGCAAGGTCGAGCTCCGCGAGCACATGCGACCACGCGACCCGCGACGCCCTGGGGCACGCGTGGACGATACGAGCGCACTCCGCCACCCGCTCCGGTGACGCCCCGGGCCCCATCGTCCCGTACTTGAGGATCTTCTTCGAGAGCGGCGTGACCGGCCCCAGCGGCGCCCGCGCCCCCAGCACCGCCCGCGTGATCCGCGTCCGCAGCCGCCCCGGCCGCATCGGCAGTACGAGCGACTCGGCCACCAGCCGTGCGCTGCCCGTGCTGCACAGCAGAATGGCCGCCGCGTGCTCGCGGAAGCCCGGCCGCCCGGCGGCGGCCATGATCGTCATGCCGCCCATCGAGTGCCCGGCCACTACGGCCCGCTCGCCCGGCGCGAGTGCGGTGGCGAGCACCGCTTCGAGGTCGTCGGCGAGGGCGTCGGTGCTGTAGCCGTCATGCCCGACGGCCGGCGAACGCCCGTGCCCCCGCTGGTCGTAGACCACGACCCGGTACTCGCCGGAGCCTGCCAGCTCCCGAATCTGCGCCGACCAGAACAGCGTCGAGCAGGTCCAGCCGTGCGCCAGGACGAGCGCGGGGGCGCCTTCGGGCCCGTACACCTCGACATGCAGGCGCGATCCGTCGGCGGAGACGGCGGTCAGCTCGCGCGAGGCGACGAGCGGCTCGCCCGCGACCTTCATCAGCCGGCTCATGCGACGACCTCCGCGGCGCCGGCCTTGTCGCCGGCCGTCTCCTGTTCCGCGCGTGCCCGGATGACCTCGTACTCCGCGAGATTCACCTCCCGCGTCGCACGCCGGAACTCGCTCGGCGTGCCCGGCCAGATGGTGGTGTTGCGCCCGTTCGCGTCCAGGTACCAGCTGTCGCAGCCTCCCGTGTTCCACACGGTCCGCTTCATCCGGTCCTGCACCCGCCGGTTCCAGGCGTGCACGGCAGAAGCCCGCGCCCCGAGGGCCGCCCTGCCGCCCAGGACCCGCAACTGCCGCAGGTAGTCGGCCAGGTAGTTGAGCTGCGACTCGATCATCAGGATCATCGAGCTGTTCCCGAGCCCGGTGTTCGGCCCGATGATCGTCATCCAGTTGGGGAAGCCGGCCGCCGTCGCGCCGCGCAGCGACTCCATCCCGTCCTTCCACGCCTCGGCGAGCGTGATGCCGTCCGCGCCCACCACCCGCTCGGCGATCGGCATGTCGGTGACATGGAAGCCCGTACCGAAGACGATCGCGTCGACCTCGGCCTCGGTCCCGTCGGCCGCCACGACGGTGGAGCCGCGCACTTCCCTGAGCCCTGAAGCCACCACATCCACATTGCGCTCCGCGAGTGCCGGGTAGTACGCACTCGACAGGAGGATGCGCTTGCAGCCGATCCGGTACGAGGGTGTCAGCTTGGCCCGGAGCTCCGGGTCCTTGATCGCCTTGGCCATGTTGGCCTTGGCGAGCGACTCGATGGCCCCCAGCTGGTTGGGGTGCTTGGTGAAGGCGGTGACCTGCAACTCCCGTATTCCGAAGAGCAGTCCGCGCCGCGCCTTCCCGGTGAACGGCAGCTGCCGGTGCAGCCAGCGCTCCGGCCCGGTGATCGCCCGGTCCATGCGCGGCATCACCCAGGGCGGTGTCCGCTGGAAGAGCGTCAGCTTCGCGACGTCGGGCTGGATCGACGGCACGATCTGGATCGCGGACGCGCCGGTCCCGATCATCGCGACGCGCTTGCCGCGCAGGTCGTAGTCGTGGTCCCACTTCGCCGAGTGGAAGACCTTGCCGGGGAAGCTGTCGAGGCCCGGGATCTCGGGAATCTTCGGGTCGGACAGCGGCCCGGTCGCGGACACGACCACATCCGCGGCGATCGTCCCCTGCGCGGTCTCGATCTCCCAGCGGAGGCCGTCGCCGTCCCAGCGCATCATCTTCACTTCGTGGTTCAGCCGGATGTGCGGCCGCAGCCCGAAGGTGTCCGTGACGTGCTCCAGGTACGCCCTGATGTGCTCCTGCCCCGAGAAGGTGCGCGGCCAGTCGGGGTTGGGCGCGAACGAGAACGAGTACAGATGGGACGGTACGTCGCACGCGCAGCCCGGGTAGCTGTTGTCGCGCCAGGTGCCGCCCACCGAATCGGCGCGCTCCAGGACGACGAAGTCGGTGATCCCCTCGCGGCGCAGCCGGACCGCGGCGCCCAGGCCGCCGAATCCGGATCCGATCACCGCCACTCGTACGTGCTCGTGCTCGGCCATGCCGACGCCTCCCGCGGTCCCACGACTCTGCCAGCAATCACTGGCACGATTCGGAGAGTAGAGCAGTGGCGTACTCATGGGTAGGGGGCGGACGGCAGAAAGTTACCGTCGGTACAACATAGGCTTTCTCCCGTGGACAAAGCCGCAGGAGCCCGCGAGTACCGTATGGAGGACCTGGCCAGGGAGGCCGGCATCACCGTGCGCACCCTTCGCTTCTACCGCGAACGCAAACTGCTGCCACCACCGCGCCGCGAGGGCCGTATCGCCTGGTACGACGACCACCACCTGGCCCGGCTGCGCACCATCGCCGCCCTGCTGGAGCGCGGCCACACCCTGAACGGCATCGCGGATCTCGCCACCACCTTCGAGAGCGGCCGCGGTGTCGGCGAGCTGTTCGGCGTCGGCGAAGACGCCACTCCTGCCACCTGGACCGAGGAGACGCCGGTCCGGCTCACCCCCGAGGACCTCGCGGACCACTTCGCGGGCGAGGTCACCACGGAGAACCTCGCCGCGGCGCTCGACCTCGGCTATCTCGCCACCGACGGCGAGGAGATCGTCCACATCAGCCGCCGGCTGCTGGACGTGTCGGCGGCCCTGGTCCGCGAGGGAGTGCCGCTGGCCGCAGTACTCGAAGCGGGCCGGGAGGTACGGAAGCACACCACGGCCATGGCGGAGATCTTCGCGGCCATGGTCCGCTCCCACCTGGGCGAGGAGGAGGCGGGCCGGGGCAAGCAGGGCGCGGAAGACCACGACCCGAGGGCCCGGGGCGCGGCGGACCAGGACGCAACGGACCAGGACGCGGCGGACCCGGGTGCTCGGGACACCGCGCCCCTGGAGCGCCTGCGCCCGCTCGCGAAGAGCGTGGTCGAGGCGGAGCTCTCGATGGCCCTGGACCGCCTGATCAGAGCCGAGAAGGACGCCTGGCCACTCGGACGCACGGACGCCACCGTCCACCGTCCGGGCGCGCAGCCGCCAGAGGCACTTCCCCCGAACGCCTAGCCCCCCAGCGGCTGCTCGAAGACGGCCGTTACCGGCGCGTGGTCCGACCAGCGCAGGTCATAGCCGGCCGCCCGCTCGACGTACGCCTTGACCGCCCGGCCCGCCAGCCCCGGCGTCGCCACCGCGTAGTCGATGCGCCAGCCCGAGTCGTTGTCGAAGGCCTTCCCCCGGTACGACCACCACGTGTACGGGCCCTCCTGCTCCGGATGCAGCGCGCGCACCACGTCGACGTACTCCGCCTCATCGAACACCCGCGTCAGCCACCCCCGCTCCTCCGGCAGGAACCCGGAGGACTTCCGGTTGGCCTTCCAGTTCTTGAGGTCGGCCTCCTGGTGGGCGATGTTCCAGTCGCCGCAGACCAGCACCTCGCGCCCGTCCGCCGCCGCGCGCTCCTTCAACCCCTTCAGGTACGGCAGGAACTCGTCCATGAACCGCACCTTCTCGTCCTGCCGCTCCGTGCCGACCTCACCGGAGGGCAGATACAGGCTGGCGACCGTGACCCCGGGCAGGTCCGCCTCGACGTACCGCCCACTCCCGTCGAACTCGGTGCTGCCGAATCCGACCTGCACCCGCTCCGGCTCACGCCGGGTGAAGAGCGAGACACCCGCCCGCCCCTTGGCGGCCGCCGGGGCGTGTACGACGTGCCAGCCCTCCGGGTCGCGGACCTCCTCCGGGAGCTGCTGCGGCTCGGCCCGTACCTCCTGGAGGCAGATCACATCGGCCGAGGTCCCGGCCAGCCACGGCACGAAGCCCTTCTTGGCGGCGGCGCGCAGGCCGTTAACATTCACGGAGGTCACAGTGAGCATCCCGGCACAATACAGACACCGGAAATCTCCCGACACCGAACCTCGCATAGAAGTACGCTAACCCGCATGAATATACAGCCGCGCCCCTACGACCACCCCGACTCCGTGAAACTCGATGCCGAGGTGCAGCAGGAGTACATCGAGCGCTACAAGGGCGAAGGCGACACGACGCCGCTCGACCCCGCCATGTTCCGGCCGCCGGGCGGCCTCTTCCTCGTCGCGTACGACGACCAGGACTGCCCCGTCGCCACCGGCGCCTGGCGCACCCAGGACGCGAACGGCGAGGGCTACTCGGACGGCGACGCCGAAATCAAGCGCATGTACGTGCGGCCCGGGAACCGCGGCATCGGGCTGGCCCGCCGCATCCTCGCCGCCCTGGAGGACGACGCCCGCGCGGCCGGCCGCAGACGGATGGTCCTGGAGACGGGCACGGAGCAGCCGGAGGCCATCGCCCTCTACCTGTCGAGCGGTTACACCCCTACGGGGAAATTCGGCCACTTCCGCGAGTACGAGGACAGCCGCTGCTTCGCCAAGCCACTGGAGCCGTGACGGGTCCGGCGGACCCACCGGAGCCGGCAGGCACGGCGCCCGGGCCCGGCACGGCGTGACAAGGTGACCTAGGCCAGTCAGGGAACGCGCGCGGAGGTGGACGGGCATTGCCGGAGCTCGGCAAGGGCGGGAACACGACCGTGGGCGAGGGGCGCATCACCGCCGCACTGCACCGCGTGGGCGCCCCCGTCGACCTCGGCGCCCTGCTGATCGGCGCGGACGGCAAGGTCAGGTCCGACGACGACATGGTGTTCTGCAACCAGCCCGTCGCCGAGTCCGGTGCGGTTCGCCACCTCCCCGCTGACGCCGAAGGCCCTGAACGCGTCGAAGTGCACCCGGCCGCCCTGCCTCCCGGCGTGGACCGGGCTGGGTCGTGATCGCCCTCGTCGACTTCACCGACCCCGACGGGGCGGCCATCCGCCACATCGAGGCCTACAGCGCGGAACGCCGCCCGGTTCTGCACGCGGACGGCACCATCGAGATGAACGGCGGCCCGGTGGAGTTCAAGAGGCGCTGACGTGAGGCACCGACGTGCGGCGCTTCCCCTCGGCTACTCCAGGGCAGCGAGGCCTCGCTGCAGCTCCTCGAGGTTCATCACCGGCTGAAAGGTCACATCCGCGCCCATTTCCTGAAAGAACGGATCTGCGACGGACGGCAGTTGCGAGCTGTCCTGCATATCGAAGACGAGGATCATGGTGCGGCCGCCCTCGGGAGTGAAGTAGGCCGCCTCCGGCCTCAGCCGCTCGATGGCTCCCCGCACCGACTGGGGAATCGCTCCGCCCTTCGTCACCTGATTCGAGATCTGGGTGTCCATGCGGGCCTTCATCATCATGCGCATCGCAGGCTCTCCTCGCACACCGCGATCTGCACGGATCCGTCCGCGCTCACTGGTGATCCGGTGGCATCCCGCTCAACTTCAAGTCCTCTGCCGCCCGGCCGCAACATCTCCTGCGCCGTACGGCTGCTTCGTACGGCTGCTTCGACGCGCCCCTTGCCGCCGCACGCCAAAGAGCCCCAGCCGGATCTCTCCGACTGGGGCTCTGAGCTGCGGTGGACCTGTGGGGATTTGAACCCCAGACCCCCTCGATGCGAACGAGGTGCGCTACCAGACTGCGCCACAGGCCCTTGCAACGAGTGAAACTTTAGCACCTCGATCGGGGTGCTCGGTAATCCGTTACTCGCAGGTCACTCGTTGGCCGCCCGCGGCCGCTCCCCGTCCTCGTACTGATCGAAGAGGGGCGTGCGGCCCCGGCCCCGGTCGCGGCGGCCGGGGTTCGCCCGGCGGCCCGGGGGCGGGTCGGCGGCGGGCGGGGGTTCGGCCGCGGACGTCGGCTCGGCGGTGCTCGAGCGGGCCGAGCTCCAGGTGCCCGGGTCGCCGAAGTCCACGCTGCCGGTGGCGCGCGGGGCGACCGGAGCGGTGACGTACGTCGGCAGCGGGACCGGGACCGGGTCCCAGCTCTCGCCCCGGGCAGCGCCGCGCTCACGCTCGCGCTGGTGGTCCACCCACTCCGCGTGGTCCGTCTGCTCCACCAGCGCGCGGCGGCCCGCCTCCTGCGGTGAGACCGCGGGCGCCGGCTCGGGTTCCGGGCGTACGACAGACTCCTCGTCCGGCTCCGCGGACGCCGGTCGGCGGCCCGGATGCGGGCGGCGCTCGCGCAGCCGCTGCGCCGCCGCCTCGGCCCTGCGACGGTCCATGGTGAAGGCGAAGCGCCGCCGCTCGGTGGTCCGCAGATGCACGATGTACGTGCTCAGCAGCACGGCGGGGACGGCCGGCGCCCAGAGGAACCGCAGCCCGCCGACCGCCGCGACGATCGCGCCGAGGGTGAAGGCGAGGAAGAGGATCACGGTGGTGCGCCGACGGCGCGCGAGGACCTTCGAACGCCGCGCGCGTTCGGCGGCGGCGCCGGCTGTGCGCAGGCGCCTTTCCTCCCGCGCCTTGTCCCGGGCGCTCTCGCGCGCCTGCTCCCGCTCGTCCTCCCGCACAGGAGGACGTTCGGTCGCTTGCGTCGGGGGCACGGCGAAGGCCCGGACGTCGACGACACTCAATCGGTCCGTCACGGCGTCCGGGTCCACGTCGGGCTCCGCCTCATCCGCGGCGCGGTCCCGCAGCTCCCTGGCGTATCGGCGCTCCATTGCCGCCCGTCCGGACAGCAGCCGGATGGCGGTGCTGAAGCGTTCCGTCGGACGGGCCTCGTTGAGCTCGTCCTGCCTGCGGAGCCACATCGGCACCAAGTAGGCGGCCCAGGCCCCGACAATGACTGCGTAAATCAGGCCGCTGCTGCTCACACCCCACACCGTAGAGGGGTTCGCGCAAGCCCATCCGCCAATTGAGCCGGTGTGTCGCACGATCTGGCTGATAACTCGAACTTTTTTTGTGACTGATCGGATCAACAGGCTGCTTAGTGGGTGCCTTTACGGTCAGCAGCCGATTGAATTCGAACACTTATTTCATTTACGCGATGTACCGGGTCGTGCCCGGTGCCAGCGGTTCAGCATCCCCTCCGGTACTTCCTCCGCCGTGAGCGCGTAGACCAGATGGTCACGCCACCCGCCGTCGATGTGGAGATATCGGGGACGCAGCCCCTCCTCGCGGAATCCGAGCTTTTCCACGACCCTGCGACTGGGTGCGTTCTCGGGCCGAATACAGACCTCGACGCGGTGCAGGCCGACCGTACGGAAGCAGTGGTCGACAGCGAGGGCGACGGCCGTCGGCATCACGCCCCGGCCCGCCACTTCACGGTCCACCCAGTAACCGACGTGCCCGGAGCACATCGACCCCCAGGTGATCCCGGCGACCGTCAACTGGCCGACCAGCTGCCCCCGGTACTCGATGACGAAGGGCAGCATCCGGCCCGCGTTCGCCTCGGACCGCAGGTGACGGACCATCTGACGGTACGTGGGGCGCTGGGCCACCGGGCCCGCCGGCGCGGGCGGCGGGATGGTCGCCTCCCAGGGGCGCAGCCAGTCGCGGTTGCGCCGGTTCACCTCGCGCCAGGCCCGCTGGTCGCGAAGCTTTATCGGGCGGAGGGTGACATCGCCGTCCACCAGCTCGACGGGCCAGGACGAGACGTTCAGCTCGGGCTCCCGGGTCGGGGCGAGCCGGATCCGGAGCCGGGGTGGTCGCCGCCCCTGATCTGGTCCACGGCGTGGAGCAGGAGGCGTTCCAGGACCGCGAGCCCGTCCCGTACACCGCCGGTGGAACCCGGCAGGTTCACGATCAGGGTCCGGCCCGCGACACCGGCGAGCCCCCTGGACAGCGCGGCGGTCGGGACCTTCGCGAGGCCCTCGGCGCGGATCGCCTCGGGGATGCCCGGGATGTCGTAGTCCAGGACGCGGCGGGTGGCGTCGGGGGTGCGGTCGGTCGGCGAGATGCCGGTGCCGCCCGTGGTCAGGATGACGTCGTACGCCGCGGCGACCCCGGCGCGCAGGGCCTGCTCCACCGGGTCGCCGTCGGGGACGACCTGCGGTCCTTCGACCTCGAAGCCCAGGCCGCGCAGGCCCTCGGCGAGGATCGGGCCGCCCCGGTCGGCGTAGACGCCGGCGGAGGCGCGGTTGGAGGCCGTCACCACCAGGGCGCGGCGCGGCGCCTGCGCCCCGCCGGCGCCCGGTGCGGGCTCGGCCGCCGGCTCGTGGCTGTGGCTGTAGACCTCTCCGGCGCGCGGGCTCATTCCCGGCTCCAGTCGCCGGACTTGCCGCCCGTCTTCTCTTCGACCCGTACGTCGGTGATGACCGCGCCCTTGTCGACCGCCTTCACCATGTCGATCACGGTGAGCGCGGCCACCGTGACGGCGGTCAGGGCCTCCATCTCGACACCCGTGCGGTCCGTCGTACGCACGGTCGCGGCGATCTCGACGGCGTCGTCGGCCACCACGAGGTCCAGCTTCACGCCGGAGAGCGCGAGGGGGTGGCAGAGCGGGATCAGGTCGGGCGTGCGCTTGGCACCCATGATGCCCGCGATGCGGGCGGTGGCGAGGGCGTCGCCCTTGGGGACACCCTCGCCGCGCAGCAGCTCGACGACGCGCGGCGCGACAAGGACGCGTCCGCTGGCGCGAGCGGTGCGCGCGGTGACGTCCTTGGCCGAGACGTCGACCATGCGGGCAGCCCCCGCCTCGTCGATGTGCGTGAGCCGTTCGTGCGTACTCATTACGTGTGGCGCTCCCGGTCAGGGCCTGTGAGGGCAGACACGCTACCCCCACCGGGCCCCGGTCAGCGGAGCAGGACCACGCCGACCTCGGCGCCGGGCTCCACCTCGGTGGTGTCCTCCGGAACGATGATCAGGGCATCGGCGTGGGCGAGGGCCGCGACCAGGTGCGATCCGGCGCCGCCGACGGGGGTGACGGTGCCCGCAGCCTCGTCGTACGTACCGCGCAGGAACTGGCGCTTTCCGGCCGGGGAGCCGAGCGGCTTGTCGGCGCTCAGGGTGGCGCGGACCGTCGGGCGGTGCACCTCCTTCAGGCCCATCAGGGCACGGATCGCCGGCCGCACGAAGAGCTCGAAGGAGACGTACGAGGAGACCGGGTTGCCCGGGAGGGCCAGCAGCGGGGTGTGCTCGGGGCCGATGGAGCCGAAGCCCTGGGGCTTGCCGGGCTGCATGGCGAGCTTGCGGAAGTCGACGCCGCTGCCGGGCTCGTCCTCGTCGCCGACCGACGACAGTGCTTCCTTGACGACGTCGTACGCGCCGACGCTGACGCCACCCGTGGTGACGATCATGTCGGCCCGGATCAGCTGGTCCTCGATGGTCGCGCGGAGCGTGTCGGCGTCGTCGGTGACGGCGCCGACACGGTAGGCGATGGCTCCGGCGTCGCGGGCGGCGGCGGTCAGCGCGAAGCTGTTGGAGTCGTAGATCTGCCCCGCGGCCAACTGTTCGCCGGGCTGGACCAGTTCGCTGCCGGTCGACAGGACGACGACCCGGGGGCGCGGGCGGACCTTGACGGTGGCGCGACCGATGGCGGCGAGCAGGCCGATCTGGGGCGGGCCCACGACCGTACCGGCCTCCAGGGCCAGGTCGCCGGCCTGGACGTCGCTGCCACGCGCGCGGACGTGCGCCCGGGCCTCGACGGAACGGTGGACGCGGACCTCGCCGGACGCGCCCTCGGGGGCGCCGCTCGCGGCGCGCATCGTGGCGGCCGGTCCCCCGCCCGTGCCCCCGTCGGTCCACTCGACCGGGACGACGGCCTCGGCGCCGGGCGGCAGCGGGGCGCCGGTCATGATCCGGGCGGCCTCGCCGGGTCCGACCTCGATCGTCCCGCCGCTGCCCGCCGCCACGTCACCGACGACGGTGAGGACGGCGGGGAACTCCTCGCTGGCGCCCGCGACATCGCTCGTACGGACGGCGTACCCGTCCATCGAGCTGTTGTCGAAGGGAGGCAGCGCGATCTGGACCGTGATGTCCTCGACGAGGACACAGCCCTGCGCGTCGGGGAGTTGCAGCTCGATGGGCTCGAGCGGCTTCACCGCGGCGAGGATGTCCTCAAGGTGCTCGTCGACAGACCAGATCGTGCTGCTCAAGGTGCCTACATCTCCTCGGTCACGTAACTGCGGAGCCAGGTCCGGAACTCCGGCCCAAGGTCCTCACGTTCGCATGCGAGTCTGACAATGGCACGCAGATAGTCGCCCCGGTCACCGGTGTCATAGCGCCGGCCCTTGAAGACGACGCCGTGCACGGGGCCGCCGACCTTCTCGTCCTCGGCCAGGTGCTGGAGGGCGTCGGTGAGCTGGATCTCGCCGCCGCGACCGGGCTCGGTCTTGCGCAGTATGTCGAAAACGGCCGGGTCCAGCACATAGCGGCCGATGATCGCGTAGTTGCTCGGCGCGTCGGCCGGGGCGGGCTTCTCGACCAGGCCGGTGATCCGTACGACGTCGCCTTCGGCGGTCGGCTCGACGGCCGCGGATCCGTACAGGTGGATCTGGGAGGGGTCGACCTCCATGAGCGCGATGACGCTGCCGCCGTACTGCCCCTGGATCTCGATCATCCGGGACAGCAAGGGGTCGCGCGGGTCGATCAGGTCGTCACCGAGGAGTACGGCGAAGGGCTGGTCGCCGACGTGCGGCGCGGCGCACAGAACGGCGTGGCCGAGGCCCTTGGGGTCGCCCTGGCGGACGTAGTGCATGGTGGCGAGGTCGCTCGACTCCTGCACCCGGGCGAGGCGTTCGGCGTCGCCCTTGCGGCCGAGTGCCGACTCCAGCTCGTAATTGCGGTCGAAGTGGTCCTCGAGCGGACGCTTGTTGCGGCCGGTGACCATGAGGACGTCGGAGAGGCCCGCCGTCACGGCCTCCTCGACCACGTACTGGATGGCCGGCTTGTCGACGACAGGCAGCATCTCTTTCGGAGTGGCCTTTGTCGCCGGGAGGAACCTGGTGCCGAGGCCGGCGGCAGGGATGACAGCCTTGCTGATCCCGGAGTGCGACTGAGTCATGGTCAGAACGATATCCGTTGCGTATGGGCGGAAGATTAGGCTCCGGTCAATAAATTCTCATACGAGGCGTTTGTGGAGCCAATGTGATGTGTGACGAGCCTGACAAAGCAGGGTTGCGAGGAGAACTCCTCTCCATGAGATCCCGGTTGACCAGGGATGACGTCGAGAAGGCCGGGGCGGTTCTGGCCCGCAGGGCACTGGAGCTCCCGGAGCTCGCGGACGCCGGGACGGTCGCCGCGTACGTCTCCATCGGGAGTGAGCCCGGCACCCGCGCGCTGCTGGACGCGCTGCGCGCTCGGGGCGTGCGCGTGCTGCTTCCCGTGCTCCTCGCGGACAACGATCTGGACTGGGCCGAGTACGAGGGCGCGGCGGGGCTGGTGCGCGCCCGGCTCGGGCTGCTCGAACCGGGAGGCGCGCGGCTCGGCGTACGGGCCGTCCTGGAGGCCGGCGCGGTGCTGCTGCCGGGGCTCGCCGTGGACGGGCGCGGGACGCGGCTCGGGCGGGGAGGCGGCTCGTACGACCGGGTGCTCGCCCGGCTGGAGGCGGCGGGCGCGCGGCCTCACCTGGTGGTTCTCCTGTACGACGAAGAGGTGGTCGCGCGGGTCCCGAGGGAACCGCACGACCACCCCGTGAGCGCCGTGGTGACGCCGGGCGGTGTCAGGCGTTTTACGGCCTGACCCCTACGGCCTGAGGACCAGTTTGTCGGTGGTGTTCTTCTCGACCGCCTCGTCGCTGAACGACCAGTCGAGCAGCTCGCCCTTCGCCCACATGTCGGTCTGATCGGTGTAGTGCGCGCTGTACGCGTGCCCCGAGGCGCCGGTGAGGTTGATCCAGCGGGACTTGTCGAGGTCGTTGAGGTTCACGACCATGCGCATGGAGGGCACCCAGATGACCTCGTAGCCGCCGGCCGCGTTCCAGCCGGTGGCGTTGACCGCGGCCTCGCCGCCGCCCAGGTTCCAGGGGCCGCGGTTGAGCAGCGACTGGACGAGGCCGGGACCGCTCGTACCGAGCGTCTGGTTCTTCAGCTCCAGCTGGTGCAGACGGCCCCAGCTCCACGAGTCGACGTCCTTGCCGAGCTTGGCGGTCAGCTCCCAGCGGGCGTCCTTCAGCGCGCGGGCGAGCAGCTCGTCACGGGTGTCGGTCGCCTCGTCCAGGCGGGTGCGCGGCGTCTGCCACCACTCGTCCTTCTCGTCCTTGAGCATCTTGCGGACGACCTCGTACCAGCGGTCGCCGCCGTCCGGCTGCGCCGAGTCCTTGGCCCGCTGTCCGCATTCGCGTACGCGCTCGTCGAGGTCGTCGAGCGGGCCCGTGCTGTCGGCGGGGCGGACGCTGAGGCACTGTCCCTCGACCCGCATCTCCTTCGGCAGCTTGTTGCCGAAGGAGAGCTTGAGGACGTTGCGCCACACCGCGTTGAAGTACGCGGCGGCCGCCGAGTCCGGCTCCTGGGTGTAGTCCCAGCCTTCGAGGAGCTTCTGCGTCTCACGGACGTTCGGGTCGTCGACGTCGATCTTCAGCAGGTGCGGCGTGAGCAGCTTGGCGATTTCGCTGCTGTTGTCCATCTGCATGGTGCGCATGTCGTCGGTGGAGATCTTGCCGCCGTCGGCGATCTTCGACTCGATGAGGTCGTTGATGCGCTGGCTCCGGGCCCCGTAGCCCCAGTCCTCGGTGAGGAGGTAGGGATACTTCTTCTTGTCGATCACGGCCTGGTTGGCGGTCACGATGTAGCCGCGCTCCGGGTTGTACTCGTACGGCAGCTCCGCCTGCGGAATGAAGCTCTTCCAGCGGTTGCGGGAGTCCCAGCCGGCGGCGGGCACGGTGCCGTCGTGGCCCCCGCCCCGGACCGGGATGCGGCCGGGTGCCTGGTAGCCGATGTTGCCCTTGGTGTCGGCGTAGATGAGGTTCTGCGAGGGGACCTCGAAGTGGGCGGCGGCGGCGCGGAAGCTCTTGAAGTCCGCCGCCCGGTTCAGCTCGAACACGGCGTCCATGGACTTGCCGGGCATCAGCGCGGTCCACTTGAGGGCGATCCCGTAGCCCTCACCGCGGTCGGGGGCGGCGTTGTTGACCGGGGCCTTCTCGCCGACCTTCCGGAGCTCGTCGCTGCGGTCGGAGACCAACGGGCCGTTGTTGGTGGAGCGGACGGTGATCTTCTTCGGCTTGCCGCCGGCGACCTTGATGGTCTCCTCGCGGGTCGTGAAGGGCTTCGTACCGCCGTCGTAGAGGTAGCCGTCGTCGGAGACCTTCTCGAGGTAGAGGTCGGTGACGTCGGCGCCGAGGTTGGTGAAGCCCCAGGCGATGTTCTCGTTGTGGCCGATTATCACGCCCGGCATGCCGGAGAAGGTGTAGCCCGCGGCGTCGTACTTGCAGGTCGGGGAGACCTTCCGGCAGTGCAGGCCCATCTGGTACCAGAGCGACGGCAACTGCGGCGCGAGGTGCGGGTCGTTGGCGAGCAGCGGCTTCCTGGTCGTCGTGTACTGGCCGGACACGACCCAGGAGTTGGAGCCGATGCCGCTGCCGTTCGGGCCGAACAGCGCGGGAATCTCGTCGAGGGCGTCGGAGATGCCGGAGAGCTGGGCCTGGAAGCCCTGGGTGGCGTTGGCGGCGGAGTTGCCGGCGGCGCCCGTGCCCACGCCCGTACCGGGGTTTGACGCGGTGCCCGTACCGGGGTTGGACGCGGTGCCCGTGCCCGACGTGGCTGATGCCGTCGGGTCGTACTTCTTCGTCGTCTCGTCGACCGCGCCCTCTTCGACGACCGGCTTGTTGCGGTCGTACGGATAGGCCGGGTACAGATCCTTGATCTGCTTCGCGCTCAGCCTGCTCGTCATCAGCGAACGGTCGATCTCGTCCTGCATGTTGCCGCGCAGGTCCCAGGCCATGGCCTTGAGCCAGGCCACCGAGTCGACGGGTGTCCACTTCTCGGGCTTGTAGTCGTTCACGAAGCCCAGAGCTGCGTACTCGACGGAGATGTCCTTGCCCTCGCGGCCCTCGAGGTAGGAGTTGACGCCCGCGGCGTACGCCTGGAGGTTCTTCTTCGTCTCCGGCGACAGCTTGGTGTCGTACTCCTCCTGCGCGACCCGGCGCCAGCCGAGCGTGCGCAGGAAGGCGTCGGTGTCGACCTGGTCGGAACCGAACATCTCGGACAGCCTGCCCGACGTCATGTGACGGCGGACGTCCATCTCGTAGAAGCGGTCCTGCGCCTGGACGAACCCCTGGGCGCGGAAGAGGTCTTCGTCGGTGTCCGCGTAGATCTGCGGAATGCCGTAACTGTCGCGTTTGACGTCGACGGGCCCCGACAGATCGTCGAGCTCGATCGACCCTGTGGTCTGCGGGAAGGAGGCGCGCACCGTGCTGATGCTCCAGTACGTGCCGTAGCCGACACCCGCGACAAGGGCCAACACCAGCACGATCACGATCAGGCGGGCGCGGCGCCCCTTCTTCTTCTTGCCGGAAGAGGCGGTGGTGTTGGCGGGCATCGCTGTCCTTCGAGGGGCAGGGTGGTCCTTGAGTGCTGGAGCAACCATAGGCGCAGCGCTCTGGCGCCCCGGACGCGGTGCCACTGAACGACGATCGTACGGATGGTCCCGGGCGTCAAGGAAACGTTAAAGATTAGGTAAGGTAACGAAGTACCGGCCGCCGGAGGAACGATCCGGCAGGCGTGCGAGGGAAGGAACGGCCGCTGACTGTCCACCAGCTCAATGAACTCATGCTCATCTGCTCGCTCGTTCTGCTCATCGCCGTCGCGGCGGTACGCATCTCGTCCCGCAGTGGGCTCCCCAGCCTGCTGCTGTACCTCGGGATCGGGATCGCCATAGGGCAGGACGGCATCTTCGACGTCAGGTTCGACAACGCCGAACTGACGCAGGTGATCGGCTATGCCGCGCTCGTGGTGATCCTGGCCGAGGGCGGCCTGGGTACGAAGTGGAAGGAGATCAAACCCGCGTTGCCCGCGGCGGCCGTGCTGTCGACCGTCGGCGTCGCGGTGAGCGTGGGCGTCACGGCGGCCGGTGCGCACTATCTCGTCGGTCTCGACTGGCGGCAGTCACTGATCATCGGCGCGGTCGTCTCGTCGACCGACGCCGCGGCGGTCTTCTCCGTACTGCGCAAGGTGCCGCTGCCCTCCCGGATCACCGGTGTGCTGGAGGCGGAGTCGGGCTTCAACGACGCCCCTGTAGTGATCCTGGTGGTCGCTTTCTCGACGGTCGGTCCGGTGGACGACTGGTACGTCCTGGTCGGCAAGATCGCCCTGGAGCTGGCGATCGGCGCGGGCATCGGTATCGCGATGGGCTGGCTCGGAGCGTACGGACTGCGTCATGTGGCGCTTCCCGCGTCCGGCCTGTACCCGATCGCGGTCATGGCCATCGCCGTATCGGCATACGCCGCCGGGGCCATCGCGCACGGCAGTGGGTTCCTCGCCGTCTATCTGGCCGCCGTGGTGCTGGGCAACTCCAAGCTGCCGCACTGGCCGGCCACGCGCGGGTTCGCGGACGGGCTCGGCTGGCTCGCGCAGATCGGCATGTTCGTCCTGCTCGGACTGCTGGTGACACCGCACGAGCTGCTGGCCGACTTCTGGCCGGCGGTGATGGTGGGCCTGGTGCTCACGATGGTGGCGCGACCGCTGGGGGTACTGGTCAGCCTGCTGCCGTTCCGTTTCCCGTGGCAGGAACAGGCCCTGATGTCCTGGGCGGGGCTGCGCGGCGCCGTGCCCATCATCCTGGCGACCATCCCCCTGGTGTCGGACGTCGAGGGCAGCGACCGGATCTTCAACATCGTCTTCGTCCTGGTGGTCGTCTACACCCTCGTGCAGGGGCCGACGCTGCCCTGGCTGGCGAAGTGGCTGCGGCTCGGCGACGACCCGTCCGAGGCCGCCGACCTGGGCATCGAGTCCGCGCCGCTGGAGCGGCTGCGCGGGCACCTGCTGTCCGTCGGGATCCCGGAGAAGTCGCGGATGCACGGCGTGGAGGTGGCCGAGCTGCGGCTGCCGCACGGCGCCGCGGTCACCCTGGTCGTGCGGGGCGGGACCAGCTTCGTACCGCTGCCGACGACCGTGCTGCGGCGCGGCGACGAGCTGCTCGTAGTGGCGACCGATCCGGTACGGGACGCCGCCGAGCGACGGCTGCGGGCAGTCGGTCAGGGCGGCAAGCTGGCGGGGTGGCTGGGCACGGGCGGCAACGGCAACCACTGAGCGAAGCGGTCGGGCGGACCGAAGCCGCACTGCACAGTTGGACTGACCGACTGCGGTCGGACTGTTCGCAGGCGGTGTGACGTATTCCGTACGCAATCACAGGTGCACCACGCCAGATGCCCTGTAACATAAAGGTCTACTGATCGACCAACTCTGCCTGACGCAGAGCTGGCGCGACCGTACGGCGGCCGGCCCCCTCGCAGTGGGTGTCCTGGTATCTACCGCCGGTCCTGCGCAAGAGGACAGCTCTCGGCGGCTCCCGCACGCTCACCAACGCGTGCACAGGGGAGCGTCACCAGGCGGCAGAAAGGCAAGGACCGTGTCCGACACGGTCACCACCCCCCGCCCCGGTTACGGCCAACTGCTCCGCACCCCTGGAGCCTGGACGTACCTGTTGCCCGGGTTCCTGGCACGGCAGCCCTTCGCGATGCTGACCATCGGCATCGTGCTGCTCGTGCAGCACACCTCGGGGTCGTACGGCAGCGCCGGCGCTGTCGCCGCCGTCACCGGCGTCTCCATGGCGCTGTTCGCTCCGCAGAGCGGCAAGCTGGCCGACCGCTTCGGACAGAGCGCCGTTCTGATCCCGGGCGTTCTCGTGCACACCGCTTCGGTCGTCACGCTGACGGTGCTGGCGCTCTCGGGAGCGCCCATGTGGGCACTCTTCGCAGCGGCCGTTCCCACGGGTGCGTCCGTTCCGCAGATCGGCCCGATGGTGCGCGCCCGCTGGGCCGCGAAGCTCGAGGGCTCGCCCCTGATGTCGACCGCCGCGGCCTTCGAGTCCGTGACGGACGAGTTCACCTTCGTGGTCGGACCGGTCCTCGCGACCGCGCTGTGCACGGGTGTGCACCCGGCGGCCGGTCTGATCGCCGAGGCCGCGCTCACCCTGGTCGGCGGCCTGTTCTTCGCCGTGCAGCGGCGTACGCAGCCGCAGGCGGGACGCCTGTCCCTGTCCGACGGGCCGCGCGCCTCCGCCCTCTCCGTGCCCGGCATACGGGTGCTCGCGGGAGCCTTCCTGGGCATCGGCGCCGTCTTCGGCGGAATGCAGGTGTCGCTGACCGCGTTCTCCGAGGAGATCGGCAATCCCGGCGTGAACGGTCTGCTCTACGGAACGTTCGCCGCGGGCAACATGCTCGCCGGTGTCGCGTGCGGCGCGATCGCCTGGAAGACCGGCCCCCGCCGTCGCCTGATCGTGGGGTACGCGGGGCTGACGCTGGCCGCCTCCGGGCTGTGGGCGGTGCACTCCGTGCCGCTGCTCGCAGGCCTGGGGCTGGTGGTCGGACTGTTCATCGCGCCCGCGCTGATCACCGGCTACACGATGGTCGAAACGCTGGTGCCGGCTTCGGCCCGTACCGAGGCCTTCACGTGGCTCACCGGCGCGGTCGCGCTCGGCCAGGCCGCGGGGGTCACGGTCGCGGGACGGCTGGCGGACGCCAACGGGGCGAGCGCCGGGTTCCTGGTGCCGCTGGTGGGCACCGCGCTCGCGCTGGCCACCCTGGTGGCGCTGCGTTCGCGGCTCGCACCGAAGACACCCGGACGGGTCGCCGCACGTGGCGTGAGTCACCGAGTGCCTGTGACGGTGGACTGATCGAGCGGAATACGTCACTATTGAACGTCGTTAGCACTCATTGAGTGAGAGTGCCAGGAGGAGCAAGTGCCGACCTACCAGTACCAGTGCACCGAGTGCGGCGAAGGCCTCGAGGCGGTGCAGAAGTTCACCGATGACGCACTGACCGTGTGCCCCGGCTGTGAGGGACGCCTGAAGAAGGTGTTCTCCGCCGTCGGCATCGTCTTCAAGGGTTCCGGGTTCTACCGGAACGACAGCCGCGGCTCCTCGTCGAGCAGCACGCCGGCCACGTCGTCCTCGAAGGGGGCCGGTGCGTCGACGTCCTCGTCGTCCTCGGGATCCGACTCGAAGCCCGCCGCCGCGTCGTCGAGCTCGTCCTCGAGCTCCGGCTCCAGCAGCTCTTCCAGCAGCACCTCGGCCGCCTAGGCCCCGCGCTTCTGGGTGACCCCGCCGTTTCCGACGGCGGGGTCCTCGGCGTTTTTCCGCCCGGCTACTGTGACCGCCATGGCGAACGCGAACGCAGAGATCGGCGTGATTGGCGGCTCCGGCTTCTACTCCTTCCTGGAGGACGTGACCGAGGTCGAGGTGGACACCCCTTACGGCAAGCCGAGCGACTCGCTCTTCCTCGGTGAGATAGCGGGGCGGCGGGTCGCTTTCCTCCCCCGCCACGGGCGCGGTCATCACCTGCCGCCGCACCTCATCAACTACCGCGCCAACCTGTGGGCGCTGCGTTCCGTCGGCGCGCGCCAGGTGCTCGGGCCGTGCGCGGTGGGCGGGCTGCGGGTCGAGTACGGGCCGGGGACTCTGCTGGTACCGGATCAGCTCGTGGACCGTACGAAGGCGCGCGTGCAGACGTACTACGACGGTGAGACGCCGGTGGACGGGAAGCTGCCGAAGGTCGTCCATGTGGCTTTCGCGGACCCGTACTGCCCCGACGGACGCAGGGCGGCGCTCGCCGCGGCGCGCGGGCGTGCGTGGGAGCCGGTGGACGGCGGGACGCTCGTCGTCATAGAGGGGCCACGCTTCTCGACGCGGGCGGAGTCTCGGTGGCACGCGGCGGCGGGCTGGTCGGTGGTCGGCATGACCGGGCACCCGGAGGCCGTGCTCGCCAGGGAGCTGGGGCTCTGCTACACGTCCTTGGCGCTGGTGACCGACCTGGACGCGGGCGCGGAGACGGGCGAGGGCGTCTCCCACGAAGAGGTGCTCAGGGTGTTCGGGGCGAATGTGGGCCGGCTGCGCGATGTGCTCTTCGACGCGGTGGCGGGGCTGCCCGCGGACGAGGCGCGCGACTGCCTGTGCTCGCGCGCGCTGGACGGGCTGGACACGGGGATCGAGCTGCCGTAGCCGGCGCGGATCGGGCGGGGGCGCGGCGTGGACCCGCTGCGTGACAGGCGCGGACCGGGCTGCGTGACGGTCTCGGACCGGCCTGCGAGCCGGGCGTGCGGGTGACCGGGTTGTCCACAGGGCCTGGGTTGTCCACAGGGCTCGGCGGGATCCGGGCGGACCGAGGACCGTGAGGAGTGTTCAGTTGGAACTCCTCGTGGCAGGCGGTGGTCACCGTGTCCCTCTATCCCTACGTCCCCACTCCCCCGACGCCCGTTCCCGGGCCGGATCCCTGCGGGGTGCCCGAATTCGCCCCGCTGCGGGTGCACGGGGGCAGGCATCGGCTCCGGCGTGCGGTGCGCCGCAGGAGGCGGGCGATGGCGGCCGGGCTGGCGATGACCGCCGCCGCGCTGGCCGCCTCCGGGGCGCGTGACGCGGGGCGCGCGGGTGGCGCGACCCAGGCGCGGTCCCAGGCTCCGGGGCAGGAGCAGGAGCAGGAGCAGGGGCAAGGGCGGGAGCAGGCTGACGCGGTGGGGGCGCCGCGGCGCGGCCGGGCGCCGGTGGAAATGGTGTCGGCGCCGGTGCGTATCGCGGACGCCGCCACGGTGCGGCTGCTGCGCCGGGGAGACAGGGTCGACGTGATCGCTGCCGCCGGCGCCCCGACGGTGGGCGGGGAGGCCCCGGACGCCCGGGTGGTGGCCGCCGGCGTGCGCGTGGCCGAGGTGCCGAAGGCGCACGGGACTTCGGCGGCCGACGGTGGCGGGGCGCTGGTCGTCCTGTCCGTACCGCGAACCACGGCCGCGGCGCTGGCCGGTGTGGGCGCGACGTCCCAACTGGCGGTGACGCTGTGCTGACTAGAACTGACGCGCTCTCATGTCATCAGTACGTGGGCGGCGATTGGACAGGGCCGTCACCTGCTGACGTAGGTTTCGGAACTGTTTGTTCCGCCGTCGGTACATGTGAAAAGAGGCTCATTCGTGAGCGAGGAGCAGAAGCAGAGCGTTCTGGCGGGCTTCAAGGCCTTCCTGATGCGCGGCAATGTGATCGACCTGGCTGTCGCGGTGGTCATCGGCGCCGCGTTCACCAACGTCGTGAACTCGATCGTCAAGGGCGTGATCAACCCGCTGGTCGGTGCGTTCGGCACGCAGGACCTGGAGAAGTACAGCTCCTGCCTGAAGCAGCCGTGCAAGGCCGACGCGAACGGCGTGATGCAGGGCATTCCGATCAACTGGGGGCTCGTCCTCAGCGCGGTCCTCAGCTTCCTGATCACGGCGGCGGTCGTCTACTTCCTCATGGTGCTCCCCATGGCCAAGTACCTGGCGCGGCGCGCGGCGCGGGACAAGGCGAAGGAAGCGACCGAGGAAGTCATGGAGGTCACCGAGATCGAGCTGCTGAAGGAGATCAGGGACGCGCTGGTCGCGCAGCGCGGATCGGGCCACGACAAGACGCCGTAGCCCGGGCCGCTCAGAGGTGGTGCGGCGGCTTCTCGTCCAGGAACCGGGCGAGGTCGGCCGCGCTGCCGCCACTGCCGGGAGGCCGCTCTCCCCACCCTCGGTCCGTGTCGTCCGCTGATTGCTGGTCCAGCGGATCGCCGAAGTCCAGCGCCGGCCTCGGCCGCGGCTTGCGCTCGGCCTTCTGCTCGGTCGTCTGCTCCGGATCTCGCGGTCCGTGGGCGGGGGCGGTGCTCATGTTCCCAGGGTACGGCGGATGGCCGGTCCTGGAGCCCCGGCAGTCTCCGCGACCTGCCTCATAAGGATTCCCGCGTGATACGCAGGACTTCATGGGACACCAGACGAGGGCTGACGCCCTGACCGATGTGGCCGGACTGAGGGTCGGCCACGCGCGCGTGCCGGGTGAGCGGGCACTCAGCGGCACCACCGTCGTGCTCGCGCCGGAGGGCGGTGCGGTAGCGGCCGTGGATGTGCGGGGAGGCGGGCCGGGCACGCGCGAGACGGACGCCCTCGACCCCCGCAATCTGGTGCAGCGCGTCGACGCGATCGTCCTGACGGGCGGCAGCGCCTACGGTCTGGACGCCGCGTCCGGGGTGATGGCCTGGCTGGAGGAGCAGGGCCGGGGCTTCCGGGTCGGGCCCGACCCGGCTCAGGTGGTGCCGGTCGTGCCGGCTGCCTGCCTCTTCGACCTGGGGCGCGGCGGCGAATGGCGGGCCAGGCCGGACGCCGCGACGGGGCGGGCCGCCGCCGAGGACGCCGCCCGTACCGGCATCGGCGCGCCCGTGGCCCAGGGCGGGGTGGGCGCGGGGACGGGTGCGGTCGCCGGTGCGATGAAGGGGGGCGTGGGAACAGCCTCCGTCGTGCTCGACTCGGGCATCACGGTGGGGGCGCTCGTCGTCGTCAACGCCGCCGGTTCCACCGTCGATCCGCTGACCGGCCTTCTCTACGGCAGCTACTTCCAGGGCCGGACCGCGTACCCGACAGCCGAGGTGCACGCCGCGGCGCAGCTCACGCTGGCCGACGCGCGGGCGGAGACCCAGCGGCGCTCGGCGGGCGCCGCGCTCCCCCCGCTGAACACCACGTTGGCTGTCGTAGCGACCGACGCGGAGCTGACGCGCGCGCAGGCGCAGAAGCTCGCCGGGACCGCGCACGACGGGCTCGCGCGCGCGGTGCGGCCGGTGCATCTGCTCACCGACGGGGACACTGTCTTCGCGTTGTCCACCGGCGCGAAGGCGCTGGTGGACACGTCGACGGAGCCCGCGTTCGCGGTGCAGGCGGGGGCTGCCGCGCTCAATGAGGTGCTGGGGGCGGGGGCCGACGCGCTGACCCGTGCGGTGGTGAAAGCCGTGCTGGCGGCGGAGGGTGTCGAGGGACCCGGGGGTGTTTACCCGGCGTACCGGGACCTCTACTGACGTACTGGCACGGCGAGTTGGTCAGGAGGCGCGGGAACCTCGGGTGCGCCCCCTTCGTTTTGCTCAACCCCGGCGACGTTGTCAGACCCAGGGGCTACGTTGAGCACTCGGCACGTAACAAGCGGCGACGGCCTGGAGAAACCCTTGAGCGATCCGTACGAGACAACCGAGGAGCACCTCGAGCGACTCCTGGGGCGCGCACTCAACTCGTTCGACCTGCCCGACGCCACGGTCGAGCTGCTCGAATCGGCGCTGGCCCACAGCACCTCCCTGCACTCCTCGCACCACAGCGCGGGGCTGCACCGCGAGACGTTCAAACATGCCTTCCTGCTGTCCGACGGCAGCTCGCTCACCCTGTGGGAGCTGGCGCACAACGCCGGACGCGACGGCACGACGCAGCACGAGCTCTACACGGACGCCGACGAGGTCCGGCTCGCCGCCTCCAGACTGCCTCGTCCGGGTGGCAGCGATGCGTTCGGCCTGTCCGGCGGGGATGCGGACGGGCGTGACCCTGAGGGCGGGGACACGGGGCTCGACACCGACCTCGAGATCCTGGCCGCGCTCATGGCGGCGCGGCCGTCCACGGCGCCGCGCATCTTCATCCCGGACAACTCCGCCGACCACGCGCGCCGGGTGCTGCGCCGCGCCGAGAACGCGGACCGGCCGGGACCGGAGACCGCACTGCGGCTGAGCGGGGCCGTCGCCCACCAGATCACCCAGGCCTTCGGGCGGCAGTGCAGCGTGGAGGGCCGGGACGCCGGCTTCTCGCTGTACGAGCACGCGTTCCTGCTGCACGACCACAGCGAGGCCAGCCTCTGGGAGGTCGAGCACACGGCCACGCCGGACGGCCGTCACATGTGCGAGGTGTACGAGACGGAGCGCGCCGCGCGCGAAGCCATGGAGCTTCGCGGGCGGGTGCGTTGAGAGTGGGGGCCTGCGGGCGCGGGTGAGGGTGAGGGTGAGGCAAGGGTCCTTTGAGGGTGGGGCAAGGGTGCTTTGAGGGTGGTGCCGCTCAGGCGGCCACGGCCACCCTGGGCTCGTCCGGCTCGCTGGGCGTGAGGGTTGTCCCGGGCTTGCGCAGGCCCTTCAGGACGACGACCAGGGCCGTGCTGACCGCCGTACCGGCCAGGACGGCGATCAGGTAGAGGAACGGGTTGCCGATCAGCGGGACCACGAAGATGCCGCCGTGCGGGGCGCGCAGCGTGCACTCGAAGGCCATCGACAGGGCGCCGGTGACCGCGCCGCCCGCCATCGCCGACGGGATCACCCGCAGCGGGTCCGCCGCGGCGAACGGGATCGCGCCCTCCGTGATGAACGAAGCGCCCAGTACCCAGGCCGCCTTGCCGTTCTCGCGCTCGGTCTTGGTGAACAGCTTGCCGCGTACGGACGTGGCCAATGCCATCGCCAGCGGCGGGACCATACCTGCCGCCATCACGGCGGCCATGACCTTGAGGCTGCCCTCGTTGGGGTGGGCGAGGCCGCCCACCGCGAAGGCGTACGCCACCTTGTTGAGCGGGCCGCCTAGATCGAAAGCCATCATCAGGCCGAGGATGACGCCGAGGATGATCGCGTTGGCGCCGGAGAGGCCGGACAGCCAGTCGGTGAGCGCGCTCTGGAGCCTGGCGATCGGCTCGCCGATCACCAGGAACATCAGGAAGCCGACGACGATCGACGAGATCAGGGGGATCACGACGACCGGCATGATGCCGCGCAGGGGTGTGGGGATCCTCAGCTTCTGGATCGCCATCACCACCGCGCCGGCGAGCAGACCGGCGACCAGGCCGCCCAGGAAACCGGCGTTGATGGCCACGGCGATCGCGCCGCCGACGAAACCGGGGACCAATCCTGGCCTGTCCGCCATCCCGTACGCGATATAGCCGGCCAGGACCGGGACCAGGAAGCCGAAGGTCAGGCCGCCGATCTGGAACATCAGGGCGGCCCAGCTGGTGGTGTCCGCCCAGGCGAAGTGCTCGATGACCGACGGGGCCTTGTCGATCTCGTAGCCGCCGATGGCGAAGCCCAGGGCTATGAGCAGGCCGCCCGCTGCCACGAACGGGACCATGTAACTCACGCCGGACATCAGCCACTTGCGGAGCTTTGTTCCATAGCCTTCGCCCGGGGCTCCGGCCTCGTCGACCGGTGAGCCCTTGGCCGGTGAGGTGACCTCGCCACGCTCTGCCTTGGCGCGTACTTCGGTCATGAGTTCGGCCGGGCGGTTGATGCCCGCTTTGACGCCCACGTCGACCGTCGGCTTGCCGGCGAACCGCTCCTTGTCGCGCACGGGCACGTCGTGCGCGAAGATCACGCCGTCCGCCGCGGCGATCACGGCGGGGTCCAGGCGCGTGAAGCCTGCTGAGCCCTGGGTCTCCACGGTCAGCTCGATGTCATCGGCTGTCGCGGCCCGTTCCAGCGCCTCGGCGGCCATGTACGTGTGCGCGATGCCGGTGGGGCAGGAGGTGACGGCGACGATCTTGAAGCGGGGCACCGGGCCAGGGCCGGCCGGTGGGGTGGTGCCTTCGGCGGCGGTGGCCCGGGGAGCGCCGGCTTCGGGGGCGGTGACGCGCTCGGGCGTCTCCTCGGGTGCCGGAGGTTCGGGTACCGCTGCGTGATCTCCGGGCTCGTCGCGTTCGGTACCTTGCGGGGAGCGCCCCGGTACACCCCCTCCCGGCGCCTCGGTCCGCGAACCGGCGCCGGGCGCGCCCGGCGGGGTGTCGCCGCGGATCAGGGCCGCCGTGTCCTCCGGAGCCTCGGCCGCGCGAAGGGCCGTCGTGAAGTCCTCGTTCATCAGGTGGCGGGCCAGGGCCGACAGGATCGTCAGGTGCGCGTCGTCCGCGCCCGCCGGGGCCGCGATCAGGAAGATCAGGTCCGCCGGGCCGTCGGGGGCGCCGAAGTCGATGCCCTGGGCGCTGCGCCCGAAGGCCAGCGTCGGCTCGGTGACGTGTGCGCTGCGGCAGTGCGGGATGCCGATGCCGCCGTCCAGGCCGGTCGGCATCTGCGCCTCGCGCGCGGCGACGTCGGCGAGGAAGCCGTCGAGGTCGGTCACACGGCCGAGCGCCACCATGCGCGCGGCCAGCGAGCGTGCCGCCTCTTCCTTCGTAGCGGCGGCCAGGTCGAGGTCGACCAGGTCCGCGGTGATCATCTGGCTCATCGCGGGCTCCTTCGTGGGGGTCGTGCGGCCGGCTCCGCCAGCGCGCGGTCGAGGGGGATGTCGGCGGTCACCGTGACCGCGGCGGGGTCGAGGTCGGCGGGCGTCGGCATGACGCTGCCCGGGAGTCGTACGGCGGCGGCGCCGTGCGCTACGGCCGAGACGAGGGCGTCCGGGCCCTCGCCGCCCGCCGTGAGGAAGCCGGCGAGGGAGGCGTCGCCCGCGCCGACGTTGCTGCGCACCCGGGTGACGTGCGCGGTGGCGTAATACGTGCCCTCGTCGCCCAGGAGCAGTTGCCCGTCGGCGCCGAGGCTGGCCAGGACCGTGCGCGCGCCGGCGTCCCGGAGTTCCCGCGCCGCCCTGACGGCGTCGCCGACCGTGGCGAGGGGGCGGCCGGTCGCCTCGGCCAGTTCCTCGGCGTTGGGCTTCACCACGTCCGGGCGCTCGCGGAGTGCCGCCAGGAGGGACGCGCCCGAGGTGTCCAGGGCGATGCGGGCGCCCGCCCGGTGCGCGCGGGCGACGAGTTCGGCGTACCACTCGGGGGCCAGGCCCTGCGGGAGGCTGCCGCAGCAGGCGATCCAGGACGCGCCCGCCGACCGGCTCCGGGTCGTGGTGAGGAGCGACTCGGATTCAGCGGGCGAGAGCGCGGGGCCCGGTGCGTTGATCTTGGTCAGGGTGCCGTCCGGCTCGACGATCGTGATGTTGGAACGGGTGTGGCCGGCTACCCGCACCGGCGCCACCTCGATGCCCTCCTTGTGCAGGAGCTCCGCCATGAGCGCGCCCGGCGCCCCGCCCAGCGGCATGACGGCGATGGTGCGGCGGCCGGCCGCCGCGACGGCGCGCGAGACGTTGACGCCCTTGCCGCCCGGGTCCATCCGGTCGGCGGTGGCGCGCAGCACCTCCCCGCGCTCCAGGGCGGGGACTTCGTACGTCCGGTCCAGGCTGGGGTTCGGGGTGACGGTGAGGATCATGTGGTTCCTAAACACACTGGACTTCGGTGCCGCCGGCCCTGATGGCGTCGGCGTCTTCGGGGCTCAGGCCGGTGTCGGTGATGAGCAGGTCCACGTCGGCCAGGCCGCCGAAGCGGGCGAAGTGCTCCTGCCCGTACTTGGCGGAGTCGGCCAGCAGGACGATGCGGCGGGCGCCCGCGACGACCGCCCGCTTCACGGCCGCCTCGGCGAGGTCGGGGGTGGTGAGGCCGCCGGGGGGCGAGAACCCGTTGGTGGCGAGGAAGGCGACGTCGGCGCGGATCTCGCCGTACGCCCGCAGCGCCCACGCGTCGACGGCGGCGCGCGTGCGGTGCCGCACCCGGCCTCCGACGAGGTGCAGGTCGATGCCCGGGTGGTCGGCCAGCCGGGCAGCGACGGGCAGCGCGTGGGTGACGACGGTGAGGCCGCACTCCAGCGGTACGTCGGCGGCGAGGCGGCCGATGGTCGAGCCGGCGTCGAGGATGACGCTGCCGGTCTCCGGCAGTTCGGCGAGGGCGGCGCGTGCGATGCGGTCCTTCTCGTCGGCGGCGGTGGACTCGCGCTCGGCCAGGTCGGGCTCGAAGTCGAGGCGGCCGGCCGGGATGGCGCCGCCGTGCACGCGGCGCAGGAGACCCGCACGGTCCAAGGACTTGAGGTCGCGGCGGACGGTCTCGGCGGTGACCTGGAAGGTGTCGGCGAGGGAGAGCACGTCCACCCGTCCGCTCTCGCGTGCGAGGCGGAGGATCTCCTGCTGGCGCTCCGGTGCGTACATGTGGGATTACATCCGTTCGATGCCCGAACCTGTGGTTTATCTCGCAGAGTACGGCCAGGTTGCGCGCATGTAAACAGATTCGGGCACGAGTGGGCACATCCGGGCCCGTACGGCGACGGCGCCCGTGTCCGAGGGACACGGGCGCCGTACAGGAGTCGCGGGTCAGGAGGTGAGGGCCGGCTCCTTCGCCGGTGAGGCCTCCACGGCCGCTTCCGTGCCC